>NZ_VCKY01000171.1 GCF_005889735.1 Nonomuraea turkmeniaca
ATAAGAGACAGCCCCGGGAACCGCCCCGATGCCCCCTAGCCTGTCCGTCATCGTCTGCTCCTACAACGGCGCGGCCCGCATCGGGCGGACCCTCGACGCGCTGGCCGCCCAGACCGCCCACGCCGACCTGGAGATCATCGTCGTCGACGACGCGTCCCTGGACGGGACCGGGGACGTCGCGCGCGGACACGGGGTCACGGTCATCCGCCACGAGACGAACCGCGGTGCGGCGGCGGCCCGCGACACCGGCCTGCGGGCCGCGAAGGGGCGGGTCGTGGCCTTCCTCGACGACGACTGCGAGCCGGGCCCCCGCTGGGCCGAGCTGCTGCTCGGCGGCTACGCCGAAGAGGGTGTCGCCGGGGTGGGCGGCCCCATCGTGCCCGTGACCGGGGACGGCTTCCTGTCGCGCTTCCTCGAACGCAACAACCGGCACGAGCCGCTGGAGCTTGAGCTCACCGTCAGCGCGGCCCTGCCGTACCGGCTGTGGTTGTACCTGCGGCGGCAGTGGGCGACGGCCGGGGCGGCGTGCGGGCGGCGGGACGTCTACGCCTTCAGCGGCGGCAACATGTCGTTCGAGCGGGAACGGCTGCTGGCCGCGGGCGGGTTCGACACCAGGTTCCGGTACGCGGCCGAGGAGGAGGACCTGTCCCGCAGGCTCCGGCGGGACCGGCCGGGGCGGCTGGTCTTCGTCCCCGACGCGCCGGTCGCGCACCGGTACACACCCACGGTGCGCGGCATGTTGCGCCGCAGCCTGGCGTACGGGCGGGGCGCCGCGATGCAGTACCTCAAGTGGCCTGCGGTGCGGCCGACGGTGTTCCCGTGGCCGGTGCTCGTCGCGGGCCTCGCCCTCGCGGCCGTCCTGTGGCCGGCGGTCGCGGTCGTGCCCGTGCTGCTGCCGCTGCTGCTCTACCCGGTGGGGCTGCGGAACGCGGTGACGGGCAGGATCGAGGCGCTCGCCGACCCGTACCTCCGGATCGCCCAGGAAGCGTGCGAGAATGCAGGCTTCCTGCACGGTCTGTGGGCCTTCCGCCGCATGTTCGCCGAGGACAGGACCGGCCGGGGCGGAGGGCAGCGCACGTGACCGTCCGCGAGCAGGACAGGCGTATGGTGCTGTACGGCGCGGCCCTCGTCCTGATCGTCGGATTGACCCAGGCGCGCCAGCTGTGGGCGGCCCAGCTGCTGCTCGTGCCGCTCCTGCTGATCGTGCCCGGGTGCCTGCTGCTGCGGGCGTTGCGGGTGCCGGGCCACCGGGTGGCGGCGTTCCCGCTGTACGTGCCGGCCGCGTCGCTGATCGTGCTCATGGTGTCCGGCCTCGCGGTCACCCTGCTCGTGCCGCTGGTCGACGGCGCCGTCCTCGATGCGGTGTTCGGCCCCGGCGCGGACCCCGGGGCGCCGCTCCGGCCGGGGCCGCTGCTCGCCGGACTCGTGCTGGTCTGCCTGGGGTTGTTCCTCGCCGGGGTGAAGGCGCCGCAGGAGACGGCCGTCCCGTGGCGGTCTCTGCCCTCCGCCGGCTGGTTGTCGCTGCCGTTGCTGCTGCCGCTGCTCGCCGCGGCGGGGGCGCTGCGGCTCAACCACGGGTACGGCCCCGAGGTGGCGATCGCGGCCGTCGCCGGCTGCGTGCTCGTGCTGGCCTTCGGGATCGTCCGGGCCGGGCGGCTCGGGGCCGGACGGCCGGCCGTGCTGCTGTACGCCGTCTCGCTGGCCATGATGTGGTCGTACGCGCTCCGCGGCGAGCTGGTCTACGGGTTCGACATCGCCTCCGAGTACGCCGTGGCCCAGGAGACGGCGGCCTCGGGGATCTGGGTGACCGGCCCGCACCCCGACGCGTACGGGGCGATGCTCAGCATCACCGTCCTGCCCTCCGAGCTGCACGCCCTGACCGGGCTGCCGGTCCTGCTGGTGCTCAAGGTCGTCTACCCGGCGATCTTCGCGATGTTCCCCGTCGGGATCTTCCACCTCGCCAGGCGCTTCCTGCCGGGCCAGTGGGCGTTCGCCGCCGCCGCGTTCGTGACGGCGCAGGGCGCGCTGTCCCAGCAGTTCCCGGCGCTGGCCCGGCAGGAGATCGCCATGCTGCTGTTCGCCGCGCTGTGCGGGGCCCTGCTCGACGCCCGGCTGCGGCGTTTCCCCAAGGCGGCGTTGTTGTGCCTGTTCGGGCCGGGCATCGTGGTCTCGCACTACACGACCGCGTACTTCACGGCCGTGATGCTCGGCGGGGCGCTGGTCCTGCAGGCCGTGCTGTGGGCCCTGCGGCGGCCGCGGATCGCGCCTCGGGCGGTCGTGGCGGCGCTGCTGCCCGGGCTGCTCGCCGGGATGCTCTGGTACGTTCCGATCACCCGGTCGACGGCCAACATCGGCGAGTTCCGCACCGCCCTGAGCTCTGAGGGCCTGCGGCTGCTGCCCGGCGCCGAGACCGCCGGGACGCTGCTCTCCGCCTACCTGCGGGGCACCGACGTGACTCGCATCCCGACATACCTCTACGCCAAGCGGGTGGTGCCCAAATACCGTCCGCCCAAGGCCGCCGTGACGCCTGCCGCCGACGCGGACGATCCCCGATGGGCCCTCGGGGACGCGGGGGTGCCCGTCCCTCCGAAGATCGCGCCGGCGGTGAGCGCGTCGCTCGACCTCGGCGTGCTGCTGGTCCAGCAGCTGGCGAACCTGCTCGGCCTGATCGGCGCCCTGGTCATGGCCGTGCGCCGCCGCTCGTCGTGGCTGGTCCGCCGGATCGGCGTGCTGGCCGTGCCGATGCTGGGCGCCCTGGTGCTGCTGCGCGTCTCCGGCACCCTCGCCGCCGCGTACAACCAGAGCCGCGCCCAGTTGCAGGCGCTGACGCTCGTCACCATCGCCATGTTCTGGCTGCTGCACCGCGTGTCGGCGGCCAAGTTCCCCGCCCGGCTCCGCCGCACGGTGTACGGGCTGGCGGGAGCGGCCGTCGTCGCCACCTTCGCGACCGGCAGCGGCCTGGACAACGTGCTGCTCGGCGGGGAGCGGGCGGCCAACCTCTCGACGCGCGGCGAGGACTGCGAGCGGTTCTGCATGTACGAGGCCGAGCTGGCGGGTGCGCGCTGGCTCGAGGAGGCGGCACGCGGCTCGCCCGACCGCCTCTACGCCGACCGGTACGCGCAGCTGCGGTTGTTCGCCGAACTCGGGCCGGGCCGGCGGATCCAGACCGACATCACCCCCCTGACCCTGGACCGGCGGGCCTGGGTGTACGTGAGCTGGACCAACACCGCCGTCGGCCGCTCCAGGTCGCTGTTCGACAACCAGCTCGCCCTGTACGCGTTCCCGACCGGCTTCATCGAGGCGCACTACGATCTCGTCTACACGAGCGGAGTCACGAAGGTCTTCCACCGATGATCTCTATCGTCATCATCAGCAAGGACGAGCCCGCGCTGGACAGCACCCTCGAGGGCGTCACCCGCGCGGCCGAGTCCGCCGGCCTCCCGTACGAGATCATCGTCGTGGACGCCTCCGGAGGCCGGCTCGACGCCATCGCTGTCGCCCACCCGCACGTGCGATGGACGGCCTTCACCCCGCCGCCGGGCGTGCTCGTGACCATCCCGCACCAGCGCAACGCCGGCGTCGGCGCCGCCAAGGGCGAGATCGTCGTGTTCACCGACGCGGGCTGCCTCCCTCAGGGCGACTGGCTGCGCCGCCTCGTCACGCCGATGCTCCACGAGGGCGAGAGCGTCGTGTCGGGGCTGGTCACCGGCCCCGAGGGGCACGGCAGCCTCTACGACGCGGATGCCCGGCGCCGGGCCGCCGCCCGCTACCTCCCGGAGTGCGGCACCGGCAACCTGGCGGTGCGCCGGGAGGTTCTCGACGAGGTCGCCGGCTTCGACGAGACTTTCGGGTACGGCTCCGACGTCGACTTCAGCTGGCGGGTCCAGGACGCCGGGCACCGCATCCGCAGCGCTGGGGACGCGGTCGTCACCCACGAGTGGGGGGACCGCCGCCGGCAACTCCGCCGCTCGTACGTGTACGGCAAGGCCCGCGCCCGGCTCTACCTCAAGCATCGGGGCCGCCGGGCGCACCTGCTGCGCCGGGAGCCGATGGTCGTGGCGTATCCCCTTTTCCTGCTCGGCCTGCCGCTGACGCTGTGGTTCCCGCTCTACCCCGCGCTGCTGCTGGTGCCGGCCTGGCGCAACCGGCACAACGGCCCGGTGCGGGTCCTCGCCGACCATCTGGTGTACGGCGCGGGCGTGCTCGCCGAACTCGCCGCTCCCCGCGGGCGCGCACGCCGATGAAGGTGCTGGTCTTCCCCCGTGACGACAACCCGTACCAGGACCTGCTGTACGGCGAGTTACGCGGGACCGGCGTCCGCGTCCACTACCTGGGCGAGCTGACCTCCTCCCACACGCTCAACCTCCTGCTGCTACCCGCCGAGCTGGCCGTCCGGCGGCTGGCCGGGGTCCGGATCGTGCACCTGCACTGGGTGTGGAAGTTCGCGCTGCCGGGCGGGGCCAGGATGCGGCGGCCGGCGCAGCTGTGGTTCGCCGCCGTCCTCGGCATCGTGCGGCTGCTCGGCCTGCGGTTGGTGTGGACCGCGCACAACGTGCTGCCGCACCGGCCGGTCTTCGCCGACGACGCCGCCGCCCGGCGCACCCTGGTACGACAGTGCGACCTCGTCATCGCCCACCACTCGGCGGCGCTGGACCGGCTGGCGGCTCTGGGGGCGGTGCCGTCGAGGGCCGCCGTGATCCCGCACGGCCCCTTCCCCGCGCCACCGCTGCCGCCGCCGGGCCGGTCGGGCAAGCCCCGCACGTTTCTGTTCTTCGGGCGGATCGAGCCGTACAAGGGGGTCGAGGACCTGCTTGCGGCCTTCACGGCGCTGCCCGGCGGGCTGGATGTCCGCCTCGTCATCGCCGGATCATGCCCGGACGCGGCGCTCGCGGCCCGGCTGGAGGCGTCGGCCGCCGCCGACGACCGCGTCGACCTGCGGCTCGGGCGGGTACGCGACGAGGACGTCGCCGGGCTGTTCGCGGAGGGCGACGTCGTCGTGCTGCCGTTCCGCGAGATCACCACCAGCGGCAGCGCGCTGCTCGCGCTCGCCCACGGCAGGCCGCTGATCGTCCCGGCGCTGCCCGTCCTGGCGGGGCTGCCGGCCGCCGCCCTGGCCGGCTACCGCGACGGCGTCACCGGGCTCGCCGCGGCCCTGCGGGCGGCGGCGGGCTGGGACGCGGCGACGCTGGCGCTGATGTCGGAAGCGGCGCTGGAGCACGTGAACGGCGTCGGCTGGACCGAGATCGCCCGCGCGACCAGGAACGGCTACGCCACCGTGCTGCGGGATGGCGGCGAGCGGGTCGGGGAGCGGGTGCGCTCGTTGTTCCGCAACGTGCTGATCCGCGGGACCTTCCTGCTGCTGGCGAACACGGTGCTGCTCGCGGCGGGCGGCTTCGCGTTCTTCACGCTGGCGGCACGCCACTACCCGGTCGAGGCCGTCGGCTGGCTGACCGCCGTGACCGCGAGCGTCAACCTGCTGTCCACCGTCGCCGCCCTCGGCCTGCCCACCACGCTGCTGCGCCATCTCGTCAAAGCGGACGACCCGCGCCGGCTGGCGGCGGTCGCCGTGACCGCCGTCGGCGCGATCGGCGGCGTGCTCGCCCTGCTGTCGCTGCTGATCCTGGCGCCGCTGCTGCCCGGCGGTCCGGAGCTGATCCGGCAGCCGGGGACGATCACGCTGATCACCGTCCTGGTGATGGTCACCGCCGTGGGCGGGACGCTGGACGCGGGGCTGGTGGCGGTCCGGGGCACCGCGGCGCTGCTGGCCAAGAACCTGGCGGGCACCGTGCTGAAGGTCGGCGCGTTGTTGCCGTTGGTCCCGCTCGGGTTCACCGGCCTGGTCCTCGCCTACGGCGGCGGCGCACTGCTCGCCTGCCTGCTCGGCGGGGCGGCGCTGTGGCCGCGGCTGCGCCGCGCCGCGGACCGCGCGCGGCCGATCGAGCTGCTGCGGCGGTACCTGCCGTTCTCCGCCGCCGGTTACCTGGCGACCGCGCTCGGCATGCTGCCGAGCACCGTGGTGCCGCTGGAGGTGCTGGCCATCCGGGGGCCGCAGGCGGCGGCGTACTTCGCGATCGCCTTCCAGGTGGCGGCGTTCCTCAACTTCATCCCTTCGGCGAGCGCGCAGGTGCTGTTCGCCGAGGCGCAGCGCATCTCGCTGCGCCGGTACCTGCGCAAGGCCGTGGTGGGAATCTACGGCCTGCTCGTCCCCGCAGCCGCGGTGATCGTGGTCGGGGCGCCGTACATCCTGCGGGTGTTCGGGGAGGGCTACTCGGCGCAGGCGGCGGAGACGCTGCGGGTCCTGGGCCTGGCGTCGTTGGTCGGCGCGGGGAACTACCTGGTGGACACGATCCTGATCAGCAGGGACCGCACCGGCGCGTACGTCTTCATGAACGGCGCCAACGCGGCCCTGGTGCTGGGGCTGGTGGCGGCGCTGCTCCCGTACGGGCTGACCGCCGCGGCCCTCGGCTGGACGATCGCGCAGGGCCTGTCCCTGCTGCTGGGAGTGGGCGTGCTGATCGCAAACTTCGCCGCCGGGCGGAGTGCCGAGGTCAGCGCGGCGGATCGGTAGCGGCGGCGTACACGCGCACGTGGTCCACGATCATCTGCTGCGGGAACCGGGTCGTCGAGTCGGGCGGGCCGGGCCAGTCGCCGCCGACGGCCAAGTTGAGCAGGAGGTAGTAGGGCACGTCGAAGTCCCAGCCGCCGGGCGGGGCGTCCGCCTTGTGCTCGGTGGCGTAGACCTGCCCGTCGACCAGGAAGGAGATGCGGTCGGGATACCAGTCGGCGGCGAAGACGTGGAAGTCGTCGGCGAACCCGCCCCCGTTGGGCAGCCGGTAGGAGTTGAGCGCGTCGTAGCCCTTCTCCCCGTGCAGGTTGCCGTGGACCGTGTCCCGCTCGCGCCCGAGGTGCTCCATGATGTCGATCTCCCCGCGACCGCTGCCCTGGGGAGAGCGCCGCGCCCAGAAGGCCGGCCACATGCCCTGACCTGTGGGCAACTTGATGCGGGCCTCGATCCGCCCGTAGCGCTGGACGAACTTCCCCGCCGTGAACAACCGGGCGGAGGTGGCCGCGCACACACGGGGACTGCAGTCGTGGGCGCCCGCGTCGTCGGACCGGGCGGTGATGACCAGCCGGCCCTGGCCGTCCACGACGGCGTTGCGCGGCGTGTAGTACTCCAGCTCGTTGTTGTAGCCGAGATGGTCGTCGACCAGATTCCACTTCGCCGGATCCGGCGGCCCGGCGGGACCGTCGAACTCGTCCGCCCAGACCAGCCGCCACCCCGACGGCGCCTTCGCCGGCGTCGGCGCGGGCTCACGCCCGGTTACCACGTAGAGCGTGGCCGCGACCGCGACCGCGAACGCGAGGACCAACCCCCCGGCCACCCACCAGCCCGTTCGACGGCGGCCGGACACCGCCCCGGCAGTGTGGGGTGAACCGCTCGCGGCTCCCGCCCGCCGGTGGCTCGCACCTGGGCGGGGATCCCGGTGCCATGCGCGGTCATCGGACACGGACCTCTACCCTCTCGACGGCGTGATGTGTCATCGTACGGCGCTTCTCCGGCGGGCCCGAGCCTTCGCGAAAGAGCGGAGACGGGATGCAGGGAAGGCGTGCGGCCATGCGGCCGACTGCGCCAGGCTCCGTCCCCTTGCTCCAAGCTCTTGACGATCTCGATGTTATCGGTAACTCTCTTCTTCATTGCTTTCGGGTTAACCGTTCGCCCTCTTGTCCACCTCAGAACTTCCATCGCTGTCTCAGCGACGGCGGCGTACGGAGTATGAATGTGATCGATAACATCTCTCTTCGTGGTGGCACCGCGAGGGGGCAGCGGCGTGCGAGACGTCCGCTCGCACCTCGGATACGCGCCCTGGTCGAGGCCTACATTCTGCTCGCGCCGAGCCTGGCCGGTTTCCTGCTGTTCCTGGTGGCGCCCATCTTCGGGGTGGCGGTGCTGAGCCTGTTCGACTGGAATCTGATGGGCGCGCCCTCGTTCGTCGGTCTGGCCAACTACCGTGAGCTGGCCGCCGATCCGGAGGTCTGGCGGGCGGTGCTCAACACGATCTATTACGTGCTGCTCAACATCCCGGCGCAGACCGTGCTGGCTTTGCTGCTGGCCCTGGCGCTGAACCGGCGGATGCGTGGCGGCAAGGCTCTGCGAGTGATCTTTGTGCTGCCATGGATGGCCATGCCCGTGGCCTTGGGCGTCATCTGGACCTGGGTGTTCGACCCGAGGTACGGCGCGGTCAACCAACTGCTGGGTTTGGTGGGGATCGACGGCCCGAACTGGTTGACGGACCCGGCCTGGGCGATGCCCGTGATCGCTTCGGTGAACATCTGGCAGTACACGGGCTATACCATGCTGATCCTGCTGGCCGGGCTGCAGGCGATTCCGCATCAGCTGTATGAGGCGGCAGCGATCGACGGCACCACGCCGGTCCAGCGGTTCTTCACGATCACTCTTCCGCTGCTGCGGCCGTCGCTGTTCTTCGTGCTGGTCACGAACACGATCGGATCGTTCCAGATCTTCGACACGGTCTTCGTCATGACCCAGGGCGGTCCGGGCGGGGCCACCGACGTGCTGAACTTCCACATCTACCAGCAGGGTTTCCAGCTCTTCCGATCCGGCTACGCCTCCGCGCTGGCGATGGTGCTGTTCGGGCTGATCCTGCTGATCACCGCGGCGCAGTTCCTCTATTTCCGCAAGCGCACCGTCTACGACTTCTCTTGAGGACCGATGAAGCGGATCGCACTCTATCTGGCGCTGTTCGCGGGCGCCGTGGTCTCGGTCGCGCCGTACCTGATGACGCTGAACTCGGCGCTGAAGGAGCCCGCGCAGGTGCTCACCACCCGCGCGTGGTCACCCGCGCTGCCGGTGACCTTCGAAAACTTCGCCCAGGTGTGGTCGGAGTACGACATGAGCGGCTTCCTGCTGAACTCGCTGCTCTACGCGGGCGCCGTGACGGCCGGCCAGGTGGTCTTCAGCACGATGGCCGCCTACGCCTTTGGCCGGATGTCATTTCCGGGCAGGGACGCACTGTTCTGGGGCTACCTCGCGACCATGATGGTGCCGCAGATCGTCACCCTTGTCCCGCTCTTCCTGATCACGCGGGAGATGGGGCTGATCGACACCTATCTCGGGCTGATCCTGCCGGCGGCGTTCGGCACACCGTACGGGATCTTCCTGGTCCGGCAGTACTTCCGCACCATTCCGCGGGACCTGGAGGCGGCGGCGCACATCGACGGCGCGGGCACCTGGACCGTGCTCGTCCGCATCATGCTTCCGCTGAGCCGCCCGATCCTGGCCACGCTCGCCACCATCACGTTCATCACCACCTGGAACACGCTGCTCTGGCCGCTGATCATCACCAACAGTGACGCCACTCGCGTGGTCACGCTGGGCATCTCGGCGCTGAAGGGCCAGTACTCCTCCCAGTACCACCTCATCCTGGCGGCCTCCGCGATGGCGCTGCTTCCGCTCCTCGCGATCTTCCTGGCGTTCCAGCGGCACATCGTCCGCTCGATCGCCCTCACCGGGCTGAAGTGACCATCACCCCCCCGAAAGAGAAGGGCATAACGGTATGTCCACGAAGTTCACCGCCTCTGCCGTCGCCGCGGCGGCCGTCCTGGCGCTGGCCGCATGCGGCGGCGGATCGAACGAGTCCGGCGGCTCCGGCGGCGCCGTCACCCTGCGTTACGCGATGTGGGACGAGGTGCAGAAGCCGCCGATCGAGAAGTCGCTGGGCGAGTTCATGAAGGCGCATCCGAACATCAAGGTGCGGATCGAGCTGAACAACTGGAACGACTACTGGAGCAAGCTGCAGACCCAGCTCGCCGGGCGCTCGGCCCCCGACGTGTTCTGGGACCACGTCGCCTATTTCCCCAAGTTCAGCAAGGAAGGCGTGCTCACCGACCTGGCGCCGCTCATCGCCCAGGACAAGCTGGACACCTCCATCTACGATTCCAAGCTCGCCGAGGGCTGGAAGGTGGACGGCAAGGTGTATGGCCTGCCCAAGGACTGGGACACGATCGGCCTCTTCTACAGCACCAAGGCGCTGAAGGAGGCCGCGCTCACGCCTGCCGACCTCGACGGCCTGACCTGGAATCCTACGGACGGCGGCACGTTCGTCAGGGTCCTGCAGAAGCTGACCGTCGACGAGAACGGCAAGCGCGCCGACGAGCCAGGCTTCGATCCCAAGAAGATCAAGCAGTACGGCCTGGCGATGCAGGCGCCGACCGGCCAGCAGGACTGGTGGAACTTCGCCCTGCAGAACGGCTGCAAGCTCCAGGACCAGCCATGGGGCAAGTGGACGATCGACCAGCCTTCCTGCGTCCAGGCCATCCAGTTCGTCCAGGACCTGCGGCTGAAGTACCATGTCGCGGTGCCGGCCACGGTCACCAATCCGCCCAACGGCCCCTCCCTCGACCAGGTCATCGGCCGCGGAGAGGCGGCGACCGCGATGGACGGAAGCTGGATGCTGCGCGCCTTCGACACGGCGCTTCCGAACGGCGGTTTCGGCGTCGCCGACCTCCCTGCGGGCCCCGTCGGCAAGGGCAGCGTCTACAACGGTCTGACCGAGGCGATCTATGCCGGCACCAAGCATCCCAAGGAGGCGTGGGAACTGGTCAAGTGGCTCGCCTCCGAGCAGCACCAGAAGGCCGTGGCGCAGGCCGGGGCCGTGTGGCCCGGCATCCCCGCGCTCAACGACACCTTCGCCGAGTCGTGGAAGGCCAAGGGGGTGGACGTCACCGGATTCAAGAAGGCAGCCGAAGGCACGACCATGGGCTATCCCTTGACCGTGGCGGCCGACACCTACAACGTCAAGGCGCTCGACATCTTCAACCAGGTCTGGCTGGGGCAGATGTCGCCACAGGACGCCGCCACTAAGATCAACAACGAGGCCAACGCCGCCATCAAGTAAGGTCCGCCTCATGGAAGTTACCGGTCACATGCCGAACCAGGACGCCCCCCGCAGCCGGTCCGCGAGTATCTGGGACGTCGCCCGGGTGGCCGGTGTCTCCCAGCAGACCGTCTCCCGCGTGATCAACGGGAAGGCCCGGGTCAGCGAGGAGACCCGGGTCAAGGTTCTCCAGGTCATCGAAGAAATGGGCTACCGGCCCAACAAGCTGGCCCGGGCGCTGGCCGGAGGGCCGGTGCGCTCGGTCACCGTGCTCACCTCCGACACCTCCCTGTACGGTGCGGCCGCCACGCTACGCGGGATGGAGGAGGCGGCCAGGACGGCGGGCTTCTCGGTCGGGATCAGCGTGCTGGAACCGGGCTCCGGCCAGCGGGACGTGGCCGAACGGCTCAACCGGCCGGGGGAGGCGGTCATGGTGATCGCCTTCGACGCCGCCGGGGTGCGGGCGCTCGGGGCGCTGCCACCGGACGTCCCGGTGGCAGCGGCTGTGGAACGCCGTCCCGACATCGAGACCAAGAACCCATGGCAGGTGTGGCTGGACGACCGTGCGGCCGCCGCACACGCCACCCGCTACCTGCTGAGCCTGGGTCACCCGACCGTCCACTACCTGGCCATCCCCTCCTCCACCAGCGAACTCCCCCAGCGCACCCAAGGCTGGATGGACGCACTGCGCGCCGCGGAACGGCCGGTGCCCGAACCGCTGCACGGCGGCTGGAGTCCACGCTCGGGCTACCTGGCTGTCCGCGATCTGGTGGCCGACCCCTCGGTCACCGCGATCCTGTGCGGCAACGACGACCTCGCGCTGGGCGTGATGCGGGCAGCCCGCGAAGCCGGCCGAGACATCCCCGGCGACCTCAGCGTGGTCGGCTTCGACGACTCGCCCCCCGCGGCCTACCTCAACCCCTCACTCACCACAGTCCGGCTCGACTTCCAAGGCCTTGGCCGGGCCTGCTTCAACCTGCTGCACCGCAGGCTGGATCCACATACCGCCCCGGCCGTCCCTGCCTGGAGCGAGCCCGAACTCATCGTCCGGGAGAGCAGCGGCCCCGCGCCGCGCTCCACCGGGTGATCAATATCGGGGCCGCCTCACCCTGCGCCACCTGACGCCCCGTGCGGAGCGCGCATCCTGCAGGCCGAGGAGGCCATCCGCGCGAGCCGCGGCGGGCCTTCATCTCTGCAGCGACGAAAGGAAACCATGATCGTTCACGATCCGGACCACCGACTGTGGATCTTGTCCGGACCGTCCTCCTGCTATGTCCTCCATCTGGACGAGGCCGCCCGGCTCCGTACTCTGCACTGGGGGCCGCGGCTCACCCGCGAGCAGGCCCTGTCCCTGCTCCTGCTGCCGCAGCCGGAGCGTCGCTCGATGGAGGACCCGGCCGACGGCGTACTGGACCTGGCCGCAGCCGGCGGACTGCGATACGGGCAGGCGGGACTGCAAGTGCGCTTCGCCGACGGCACCCGCGATCTGGACCTGGGCTACACCGGCGAACGCCGTACCGATCGGGAGCTGGTGCTGGAATTCGCCGACCGTCACTACCCGCTGACCGTCGAGTGCCGCTACCGGATCTACGGCGACAGCGACGTGATCGAACGCCACCTGGTCCTGCGCAACGCGGGCGAGCCGGTCACGGTGGCGCGGGCCGACTCCGCCACCTGGGTGCTCCCTCGCCTGAACGGCTACCGGCTCAGCTGCGTGCGCGGCCAGTGGGCGGCCGAGACCCGCCTGCACCGCAGCGAGCTCCCGTACGGCGAGACCATGCTGACCAGCCGGCGGGGGGTGACCAGTCACCAGGCCAATCCCTGGGCGATGATCGACGACGGCACGGCGAGCGAGGAGTACGGCATGGTCTACTCCTGCGCGCTGGCCTGGAGCGGGAGCTGGCGGCTCACCGCGCAGCGGCTGCCGACCGAGCGGGTGACGCTGTCGGCCGGCGCGGGGCACGACCCGGTGACCTGGGAGCTGGGATCCGGCGAGGAACTGGTCACTCCGGTGTGCGCGGCCCTGTACACCGAGGGCGGCTTCGGCGCCGCCAGCCGCGCGTGGCACGACCACCAGCTGCGGCACGTCCTGCCGCACGCCGGCGAGACACGGCCGGTGCTCTACAACTCCTGGGAGGCCACGGGCTTCGACGTCTCCCTGGAGGGCCAGGTCCAGCTCGCCGAGAAGGCCGCCCGGATGGGCATCGAGTTGTTCGTGGTCGACGACGGCTGGTTCGGCGCCCGCACACACGACGCCGCAGGGCTCGGCGACTGGCACCCCAACCCTCAGCGCTTCCCGCACGGGCTCGGGCCCCTGATCGACCGGGTGCACGAGCTGGGCATGCGGTTCGGCCTCTGGGTGGAGCCGGAGATGGTCAACGCCGACAGCGACCTGTACCGCGCCCACCCCGACTGGGTGATCCACCGGCCGCACCGGACCCGCACCGAGCACCGCAACCAGCTCGTGCTCGATCTGAGCAGGCCGCAGGTGGCCACCTGGCTCTACCGCACCCTGGACGAACTGCTCGCCAAGAACGACATCGACTTCCTGAAGTGGGACATGAACCGCCCCTTCACCGAGGCAGGCCCGGACGAGCGGCTGTGGATCGACCACGTCCGCACCCTGTACGACGTGCTCGACCGGCTGCGCGCCGCCCACCCCCATGTACGCATCGAGTCGTGCAGCAGCGGCGGCGGCCGGGTGGACCTCGGCATCCTGCGGCGTACCGACCAGGTGTGGACCTCCGACAACACCGACGCCCTCGACCGGCTGGACATCCAGCACGGCTTCTCCCAGCTCTACCCGGCCCGGGTGATGGGCGCCTGGGTCACCGACAGCCCCAACCCGTACACCGGGCGCCAGGTCCCGCTCGACTTCCGCTTCCACGTGGCCATGGCGGGAGTACTGGCCATCGGCGGCGCCCTGACCGAGTGGAGCCAGGCCGATCTTGCGCGGGCCGCCGAACTGGTCGCCGCCTACAAGCGGATCCGCCCGCTGGTCCAGCACGGACGGCAGTATCGCCTGCTGCCGCCGAACGGCGAGCTGTCGGCCGTGCAGTACCTCGCCCGCGACGGCGGGCAGCTCGCGGTCCTCGTCTTCCGTCGCGCCCGCCGGTTCGGCCACGCCGACCCGGGCATCCCGCTGCGCGGCCTGGACGCCCAGGCCCGCTACCGCGATCAGGCGACCGGCCAGGTCCACCACGGCGTGGTCCTGCTCACCCATGGCCTGTTTGCGGATCTGGCCCCCGGCGACTACACCAGCGCCCTGGTCCATCTGATCCGCGAAGAGGGCTGACGACACGCTAGGCCGTCGGCGCCCCAGGACGCCGACGGCCCGCGCGCTGCCGTCGCGACTTACCCAGGGGCCAGCGTGAGCCGGTAGGCGCCGTAGGGGTCCTGGCCGGCGATCGGGATCGTGACGCTCCCATTAGTGACGGTGTAGGCGGTCGACCAGAGCCGGGTTGCGGCGGAAACGTTCGTCGTACGTCCCGTGCCGGACACGTACTCCAGTGTGGCCGTGACGGAGGAGCCCAGCCCGCCGACTCCGTCCACCCGGATCGTGTTGTTCCCGGACTGGCCACCGAAGACGAGGCTGAAGGTGCGCGCACCGGCGTTGTAGGCGGCCACGCCGTCGTTGGACGTGGTCGGGGTGACCTTGACGATGTTGCCGCTCTGATCGGCGTACCACTTGTACATCCAGTACGACGCGGTCGGCTGGCCGTTGTGCAGCAGACCGTTGAGCGTGCCGGCCTCGAACCAGAACGCCCGCTGGGCGTCGCGCACGCCCGAGCGTTCGAACTGGGCCACGTAGTGGTTCGCGGTGCTGGGGACGTCGATCTCGGTGGTCGAGGCGTACTCGTTGATCGAGATGGGCCGCGGGGAGATGCCGAGCTCGCGCTCCAGCGCCCGGTACGCCTGCACATTGCCCGACACCTGCTGCCATCCGCGCAGCTCGTGCCAGGACACCACCTCGGGCAGCGTGTTCGTCGCCTTCGCGTTGCTCAGGAAGGACCGCATCATGTTGACGTTCCAGTACGAGTAGCTGGGACCCATGATGGGCTTGTTGGGCTCGCTCTGCCGGATCCGCCGGTAGGTGCGGACCCATCCCTCGTTGAAGGAGACGCCCGCCGCCTGGGGCCAGGTCCAGTCCGGCTCGTTCCACGGCTCCCACGAGTCGATGTTGGTGATGCCCGCGTTCTTGGCCGCGGCGATCATCTGGTCGATCCGGCGGTACCAGTCGTCCCAGTTCGTCCAGCAGTACGGGAAGCAGTCGAAGCTGTCCGCCATGTCGACGGTGATCACCGCGCCGACGGCCGCGGCGCTGCGCCAGATGTCCAGGGTGTCGCCGATCGGGTACGGGTAGCCGTTGGGCCGGTGCTCGTGCAGCGGCGGCGGCTGGCGAACCTGGCTCAGCTTCAGCGGCTGCATGATCGATACCGGCGGCGTGTCTCCGTCGATCAGCCCGTAGAGGGTGCCCGAGCCGACGCGCGTGACCGGGCGTACGGCGGTGGCCGCGTCCACCACGAGCGTGCCGCCGCCGCCGGGCGTGCCGTTCCACTTCTGGTTGCTCTGGCCGTTGCAGGTCCACAGGATGACCGCGGTGCCGTTGGCGGTGCCCGCCATGTTGACGTCGAGGCACAACCCGGACTGGGTGCCGGTGATGGAGCCATCGGAGTTCTTGCGCCACTTCTGGTTCGCCTGCCCGTTGCAGGACCAGATGATCACGGCGGTTCCCGGGGCGGTCTGGCTCCGGTCCGCATCGACGCAGCGCGTGCCGTTCATGGTGCGCAGCTCGCCGGCCGAGGTGAACTCGAATCCCTGGTTGGCCTGGCCGTTGCAGTCCCAGATGTCGAGCGCCGTGCCGAGTGTGTCGACATTGCCCTTCACATCGAGGCATCGCTGGGAGGAGACGCTGACCAGCGGCGCGGGGGCCGCCGCGGCCGGCAGCGCCACCAACCACGAAAAGGCGGTGACGATCGCCGCCAGCACGCACGCGGCGACGACGGCGGGCGAGCGCCGGCGGCGGCCCGTCGCGTGGGTGGATAACCGGGCGGGTGAATGCATTGTTCTGCTCCTCGAGAGGCGCCGACGCGGCGGTGAGAGGCCACGTCGTGGAGGTGTGCGAGCTTGGCGGATCCGGGATGATGCGGTCGCCTGGTCAGGCGGGCAGGGCCACGACGCCCCGCTGTGCGGTGGCACTGCGAGGGTGCCGGCTCTTGGATGTTTCCGCGGCGTTAAGAGTGCGTTATCGGTAACATCAACGGTTTAGAGTGTCCGCCGAACCATGTCAAGACCTGGCTGCCACATCAAGGAGTCACCATGATCCGTACGTGGCGGTCGACCACCGCACCACGGCAACATATCGGCAGGTCATACGTCTTATCTCGGCCCTGCTAGGGGCAGGATCCGACCCTGTCGATGCATCGAAAGATTCATCCAACGCCTGGGGCATGTCGTGCCAGACTTGACCGAGAGCGTGATAGCGATAACACTGCGGTCGTTCAGACGGACAGTCGAACGATGAAGAGCCTGACTCTCGATCGTGAGGACCGGGCTCTTCACCTGCGGCAACTCTGTCGGGTTGGCGAGACTTGAACCCACGACCTCTTCGTCCCTAACTCGCGCTGCACCCTGCTGCTGCACATGGTGGCGAACTTTGTCGGGTTTGTTCCTGCTCCTGATAAGCGGTGGAGGCGGGGAAGATCATGGCCGACGCACCTGCACAGAACCCGCTCCCCATGGAAATTAGCCGGGTAACCGCAGGTCAAGGGTTGAGCTGGAGTTGATCAAGGCGGGGTATGTTGCGAATAAGTCCCCTTCGGCGAGGGGAGAGTCCGGATGTCATCCAACAAGCCGTCCCCGCAAAGAGGATTTCTACAGGTGGGAGGCATGCCCGAAATGGACATCGCCAAAATCGTTGCCGTGGTGAAACAGGGCAAAACCGTCGTCTCTGGCGAAGACTCGATGATTGTTGACGCCGTGCTTAGGGCAACCGAGGAGAATAGGAAGGCAACTTTCTATGTCCCGCGGGCGCTGCATGAAGAGGTCATGGCGCGCTACTGGACATCCGAGCGCCTCAAGCAGACCGGAACCGAGCCGGTCTCGGACGAGGAGGCCAGGCGAATCAAGGCAGAACTCGACCTGGATATCAATGGATATTCAAATCGCATCGACTGTCCGCGCTGCGGACATGTCTACGATATGTACGAGTTTCTCAAACAGGGCATCGCAGAGCACGGGCGCGAAATTGTAGAAGGCATATTGGCGCTGGAGGATGCAGCCGTCATCCGTGTTAATCCAGTACAAAGCCTCGTATGCCCTAATTGTAAGCTCCTCATGCGCGGCCACCCGCACTATTATGGCCATTGCCAATATGCCTGCTGCCGCGGCGGGCAAGTGTGACCTGCGTCTTGCGCGCCGAGGTCTGCCGCGATGCACTTTCTCTGTCAGCAGTAAGCCCGTAAGAAGGCATGCGGCGGCGGACCTTTCAATGTGACCGGTCCACCCTCTCACTGGCTTTCTCGCGAGCGAGCGCGCAGGAGCCGGGCTGCCTGAACGACTGTCCTTCGTGGCGGCGTGCCGTTGATCTTGCCGACGGGTGGGTGATATAGGTGGATTGGTGCGATTCCAAGGTGCGGTGGTGACAGCCCGCCGGTTCCACCGGCAGCGGTGGGACGACTCGGTGTGATTCCGGGCCACGCGGTGACACCCCGCCACCTCTCGGGCCTCGCTCATGGCCCCTGACTCCTTCGTGTGGCGAGGATCGTCCTTGCCGCTGTCGAGAGGTGGTGTCGGATGTTCACCGGGCACATCCAGGAAGTCGGAACAGTGGTGGCCGTCGACCAAGCTCGTATCGCGGTCAGAGCGCCCAAGGCCGCCGCGAGCGCGCTGGGTTGGATCTGCCTGAACGGCGTCGGGCTGATGATCGTCCAGACCGAGCACGAGACGGACGTCCTGGAAGCCAGGCTGACGGCCGAGACCCGCCGCAGATCGACCCTCGACCAGATCCAGCCCGGCACGCGGGTCAACGTGGAGGCGCCGTCGGCGCTGGGCGACCCGCTGGGTGGTCGCTATCTTCTCGATCGAACACCCCATCCGCACGGCCGCCGATCCCATGACCGGATGGCGGAAAACCGGCGAGGGCACGGTCTGGCCGGTCGACGACTATGCCTCCGAGGGCCTCGAACCCAGAACTGGATCATCGAAGGCGGGGAGAAACACCCCAGGCAGCTGACCACGCTGATCGGCGGCCTGCTCGACGCCTGCCTGGAACCGACCGGTATCGACGAACCCGTTTCCGGTCCCGCCGCTCTCCAGGGCCATCCTCACCTGGGCGAACATCTCAGACGCCGCCGCTGCTGGTGCTGGGAGCCCGGCGCGGGCACGTCGATTCCGCCGACGGAGAGGAATGACGATGTTCGTGAACGCCAACCCGTACCAGACGATCGGCTTCGGCTACTCCCGCCACCGGCGCCCCGACCCCCGTATCGCCGGCCAGATCGACCAGGCCCTGGGATCCGCCCAGACGGTGATCAACGTTGGCGCCGGAACCGGCTCCTACGAGCCCCGCAGCCGGCGGGTCATCGCCGTGGAGCCGTCCACGGTGATGATGCGCCAGCGTCCCCCGGGCTCCGCGCCGGTCATCCAGGGATACGCCGAGTGTCTCCCGTTCCCTGACAAGTCGTTCGACGCCGCGATGGCCATCCTCACCGTCCACCACTGGACCGACGCGGCCGCGGGCCTCGCCGAGATGCGGCGGGTATCCGGACGGCAGATCATCCTCACCTGGGACCCCGCCGTCACCGCACGATTCTGGCTGGTCGAGGAGTACCTCCCGGAGATCGCCGAAGCCGACGCCGGACTCGCCTCTCTGGACGTCGTCCAGACCTGGTTCCGGCGCAACGGCGCACGGGTGAGCGTCGACCACGTGCGGGTAGCCGCCGACTGCACCGACGGATTCCTGGGCGCATACTGGCAACGCCCGCACCGCTACCTCGACCCCCAGGTACGCGCCGCCATCTCCACGCTGGCAAACCTCGACCAGCACCTTGTCGAGTACGCGATGCGACGCCTCGCAGCCGACGTCGCCACCGGACGCTGGCATGACCGTCACCGCCGCCTCCTGGCCGTCCACACTCTCGACTTGGGCTACCGCCTCGTCACAACCACTGACAGAGATGATGCAGGTGAGCACCTCCCGCCGGGGTCTGACCCAGCCTCCGACTGACTTCGGGTCTTCAACGGGATCTGTCGGCCTGGGGCGGGAGGTGCTCGTCTGCGCGCGGTAAGCGCGTGCAGCACGGCCTGGGCGACCACGTCGGGGCTGGAACCCGAGTGCTCCTCCTTCAGCCCGCTGGTGACCATGGTCCGGTAGGCGGCGCCGTACAGAAGTCTGCCCTCCTCGCCGATGGCGGCCAGCCGCGGTTCGACCTCGCCTTCGAGCTTGTCGACGGCGGCGGTGTGGATGGATCCGGGTTCAAGCGGAAGGCTGCGAGCACGCTTGCCGGGGGTTCGGTCATGGTTCTCAACGTCATAGCGGACAGAGTGTCGGACCACTAACTCGTCACGCACCTGTGTCTGGGTGCGCGACGTGTGCCATCGAGGTTGACACGGCCCCGCCGATATACCGCCGATATACCGCGCTTCCCTAAGGTCATGGAAGCTGCCAGCAGCGGTAGAGCCCGGAAGCAGCGGGTCGAGCACCGACCACCGTGTATGGCGGCGCACGTGAGCCGAAGGTAGGGAGTCCCGTGAAAGCTGCGAAACCGCGTATTGCCATCGTAGGCGCCGGAATCGGTGGACTGACGCTTGGCCTGCTCCTGCGTAAGCATGGCGTGGAGGCTCGAATTTACGAGCAGGCTTCGGAGCTACGGGAGGTGGGAGCCGCTGTCGCCCTGGCTGCAAATGGAACAAGAGTACTCCGAAGGCTTGGCCTCGGCGACCAACTGAAGGAGTCTTCGGTAGAGCCGACAGATGTCGTCTATCGGCGCTGGGCCAGCGGAGAGCTGATCGCATCGTTTCCCATGGGCCCGACATACAACACGCGATACGGGGCTGAGTTCTTCGGTATCCACCGGGTGAATCTGCAGCGCATCCTTGCCGATTCCTGGGGTCGCGACGGCCTGCACTTGAACTCGCGCTTACAAGACCTGGAAGAGCGCGAGGATGGTATCCGGCTACATTTCGCCGAGAGAGCCCCAGTGGTGGCGGACGTCGTGGTCGGAGCGGATGGTGTTCGCTCAGCCGTTAGAAACTGGGTGACCGGTGGTGGACCAGCTCCGACCTACTCCGGAGCTTCCGGATTTCGGGGCCTGGCTCAAGTCAGCACTCTCAGTGAGATGCCTGACCCAATGACGATCCAATTCTGGCTGGGGCCGGGCGCCTATGTCATTCACTACCCGATCAGTGAAAGTACCATCAATTTCCTGGCAGTCCTGCCCGGTCCCACGCCCTGGCCATTTTCCACCTGGATGACCGAAGAGCCTTCCGGCACCGCGCTCGCGGCCTTCGAGGGCTGGCATCCTGTCGTTCGGGAAATGGTGGCTTCCGTCGAGCAGAGTCCACGGTGGGCGTTGTTCTCGCTACCTCCGTTGCAGCGCTGGACTCGCGGGCACACAGTCTTGCTGGGTGACGCCGCACACGCGATGCTCCCGCACCAGGGCCAAGGCGCAAACCAGGCTATTGAGGACGCTGCTGTGCTCGCAGCCCTCCTGGCCGATACCGATCGGTCCGAGCTGGGTGATGCCTTGCGTCGGTATGAGATGTTGCGGCGCCCTCGGACCCGCCAGCTGCAGCGATCGTCATGGGACAATTCGGAGATCCTCCGCCTTCCGGACGGCCCTGACGCTGAATCTCGAGACCGGAAACTGAGTACTCTTCCGGACCAGCTCGACTGGATTCACGGATATGACATCGATGATCTGGTGGCGCCGGGTAGATCACTGCCTTTCTCACCATCCCCGGAGCACCGTACTTCGCAGACGAGACGCGGCAGCGCGTCGAGTCTAAGTGTCCTGAGTTGAGATTTCCTGTCCCCGTATTGCGCCCACCCGCCGCCGGGCGGCGTTCGCGATCGCCTGGATGCTGGCGACCCTTGATAGCTGCTTCTTCGCAACCGAGTGAAGTTCTAGGCGGCTGGCTTGAAGCGTGCTCGGTGGACATTGGCGGCGTCGTGGCAGTCGGTGCGGAGCGCGTGGCGTGCGCCGACGCCATCGCCTCGACCGGCTCCACGCGTCCGCTCCGGGCAGTGACCGTCACAACAGATAAGGAGACCTCTGATGACCGATGACACGCTCCTCTCAGCCTCAGGTGCAACAGTCTCGCCCGAACCGCTGATGCAAATGATGCAAGGCCTGCACGTGACGGGAATCGTGCAGGCAGGCGTAGAGCTAGGCATCTTCGATCAGATCGCCGGCGGGAACCGGCTGGCAACCACCATCGCCTCCGCCCTGAACGCCGACCCTCGAGGGACGCGCATCTTGCTGGACGCACTGGCCGCTCTCGGGTTGCTGGAGCGCCATGACGGCTATCATCTGACAGCTCTGGCCGAAACGTACTTGATCCCCGGCCGGTCAAGCTATCTGGGCAACATGGTGAACATTTTGGCCGGCCCCTGGGCATGGGAGGGGTTCCCGCGTCTGGCCGAGGCAGTCCGTCGCGGCACGACCCTGACTGAACGGCCTTGGGAGACGCCTGGACACGAGTTCTGGGAGACCTTCTCCCCGTCCAGCGTGGGAGCAATTTCCGGTCCCGGGTCGCAGGCACTCGCCGAGTTGATGGAGCCATGGGCCAGCCCGCGCGACAGTCTGGACATCCTCGATGTAGCCTGCGGCAGCGGTCTGTTCTCGCTCACGCAGGCGGCTCAGCATCCGAAAGCACACGCGACTCTCCTTGACTCGGCGGAAGTCTTGGACCTCACCAAGGAAACGATCGGGCGACTGGATCTCGCCGAGCGCACCAGCTTCATCCGAGGTGATGCTTTCGAGGTGCCGCTGGCCGGGCCCTACGACCTGATCATCGTCAGCCACCTCTTCCATCACTTCTCGGAAGAACGCTGCTTGACGCTCCTGTCCCGGCTTGCCACCGCACTCAAGCCAGATGGTCGGCTGGTGATCCACGAGTTCATCTCAGGTGCGGCACCGTCCACGACACCCTTCCCGTACCTCTTTTCGGTGATCATGCTCACGAGCACCGGGGAGGGCGAAGCTCACTCCCTCGATACCTATGAGCGGCTGCTTCGCGAATCGGGGTTCACGTCGCCTGAGGTTCATCCCAGCCGGGGGATGCCGAGCCATTTCTTGATCGCGGGGCGGGCGGGATAGGTGTCGGCCGTTCTCGGAAGGTTCAAATCCTCCCACCCACCGGGAACGGGACACACCGCACCACCACTCCCAGCTCATGAGGCGGTCAGTCGGGCCGCGCAGGTTCCCCTCTGACA
>NZ_VCKY01000172.1 GCF_005889735.1 Nonomuraea turkmeniaca
ACAGGTGTAGGACGGCGCGGTTTGCTCCTCCACCCGCCGGCGGCTGAGCCGCTCGGGCATCGACCGGGCCAGCCCCACCAGGTCCACCCCGCTGGAGTGCGCCGCCAGCAGCGACACGGCCAGGAGCACCCCCACCACCAGCGTCCCCGCGTCGAACCAGATCGTGGCCAGGTTGATCGCCAGCCCGAACGCCAGCACCGCCGTCAGCAGCGCCATCACGGCCTCGGCGTCGAAGTCACGCCGGGTCCACTGCTCGATGATCCCGGGCCTTCCGTTCGGCTCCTTCATCAGCAGGAACGCCGCCAGGTACAGGAACAGGCCGACGCCCGAGCCGAGCAGCAGCACGGCGAACGTCACCCGGAACACCACGGGATCGATGCCGGTGTGCCGCCCGAGACCCGCGCACACTCCCATGAGTATGCGTCCCTCGCTGCTACGTCGCAGCACCTTGCGGGAGGCGGCCGGTTCTCTGGGCGGACCTTCTGTCATGGAACTATCGTGGCCCTGCGCAGGGTGTGCTCGCATCCGGGACACCCCTGACCCGACCCGGGGGTTGTTCCCTGATGCCCGGAACGCCCCCGACATGTGACGATGGCCATGTTATGGCTGACCAGAAGACTCTCGCCGAGCCCACCGGCGACGCGCCGTTCCGGCGCATGATGCGCCCCATGGAGGGCCGCCTGCTCGGCGGCGTGGCCCAGGGGCTGGCGACGCAGCTCCGGCTTGATCCGGTCGTGATCAGGCTGGCCTTTGTGCTGCTCAGTGTCGTCGACGGGATCGGCGCGGTGGTGTATGCGGTGTTGTGGATGGTCACACCGCGACAGCCGCACCAGGGCCAGTCGCCGGCGCGGGACTGGAGCCAGCTCGCCGCGTTCACCGCGATCGGGCTGGCGTTGCTCGCGTTCGGCTGGCTCACGGGGGCCTCCCAGGGAGGGATCGGCATGTTGCCGTTCGCGGTGGGCGGCATCGGCGCATTGATCCTCTGGCAGCAGGCCGACCCCGAACGCCGCCGGAGCTGGATGAGCGGGGCCGCGCTCAGCATCAGGAAGAACCGCGTGCGCACGCTGCTCGGCGTCATGCTTGTGGTGGTGGGCGCGGCCGGGTTCCTGTACTCGCAGGGCGAGCTGGCGTGGCAGGAGGCCAGACCGGGGCTGCTCTTCACCGTCGTGGTCGTCGGCGGCCTGGCGGTCATCGCCGCGCCCTGGCTCGCGGGCCTGTGGAAGGAGCTGCAGCTTGAGCGGCGCGAGCGCATCAGGCAGGAGGAACGCGCCGAGGTCGCGGCCATGGTGCACGACTCGGTGCTGCACACGCTCACGCTGATCCAGCGCGTCGCCCACGACCCGCGCGAGGTCAGCCGCCTGGCCCGCTCCCAGGAGCGCGAGCTGCGTAACTGGCTCTACCAGCCCGCGCAGGACGCCGACGCCACGCTGGCGGCCGCCGTACGCAGGATCGCCGCCGAGGAGGAGGACGCGCACGGCGTGCCCATCGAGGTGGTCTGCGTCGGCGACATCGACCTCGACGGGGGCGGCAGGCTCGGCGCCATGCTGAAGGCGGCCAGGCAGGCGATGGTCAACGCCGCCAAATACTCCGAAAGCCCCTCTATTTCCGTTTACGCCGAAGTAGAGGGTGAAGAGGTCACGATTTTCGTGAAGGATCGGGGTAAGGGGTTCGACTTCGAGACGGTGCCACTCGACCGGATGGGGATCAGGCAGTCCATCATCGGCAGAATGGAACGTCACGGAGGTTCGGCCCGCGTACGCACCGAGCCTGGCGAGGGCACGGAAGTGATGTTGACGATGAAGGTGGAGAAGGCATGACGCGCGTATTGATCGTCGACGATCACCGGCTCTTCCGGTCCGGGGTGCGTGCCGAGCTGGGCAACTCGATCGAGGTGGTGGGCGAGGCCGAGGACGTCGAGTCGGCCGTCAAGGCGATCGCCGAGCACCAGCCCGACGTGGTCCTGCTGGACGTGCACATGCCCGGCGGCGGGGGCCAGGAGGTGCTGCGCCGCGTGCTGGGCTCCGGCTCCCAGGTCCGCTTCCTCGCCCTGTCGGTCTCCGACGCCGCCGAGGACGTCATCGGGGTGATCAGGGGCGGCGCGCGCGGCTACGTCACCAAGAACATCAGCGGCAAGGAGCTGACCGACGCCATCCGCAGGGTGGCCGACGGGGACGCGGTGTTCTCGCCGCGGCTGGCCGGGTTCGTGCTGGACGCGTTCGCCTCCTCCGAGGCGCCGCCGATCGACCCCGAGCTCGACTCGCTGACGCAGCGCGAGCGCGAGGTGCTGCGGCTGATCGCGCGCGGGTACGCGTACAAGGAGATCGCCAAGGAGCTGTTCATCTCGGTCAAGACCGTGGAGACGCACGTCTCCTCCGTCCTGCGCAAGCTCCAGCTCTCCAACCGCCACGAGCTGTCCCGCTGGGCCACCGCCCGCCGCCTGGTCTAGGTCGATTACACCGTTACGGGAAAGTTATCCCTTTTCGGCAGACGAATCACCCGTCTCATTTGTCACACAAGGAGGTAGATAGGCACATAGTCCAGGAGTAACCCCTTTGAAGCGCGTCACCCGGATGCTTCCGGCCATGGTCGCACTGGTCGCCGCGACGGCCTGTGCGGCGGAGAGTGTCCCCGCATCGCGAGTTCAAGCCGCCCCCGCGATCCAGGTTCCCGCGGGCGCCGCAGTCATCGTCCCGGCGAAGAAGGTCAAGCTCGGCATCGCCGACATCACCCCCATGGGGGAGAAGGCCGAGAAGGTGGGCGTCGGCTTCCCGATCATCGTCACCTTCGACCGTGACGTCAAAGCCAAGGACAGGGCGGACGTCGAGGCGCTGCTCGAGGTGACGCCGGAGAAGCCGGTCGAAGGCGCCTGGCGGTGGGTGTCGGCACGCAAGGTCATCTACCGGACCAAGACGTACTGGAAGCCGTACCAGAAGGTGCTCTTCACCGCGAGGTTGTCGGAGCTGCCGGGCAACACCGGCGCCAAGGACGTCTCCCGCCGCTTCGCCGTGGGGGCGCAGCACATCTCCGTGGTCAACACCCGCTCGCACACGATGAAGGTCTACCGGAACGGCAAGCTCGCCAAGAAGATCCCGATCAGCGCCGGAAAGGGCGGGCTGACCAGGAACGGCGTGGACGTCTACCTGACCACGAGCGGCGTCCATCTCACGATGGGCAAGAAGGCCGTCGAGACCATGACCTCCTCCTGGATGGGCGTGACGGATCCGAAGGACCCGCGCTACTACAAGGAGCAGATTCCGTGGGCGGTCCGCATCTCCGACAGCGGCGAGTACGTCCACCAGAGCGCCGGCTACTACCACTTCCTCGGGCGTTCCAACCAGAGCCACGGCTGCGTCCGGGCCACCCCGGCCGGAGCCAAGTACTTCTACACGATCGCCCAGCGCGGTGACGTCGTGAAGA
The DNA here is from genome assembly GCF_005889735.1 of Nonomuraea turkmeniaca. Taxonomy (GTDB): domain Bacteria; phylum Actinomycetota; class Actinomycetes; order Streptosporangiales; family Streptosporangiaceae; genus Nonomuraea; species Nonomuraea turkmeniaca. The sequence continues at coordinate 3,418 of NZ_VCKY01000172.1, forward strand.
TCACCGGCACCAAGCGCAAGCTCCAGTGGAACAACGGCTGGAGCTACTGGCAGCTCAACTGGACCCAGTGGAAGAAGGGCAGCGCCCTGTAGCCGCATGGCCCGCCGCGACCGCGCCCCGGTCGGCCAGCAGGCCGGCGCCCTTCCGTGGACACCGCGCGGCGGGCTCCGCCTGCTCCAGGGCCAGTCCCCATTCACCAGCATCCACTGAGAGTCCCGATCGCCCGGCCGGCGCCGCTCGGCGAAGACCTACTCGGGGGTCACAACTTCTCGAGCGGCGCGTACGCCAGTAGCAACGTCTTCTCCCCGCCACTGCCGAAGTCGATCTTGACCTTGGTCTTCTCCGCGACCCCGTCCACGGCCACCACCGTGCCCAGCCCGAACGCGTCGTGCGAGACCCGATCCCCCGGGGTGAGCGACGGCACCGTGCGTCCGCCCGCGCCTCCGGTCTTCGCCGGCGCCGGCCGGGCGGCGGGCTCCCGCCGGGTGGCCGCGCTCCAGGCCGACTTCTCCGGATCCGTACGCCAGTCGATGAGCTTGCCGGGCACCTCGTTGACGAAGCGGGAGGCGGGATTGAACGACGGCGACCCCCACGAGCTGCGTACGGCCGCCCGCGTCAGGTAGAGCCGCTTCTGCGCCCGCGTGATCCCCACATAGGCCAGCCGGCGCTCCTCCTCCAGCTCCTTCGGCTCGCCCAGCGACCGGATGTGCGGGAAGACCCCGTCCTCCATAGCCGTCAGGAAGACCACGGGGAACTCCAGCCCCTTGGCCGTGTGCAGCGTCATCAGCGTGACGACCCCCTGCCCGCCGTCCGCGTCGGGGATCTGGTCGGCGTCGGCCACCAGCGACACCTGCTCCAGGAACTCCACCAGCGTGCCCTCCGGATTGGCCTCCTCGAACTCCGAGGCCACGGAGATGAGCTCGTTGAGGTTTTCCAGCCGCGACTCGTCCTGCGGGTCCTCGGAAGCCTCCAGCTCGGCGCGGTAACCGGTAGCCACCAGCACCTCCTCGGCCATGGCCGAGGGCGGCATGCCTTCGGCCTTGGCGATCAGCTCCTCGATCATGGCGACGAACTCACGCACGGCGTTGAGCGACCGCGTCGCCATGCCGTACGCCTCCTCGGCCCTGCGCAGCGCGTCCCAGAACGTGATGCCCTCGCGCGACGACAGCGCCTCGATCATCGCCTCGGCCCGGTCGCCGATGCCGCGCTTGGGCACATTGAGAATGCGCCGCAGCGACACCACGTCGGCCGGGTTGGCCAGCACGCGCAGGTAGGCCAGCAGGTCCTTGACCTCCTTGCGCTCGTAGAAGCGCACACCCCCGACCACCTTGTACGGCAGCCCGGTGCGGATGAAGATCTCCTCGAACACCCGGGACGCGGCATTGGTCCGGTAGAAGACGGCGACCTCGCTGGGCTTCACGCCTTCCTCGTCGCTGAGCCGGTCGACCTCCTGGGCCACGAACATGGCCTCGTCGTGCTCGTTGTCCGCGACGTACCCGACGATCTTGGGCCCATCGCCCTGGTCGGACCAGAGGTTCTTGGGCTTGCGCGACTCGTTGCGCGAGATGACGGCGTTGGCCGCGGTCAGGATGTTCTGGGTCGAGCGGTAGTTCTGCTCCAGCAGGATGGTCCGCGCGTCCGGGTAGTCGCGCTCGAACTCCAGGATGTTGCGGATCGTCGCGCCCCGGAACGCGTAGATGGACTGGTCGGCGTCGCCCACCACGCACAACTCCGACTGGTCGGTCCCGGACCGCACCAGGTCCCCGTCCGTCGTGCGCAGCTCGGGATGCCCGACGAGCTCCCTGATCAGGATGTACTGGGCGTGGTTGGTGTCTTGGTATTCGTCCACCAGCACGTGCCTGAACCGCATCCGATAGTGCTCGGCCACCTCGGGGAAGAGCTGGAACAACGTCACCGTGTTCATGATGATGTCGTCGAAGTCCATCGCCCCGGCCTCGGTCAGCTTGAGCTGATAGGCCTTGTACGCCTGCGCCAGCGTCTTCTCCAGATGCGAGCCCGCCTTGTCGATCGCCGTCTCGTAGTCGATCAGCTCGTTCTTGAAGTTGCTGACCTGTGCCGAGAACGAGCGCGGCGGGTAACGCTTGGGGTCGAGCTCCATCTCCCTGCAGACCATCGCCATGAGCCGCTGCGAGTCGGCCTGGTCGTAGATCGAGAAGCTGGACGGGAACCCGAGCCGCTTGGCCTCCCGCCGCAGGATGCGCATGCAGGCGCTGTGGAAGGTCATCACCCACATGACCTTGGACCGCGACCCGACCAGCTTGTCGATGCGCTCCTTCATCTCCCGGGCGGCCTTGTTGGTGAACGTGATCGCCAGGATCTCGCCCGGATGCACCTTGCGCTCGGCCAGCAGGTACGCGATGCGATGGGTGAGCACTCGCGTCTTCCCCGACCCCGCCCCCGCCACGATGAGCAGTGGACCGCCGTGATGGATCACGGCCTCGCGCTGCTGCGGGTTGAGACCGTCGAGCAAGGGGTGGTCAACAGAGACTTGGGTCGGCACGCGTCTAGGTTAAGACTCCCCACCGACAAACGGCGCATGGAATGCCATCGCCAGGGCTCCGGTTGTCCTTCAACGGAAGGTCAAGAAGGGGGAGCCATGTTGCCGGAAGCCGAGATCAACCGGGTCCTTGTCGTGACCGCGCATCCCGACGACGCCGATTTCGGCTCCGCCGGGAGTGTGGCGTTGTTCGTCGACAGGGGAGTGGAGGTCACTTATCTGCTGGTCACGGACGGCGACGCGGGCGGCAACGAGCGTACTCTGGACAACTCCGGCATGGCCGAACTCCGCAGGAGCGAGCAGCGTGCCGCGGCCAAGGCCGTCGGCGTGACGGACGTGCGCTTCCTCGGTTACCCCGACGGGCAGGTGGTGACCTCCCTGGAGCTCCGGCGCGACATCGCCCGTGTGATCCGCCAGGTCAGGCCGGACCTGGTCATCACTCACCACCCGGATCGCAATTACCGGTTCATCGCCCCCAGCCATCCCGACCACCGCGCCGTCGGGGGAGCCACCCTGGACGCCGTCTACCCGGACGCCCGCAACCCCTACGCCTTCCCCGAACTGCTGAAGGAGGAGGGCCTGGAGGCGTGGACGGTACGGGAGGTCTGGCTGAACGGCGGCCCGACCCCGAACCACTGGGTGGACGTCACCGACGCCATGGACCGCAAGCTCGCGGCCCTGCAGTCGCATGTGAGCCAGGTGTCGCACGTGGAAGGGTTCGCCGAGTTCGTCAAGGGGCGCTTCGCCGCCTGGGCCGAACAGGCCGGCTTCGGCGAGGGCCGCTACGCGGAGGGTTTCCAGGTGGTCCCCACCGCCTGAGATCTTTCAGGGCACGGAACCGGGCGGCACGACCCAGAGCGCGGGCTGCCCGGTGACGTCGGAGATGATGTCGAAGTCGCGGTCGTAATGCACGACCGTCGCCCCATGCACCTCGGCACAGGCGGCGATCAGCAGATCGTTCGGCCCGATGCCGCGGTGGTGCGAGCGCTCGACGAGTTGCCTTTGCACCTCCAGTGCCCGTCTCTGCACCTCCTGATCCACTGGCAGCGTGATGCACTGGCGCTGGGCGTGCAGGATGCGTTGGTAGTGGCCGAAGTCGCGGGCGCTGTAGAGCACCTCGAGGTCGATGACGCAACAGGTCGCCACGACCCGGGCGGCATAGAGCGGGTACAGCGCCTTGGCGATCACGTCGCTGGTGCGTATGCGCGCCACGGCGCTCTTATCGAGCAGGTACATCAGTCCTGTTGTCACCACGCATGCTTCATGATCTCCGGATCCAGCAGGTCCGGGCTCCCCTCCGTGCGCCAGAACTCGAACGCCTCGATTGCGCTGGCCCTTTCCGCGTCCCGCTCGACGACCGCCTGGAGCGCGGCGTGGACCGTTTCCTTCATGGTCGCCGCCCCCAGTTTCCTCTGGGCCGTTTCCAGAAGGGCCTTGTCGATGTCGATCACCGTACGCATGCAACACCACCTCCGTACCTCCAGCGTATATCAGAAATCGTGATCTTGATATACGCTCCCCCCGAAGCGGCGCCGACCTCGGGGAGAGCGTCCCGGGAGACCGTAAAGCATCGAGGTCGGCCGCATATGGAACGCTCCACGAAATGGGGGAGGATCTTCATCCATAGGTGAAGAACTCTCATTCAAGGAGTGACCAGAGTGCGCGGACTTACTTCTTTTTCGCGGCAATCCGGGCGAAGAGATAGCCCAAGGAGTTGGTCGCAAGATGCAGCATGACCGGGGCCAGGAGGCCGTTGCGGCGGCGCAGCTCGCAGAACAACACCCCGGCCGCCGCCGTGGACACCACGCTCCCCGCCACCACCCGCGCCATGTCCAGATGAGTAGGCGACTCACCGGCCGCCAGCGCGCCCAGGGCGGGGTTGGCGCGGGCCATGTCCATGGCAGGCAGGATGTGCCAGAGCCCGAACAGGCCCGACGAGACCGCCGTGGCGGCGACCGTGCCGTGCCTTTGGCGCAGCATGGAATACAGGGCTCCGCGGAAGCCCACCTCCTCAAGCAGCACCGTGCCGAGCGGGACCTGGAGGAGGGCCTCTTCCAGGACGCGGGCGCGCGAGAGCGACAGGGCGCGCTCGTCGTGGAAGAGCGGCCTGGTGCGCGGGTTGGAGATGCCGATGGTGTAGGCGGTGGCCACCGCCGCCGCCAGGGCGCCGCCCGCGATCGCGCCGCGACGGCCTTGTTCGAAGCCCAGCTCCTCCCATGACAGGCCGGATTTGCGAGCCATCGCCACCAGGGCCGCCGTTGCGGCGGTGGAGGTCAGGGGGCCCAGGCGGGGGGCGATCTTGTTGTTCATGAGGTTGGCGGCGGCGAGGACGGCGATCGAGCGGAGGAGCACTCTTGCAGGCTACGTCGCGACACGCCTGCCTCGCCCCGCCTCGTGCCACCCGCCACCCGCCACCCGCCCCACGCCGTCGCACCCGGCTCGCCACCTCGTGCTCCGCGCGGTCGCGCCCGGCCGGCCACCTCGCAACCCCATGCGGTCGCGCCTCCTGGGGCTCGCCATCCCGCGCTCCGCCTCCTTCGCCGGCGCTCGCTAGGTCTGCGGTCGTCCCGGACTGCGCGCTGGAGCGCGTGGTCCCGCGCCTCCGAGCCGGCCCAATCGCTGCTCGTGTCATCGGAGGCGCGCGCATCCCGCACTACCCCGGCCTTCGTGGGACCGCCGCATTGATGACGCCGCATCGGGCTGAGCCGCGCTGTCCCGTCCGCTCCGACGGGCGCCCCATGGGGGCATGCTGCTCCGTCGGCGAACGGCACTCAGGCTCGCCGTACTGCCCCTCCGCCGCCGCTACGGCCACGAGCGCGATGGCGGCGCGAATGGCGTGCGGGTGCCGTGGGAGGGGCGTCAGGAGGCGGCAGCGGAGTTGCGCCAGCCGGCCGGGAAGCGGGTGCGGCGGCGTTCTACGGCGGTGAGGCCGCCCCAGATGCCCTCCGACTCGCCCGCTCGTAATGCGTACGAGCGGCACTCCTCCATCACCTGGCAGCCCGCGCAGATCGCCTTGGCGCGCGCTTCCTGCAGAGGCGAGGGGGCAAGGGGGAAGAAGAGGTCAGGGTCGCTGGATCTGCACGCCCCCCGGCGCAGCCAGCCGATCTCCTCCAGTGGCATGCGTCAACGGTACGGCGTGGTCATGATCGACCACATCATCCTTTGGGTTGATGGGGGTGTACACCCACGGTCGACCTCATGACGTCAGCAGGCCCCCACCCCGTCCCGATAGCCTTTCGCGAACGAGGCCTGCCGCTGCTCGGCCGTGCCGTGGGCGGCCGGGTTCAGCCAGTCGTCCGTCGGGTCGCCGGCGGCCGCGAGGCTGGCCAGCAGCTCCTTCTCGTCGCCCCGGTCCGCCAGCAGGGCGCCCGAGTTGACCAGGGCCGACAGGGTGCCGCCCGCGTAGCAGTCGGCCTGCAGCTCCATCTGCACGTTCAGCTCGTAGTTGGACTCCAGCTGGGCCTGGATGGAATGCCCGAGCTCATGGGGAATGATCACATAGACGGACCCGTCCCCCATCTCGTTCCACAGGCCCTCCAGCCAGTCCTGGTCGTAGGCGATGAAGTGGCCCACGGGGCAGTAGAAGGCGTTGTTCGGTACGGAGGGCTGACCGCCGCAGCTCGGCCCTGAGGTCCCGGAGTATGGGACGAAGTCGGCGATAGGCCGATATGTCTCCCCTAGCTGGGCGAACTGCTGCTCCCAGAACTCCTCCGACAACGTCCGCGCCGTGCGGATGTCGTCCTGGAAGTCGTCCTCGCCCTGTGCATTCATGGACGGCGGGCGGGTGATGCCGCAGGAAGCCAGCAGCAGGACAAGAACAACGATCAGCGGACGGAGAGTCACAGCCTTCACCGGGGCCTCCAGAGGATGGCCTGACCTTCAGGCCTGAAAGGAATCCGGACCCCGTCAGGATGTGGCCCGGACAGGCCGGGACCATCCACGTGCGAAGCGCGCTCCAGGGGAGGCGGCGGGTCGTCCATCGGCTGGGAACGCCTCAGCGAAGAGGACGTCATCGAAGACCTGTCCCAGGCTGTCATGCAGCCGAATGGCCAGTGATCCCTTGGGAAAGGCTGCTCGGGCCACCCGCTGTGTCAATTCAGGGATCTCACGGACAGGCTGCGGCTCCAGCGACATGAGGGCACCACCTTGAAGGCTTCGGGGTTACCTCCACCATCCCGGATCCATACTGATCACGAGTGACGATTTGAGAGATCAGCAACGGGTCCTTCAGGCAGGGGAGGACGTCAAACTTCCCACTGGTGTACGGGCTCATTCGTATGCATTCGCTCGATGTACTCGAGGGTCATGGCACGCAGCGCCTCGTGCCGGTCGCCTCCCTGCGCGCTCACCCGCTCCACTTGCCAGGTCGCCCCCGTACGCCCTGTCAGGCAGCGGCCCTCGATGATGGCGAGCAGCCGGTCGGCGACGGCCTGGTCCACACCCCATTCGGTCAGCCCTTCGTGCGCCATGGGCAGGAGGCGGCGCAGGATCAGCTCGGCGGCGGGCACCTCGCCCAGCCCCGGCCAGTACAGCCGTGCGTCGATCCCGTGCCGCGCCGCGGCGCTGAGATTGTCCTCCGCGGCCTGGAAGGACATCTGGCTCCAGATCGGCCGTTCGGCGTGCGGCAACACGCGCATCAGACCGTAGTAGAAGGCGGCGTTGGCCGCGATGTCGGCCACGGTGGGCCCCGCGGGCAACACGCGGTTCTCCACGCGCAGGTGCGGCATGCCGCCCACCACCGCGTACACGGGCCGGTTCCAGCGGTAGATGGTGCCGTTGTGCAGGGTCAGCTCGTGGAGGTGGGGGACGCGTCCCCGTTCGAGCTCGGCACGCGGGTCATCGTCCTCACAGAGCGGCAGCAGGGCCGGGTAGTAGCTGACGTTCTCCTCGAACAGGTCGAAGACGCTCGTGATCCACCGCTCGCCGAACCACACGCGCGGCCGCACACCCTGCGCCTTGAGCTCGGCCGGCCGCGTGTCCGTGGCCTGCTCGAACAGCGCGATCCTGGTCTCGCGGTGCAGCTCCTTGCCGAACAGGTAAGGGGAGTTGGCCGCGACCGCGACCTGCACTCCCGCGATGGCCTGGGCGGCGTTCCAGTGCGCGGCGAACGCCTCTGGGCTCACCTGCAGGTGGAGCTGCACGCTCGTGCAGGCGGCCTCGGGTGCGACGCTGTCGGCGTGCGTTTCCAGGCGTTCGACGCCTTCGATGCACAGATGCAGATCTTCCCCGCGGGCGGCGAAGATCTGCTCGTTGAGCAGGCGGTAGCGGGGGTTCGCGGAGAGCGTGCCCTCGCCGATGTCCTGCTCGCGCAGTGTGGGCAGGATGCCGATCAGGACCAGGTGCCCGCCCTGGGAGCGGGCGCGTGACTCAGCGTGGTTGAGTCGTGCTCGTACGTCGTTCTCCAGCCGGAGCGCGCCGTCGCCGGTCAGCTCCTGAGGCTCGACGTTGATCTCGATGTTGAACTGGCCCAGCTCCGTGGCCCAGTCCGGCTGCTCGATGGCGGCCAGCACCTCGGCGTTGCGCATGGCGGCCTCGCCGTCCGCGTCCACGATGTTGAGCTCGATCTCCAGGCCGGCGAGGGGGCGTTCGAGCTCAAAACGGGATTCACGGAGCAACTGGGCGAAGACGTCGAGGCATCGCCGCACCTTTTCGCGATATTTCCGCCGGTCCTCGCGGCTGAAGACCACCACCGGCACGTCTCTGCCCATATCTGGAAATGTCGCATGCCAACGCCCCCAAGACCAGGCCGCCCTTGCGCCCTTCCCGCCAAACCTTTGCCGAACCCGGCCCCAGGTGAAGGCATGTGGGGCCTTCGATGGGCAGCCGCGGATCCGTTCTTGGCCCGCGGGCTTGTGACCACGGTCCCGGCCCACGATGCGCGCCGTGACGGCGCTCAGCCACTGAAGGGCTCAGAGGCCGTGTTCCTGGAGGGTCCCCAGCCGAAGTGCGGCGGGTGGCGGCCCAGGTGGCGAAGCCGTACAGGATGGGAGTGTTGGAGAAGGCCCGTCAGGGGCGGTGGAGGGTTTTCGTGGAGGTGTCGACGACGCGCATGCCGCCGTTCGCTCGGCCGCGGATCCGGATGTAGGACGCATCACCCGGCCGCTTCTCAGCCAGAGCCGCCACGGAGCGCCATGTTCGTATTCGTCGTACTTCCCTTTTCCCGGGCAGGTGGAATCGGCGAAGCGAGCGTATTCTTTCCGCGCGACTCCGTGCGCTGCCGGCTGCAGGGAAGTGAGCAGCAGCGGCGCCGCGACGAGGACAACGGTTAATCGTCGAGCCGGCGTCATCATCGGCATCCTTGATTGCCCGGAGAATGGGTCTCGATGACCCGCGGAAAGTGCCCTCGGCCATCACCTGATCGCGACCGACGGTATCGGCGTCATGACACTTCGGCCGTCGCCGATGCCCGCCGATGCCCGCCGATGGCTCAGCGGGGCGGCGGGCGGCCGGCGGTCTGCTCGGGCGGCGAGGGCACGCTCTTGGGAAAGCCCGGCCGGATACGGGGCCGCGCGAAGATAGGGTGCGGGCATGCGTGTTCTGATCAGTGGTGGGGCGGGCTTTATCGGAAGCACGGTCGCCTCGGCGTGCCTGGATGCGGGGATCTCGCCGGTGATTCTCGACAGTCTCGTGACGGGGCGGCGGGAGTTCGCCGAGGGGCGGGTCTTCTATGAGGGAGACATCAGCGACGGCCCGCTGATTGACAAGATATTTGCCGAAAATCCGGATATCGAGGCAGTCATCCACTGTGCTGCGCTCATCGTCGTGCCCGACTCCGTCGCCGACCCCATCGGCTACTACCGCGCCAACGTGACCAAGAGCCTGGAGTTCATCGACCACCTGATCCGCAACGGCTGCACCCAGATGGTCTTCAGCTCGTCCGCCTCGATCTACCGTGCGGGCGAGGACCACACGGTGGACGAGAACTCCCCGCTCGACCCCGTGAGCCCCTATGCCCGCACCAAAGCGGTGTGCGAGGCGATGTTCACCGACATCGCCGCCACCCACCCCATCAAGATCGTCTCCCTGCGTTACTTCAACCCCATCGGCGCCGACCCGAAGATGCGCACCGGCCTGCAACTACGGCGTCCGAGTCACGCCCTCGGCAAGATGATCGAGGCGTACGAGGACCGCGTGCCCTTCCAGATCACCGGCACCGCCTACCCGACCAGCGACGGCACCGGCATCCGCGACTACGTCCACGTCTGGGACCTGGCCACCGCGCACGTCGCGGCCCTTCGGCGTTTCCCTGACCTGGACGAGGCCGTGATCAATCTGGGCACCGGCGCGGGCACCACCGTCCGCGAGCTGGTGGAGGCGTTCAACCGCGTCGTCGACCACCCGATCGAGGTCGTCGAGGCCCCCGCGCGTCCCGGTGACGTGGCCGGCGCCTACACCCGCAGCGACCGCGCCCGCCGCCTGCTCGACTGGCAGGCCCGCTACTCCGTCGAGGACGGCATCAGGCACTCGCTCGAATGGGCACGCCATCGCGAGTCGCGGCTCGGCTAGCCCTCTGGACCGTCGCGGCGGCCCCGACGCGAGGGGTTCACGGGCGGGACCGTGGAGCTGCCCGACCCGTGGGAAACGTCATCGGCCTCACCGACTCCACCACAACAGCCGCACCTCTCCCGCCTGGCGACGGGAGAGGGCTGAAGCGACTGGATCAGCCGCCGACGTTGCCGAACTGGTCCCAGATGATGGACGCGTCGTCCTCACCGTTCTCGAACTCGGTGGCGACCTCGTCCACCGGCGGCGCCTTGATCGACACGGCGGTGCCCCAGCCGGAGAACCTCGTGTCCACGCTCACCGTGCCCTTCCCTGTGGACAGGGCGGCCACCGGGAAGGTCGACACGAGCCGGGTCGGCAGGCCGGCCGAGTTCACGGTGATCCGCCAGCTGATCGTGCTCTTCTGCGCCTTCGCGGAGGGCTTGGAGAGCGCGGCTGCGCGATACCACGGGGACACCTTCCACAGGGCGCCCACGGTGATCTTGCCGGCGTAGCCGCCGCCGGCGGGCTTGGCGCCCTTGAACAGGGTCTTGAGGGTGGCGGGCTCGGCCAGGTTCAGCGGCTGGCCGTAGACGCCGGTGACGCCGCCGGTCGGGCCCTTGGGCATCTTGAACCAGGTCTTGCCCTCGGGCAGCAGGGTCGACCACATGCCGCCGGACAGGTACGCCGTGGTGCCGACCCTGATCGTGCGTTCCGGCGTGGCCAGAGCCTTGAGCAGCTCCGGGGCGTCGTCCGCGTCTGCGCCCAGGTCCTTCAGCGAGATGTTGAACTTGCCCGTGATGTCCGAGGCCGCGACGCCGGACTTGCTGAACTGCAACGTGCCGCTGCGGCGGACGAAGATATCGCGTTGCCCGTCCACGTCGAGGGTGGTCCGCTCGGTGAACTTCACTCCCTTGCCAGGAGCGAGCTGCTTCTTCACCGTGACGACGGGGTTCTTCGGTGCGGCGGCCATCGCGGGCGTCGCGGCGACCAGAGTGGCGGTGGTGGCTAACACCACGCCGGCGAGCATTCGCTTCATGCGGATTCCTTTGTTGAGGGGGATCACCGGTGCTTCCCGCCGAAACTTTCGTGTCTCGGGGTGAAGCGAGGTGGAAAAAGCTGGGTCGTGATCATAGCGTTCCGGCCCGCGTGGTGGATATCGGAGATCCTGCGTATACACGTAACGTCCCATGGCGATCACGGACGGGAAGGGCCCCCGCATGCCGGAGCTGAAAGCGCCGGTCGTCCGAGCGCGTCCGCCGAAGCCGGCGCGACGCCCGCGAGAATTCGCTTCATGTGATTCCTTTGAATCGGAAAACAAGGGGGCGCGGGAAGCCTGCCAATGAGAGATCACGGCCATATGTCGATGCCCGGGCGCTACGACGGCGAATCGGTGCATATTTTGTGCAGAACACGATCCGCAGCCTCTCGCCGGAAGTGAGATCAGCGTCACATAGCGGGAGAACCATGACCCGATGACCTGGGCAGGTCAAGCTTCGGGCTAGGCTTCACTGGCGGAAACGCCCGGCACGCACCCCTGAGCGTAGGAGCTCGCCGTGAGAGAGCGAGGAACGAAGCCAACGAGCGGCGAAGCGGATGCGACCGTCAGCGCAGTTGCCCGGGCCGTCGAACATCAGTCGGATAAGCAAGGACGGACCCTCGTGGACCTGTTCGAACATCAGGCGAAGGAGCTCTTCGCTGACTACGGCATCCCGGTGCCGCGCGGCATCGTCGCCCACACCGTGGAGGAGGTGCGGGCGGCCGCTGAGCAGTTGACCGGCCGCGTTGTCGTCAAGGCCCAGGTCAAGACCGGTGGCCGAGGCAAGGCCGGAGGCGTGAAGGTGGCCGACGACGCCGCCGACGCCGCTGAGAAGGCCACCGCCATCCTGGGCATGGACATCAAGGGCCACACGGTCCACAAGGTGCTCGTGGAGGAGGCCAGCGCGATCGCGGAGGAGTACTACTTCTCCTTCCTGCTCGACCGCGCCAACCGTACGTTCCTCGCGATCTGTTCCGCCGCCGGCGGCATGGACATCGAAGAGGTCGCCCACAGCGCTCCTGAGAAGGTCGCCAAGGTGCCGGTCTCCGCGCTGACCGGGATCGACCGGGCCAAGGCTCGCGAGATCGCGGTGGCCGGCGGCCTGCCGGAGAAGTCGCTCGACGGCGCCGCCGAGCTCATCGAGAAGCTCTGGTGCTGCTTCGTCGACGAGGACGCCACGCTCGTCGAGGTCAACCCCATGATCCTTTCGGCCGACGGCCAGGTGAAGGCCCTCGACGGCAAGGTCACGCTCGACGACAACGCCTCCTTCCGCCAGCAGGAGCACGAGGCGCTGGCCGACAAGGCGGCCGAGGACCCGCTCGAGGCCGCGGCCAAGGAGAAGGACCTCAACTACGTCAAGCTCGACGGCAGCGTCGGCATCATCGGCAACGGCGCGGGCCTGGTCATGTCCACCCTTGACGTCGTGGCCTACGCCGGTGAGGCGTTCCCCGGCAAGCCGTCCCCGGCCAACTTCCTCGACATCGGCGGTGGCGCCTCGGCCGAGGTCATGGCCGCCGGCCTGGAGATCATCCTCTCCGACCCCGACGTGAAGTCGATTTTCGTGAACGTCTTCGGCGGCATCACCGCCTGCGACGCCGTCGCCAACGGCATCGTCTCGGCGTTCAAGCTGCTCGAGAGCCGGGGCGAGGCCGTGACCCACCCGCTGGTGGTCCGCCTCGACGGCAACAACGCCCAGCTCGGGCGTCAGATCCTGGCCGACGCCGCGCTCCCGCGGGTCGAGCTGGTAGACACGATGGACGACGCGGCCAAGCGGGCCGCCGAGCTCGCTGCGGTAGGTGCGTAACTCATGGCCATCTGGTTGACCGAAAACAGCAAGATCATCGTTCAGGGCATGACGGGCGGCGAGGGCACCAAGCACACCCGCCGCATGCTCGCCTCCGGGGCAAGGGTCGTGGGCGGTGTCAACGCCCGCAAGGCCGGCACCGTGCACGAGGGCCTGCCCGTGTTCGGCACGGTCAAGGAGGCCATGGAGCAGACCGGCGCCGACGTGTCGGTCGTGTTCGTGCCGCCGGCGTTCACCAAGGACGCCGTCAAGGAGGCCATCGACGCCGAGATCCCGCTCGTCGTGGTGATCACCGAGGGCGTGCCGGTACACGACAGCACCGAGTTCTGGGCCTACGCCGTCGAGAAGGGCAACAAGACCCGCATCATCGGCCCCAACTGCCCCGGCATCGCCTCCCCCGGCGCCTCCAACGCCGGCATCATCCCCGCCGACATCACCACCGCCGGCCGCATCGGGCTGGTGTCGAAGTCCGGCACGCTGACGTACCAGCTCATGTACGAGCTGCGCGACTTCGGTTTCTCGACCGCGGTCGGCATCGGCGGCGACCCCGTCATCGGCACCACGCACATCGACGCGCTCCAGGCCTTCCAGGAGGACCCGGGCACCGACGCCATCGTGATGATCGGTGAGATCGGCGGCGACGCCGAGGAGCGGGCCGCGGCCTACATCGAGCAGCACGTGACCAAGCCGGTCGTCGCCTACGTGGCCGGCTTCACCGCGCCCGAGGGCAAGACGATGGGCCACGCCGGCGCCATCGTGTCCGGCTCGGCCGGCACCGCCCAGGCCAAGAAGGAGGCCCTGGAGAAGGTGGGCGTCCGCGTCGGCAAGACCCCGTCGGAAACGGCCCGCCTGATGCGCGAGATCATGCAGGCTCGTTGATCATCCCTGAGAAGGCCCCGCGTGGTAGGCACCGCGCGGGGCTTTCCCGTGCGCGGGCGGTGCGGGCCCAGGGGCCACCACGGAGCCGGCCCACTGTGCGTCGTCACGGCGGCGCGCCCTGCTTATGGTCGCATTCGCTACGGGCCTCCGTTGGCATCGTGCCCTCGCTCTCTCCGGCCCAGGCTCATCGCTCAACTGACCGGGTCAGAAAGCGTCTCCCTGGACAGGCGCCGGCCGGCGACGGCGGGTGGGGCAACCCGTCGAAGTGTAAAGGATGAAAATAAAAATACCGGCGCGTCAACCAAGCGGTGGTTGGGAAAGGTTGAGAAAATCACCTACTGTGACGGCGATTATCGACCAGTTGCGTAGTGCCCCCCGGTCGGTGCTCGGCAAGCTCCCCGGGGTCCCTGGTGACGACGATGAGGCGCGGCGCCCGCTGCCCGTGTCCGGGATGCTGGCCGCGGCATGCACGCTGGGCGTCGGCTTGGCCGCACTCACCACGCTCACGCTGGTCGGCTGGATCGCCGCCCCGCGCGGCACGCTCGGCTCCGGCCTGCCGGGGGTGTTCCGTACGGCGGCGCAGCTCTGGCTGGCCGCGCACCACGCAGGTTTCGCGATCCCGGGCGGCCGGGTCGGATTGTTGCCGCTTGGGCTGATCATGCTGCCCGCTGTGCTGCTCTACCGGGCGGGACGCTGGATGGCACGCGACGCCGACCTGCGGCTCCGGTTGCCCGAGCGGCTGCCCAAGAACAGCCCGCGTGAGCAGGCCCAGGCCCGCCGCCGAGCCCAGCTGGTGCTGGTGGTGCAGGCCGGGGTGTCGCTGGCGGCCCCGTACGCGCTGCTGGCCGGGCTGATCGCGCTCGTCGCGAGCAACGAGATCACGCAGCCGTTCATCGGCGAGGCGCTGTTCAGCCACTTCGTGCTGGCGTTCCTGGCGGGGGCGCTGGCCACCGCCCGGATGATCGGGCCCTGGCGGGTGATGCTCAACCTGCTGCCCGAGCGGGTGCGCGCGCTCACCGTCGGCACGGCCGTGGCCACCGCGTTGTTGCTGGTGGCCGGGCTGGCGCTGGTGCTGGTCGCCGTCGTGCTCAACTTCGACCAGGTCAAGGAGCTGTCCAGCGTCCTGTCGCCCGGCTTCGTGGGCGGCGTGCTGCTGATTCTGCTCCAGCTGCTCTACCTGCTCAACGCCGTCATCTGGGCGTCCTCGTACATCGCGGGGCCGGGGTTCGCCATCGGCGCGGACACCCTGGTCGCGCCCACGGGCGTGCAACTCGGCACGGTGCCGAGCCTGCCGTTGCTGGGGGCGTTGCCGGAGAGCGGGCCGGTGCCGGCGTGGATGATGGCGGTGATCGCGCTGCCGTTCGCGGCGGGAGCCGTGGCGGGGGTGATGGTGGCCAGGATCTCGCCGTCGCCGTCGTACGAGGCGGCGCCGCTCTGGGGGTTCCTCACCGGGGTGTCCACCGGCGTCGTGGCGGGGGCGCTGGCGGCGCTGTCCGGCGGGCCCATCGGCGGCGGTCGGCTGGCGGCGGTCGGGCCGTCACCGTGGGAGGTGGCGTTGTCGGTCGCGCTCGAGGTGGGCGTGGCCGCGGGCATCTCCGCGGGCGTGACGAACCTGCTGCTCCTCAACAAGCGGGCCCGCACGCCACTCGACAAGGCGGCCGCCCCGGTGCGCAAGGCGGGGGCCGCGATCGCCAAGGCGGCGAGCAAGGTGGGACTGGCCGAGTCGGACCCGCGCCCGCTGCCGGGCCACTGGATGGATGCCACCGAGGCCGATACTCAGGAGATCCCGGTCATCAGGGATGACTGGCAGGACGAGCACGCCTCGGCGGCGGCCGAGACACAGGCCCAGGCGCGGCCACCCCGGCCGGCGGAGGCAGGGCCGCCCCGTAAGGACATCGTCGACGAGTCCGACGACCGCGGCGGCCACGTCATCTATCTCGATCCCTACGCGTGGGATAAAGACTAGTTTTCTTTACGCTGCGACGTGGTTGCCCCAAACGCCGTCGTTGGCCGGCCTCTGTCCAGGGAGACGCTCTCTGACCCGGTCAGTGGCGCGCCGCCGTGACGACGCACAGTGGGCCGACTCCGTGGTGACCCTAGGGCCGTGGAGAGTCGTCGGCTGGCTCCGGGATGATCCGTGGGTCGGTCGCTCTCAGGGCTGCATGGCGCCCAGGAGCTCCAGGACGTCTGGTGGGAGCTTGCGTTCGGCCGCGTCTCTGAACTGGGTGAAGCACTCGCCCTGCGAGGACACCGTGCCGGCGCCCTTCATGCACTCCTGGTAGGCGGAGTATTCGTCCATCAGATACAGCTGCATCCCCGTGGCCATGGCCGACAGTGCCAATGCGATCGAGGAGATGGTGATGCCGCCCACGGCTATCCCCGTGGGTTTGCCCGCGCCTTTCAGCAGCGGCAGCGCCCGGATCCCGGCCGCCAGCGCGAACAGCGCCATGACCAGGCCGGCGAGCGGCAACATGAACGTCATGGCCAGCGCTGCGATGGACAACCAAATCGCTCGGCGACCCGCCGATTCGGCGGGCTGCTGGCCTGCCGGTGCCTGCACCGGTGTCGACACCTGACCTCCTCTGCGTCGCCGGGCGAGGAACAGATACCCTGGCACCCCCACCCTGTTTTCCTCTTGGAGAGTGTGCGTGTCTAAGGCTGGGCGGCTCGTCGTCCTCGTCTCCGGCTCTGGAACCAACCTACAGGCCCTGCTGGACGCTTCTGCCGACCCGTCGTACGGGGCTCGCGTAGTGGCGGTCGGCGCCGACAGGGAAGGGATAGAAGGGCTGGTACGGGCCACCAAAGCAGGCGTCCCGACTTTTGTCGAAAAATTGGGCGATTATGCGACAAGGGCGGATTGGGACCGCGCGATCGCGGCCAAGATCGCCACGTACGAACCCGATCTGGTGGTGGCGGCGGGCTTCATGAAGATTTTGGGTGCGCCGACGCTCGACGCCTTCCCCGTGCTCAACACTCACCCGGCGCTGCTGCCGTCGTTCCCCGGCGCGCACGGCGTGCGCGACGCGCTGGCCCACGGGGTCAAGGTCACCGGCTGCACGGTGATGCTGGCCGACGAGGGGATCGACACCGGCCCCATCGTCGCGCAGGAGGCGGTGCCCGTGCTTCCGGGCGACGACGAGGCGGCCCTGCACGAGCGCATCAAGACCGTCGAGCGCCGCCTGCTCGTCGAGAACGTCGGCCGGATGGCCCGCGAGGGCTGGACGGTCAGCGGACGTCATGTCCGCATCGGCAACCAATCAGGAGGGGAATCCACGTGACTCGCATCGCCATCCGGCGCGCGCTGATCGCTGTTTACGACAAGTCCGGGCTCGAGGAGCTGGCCAGGGCCCTTGACGGCGCAGGTGTGGAGATCGTGTCGACCGGCGGCACGGCCGCCGCGATCTCGTCGTACGGGATCCCGGTGACGAAGGTCGAGCAGCTGACCGGGTTCCCCGAGTGTCTCGACGGACGGGTCAAGACGCTGCACCCGCGCGTACACGCCGGGCTGCTGGCCGACGTCACCAAGCCGCACCACGTGGCCCAGCTGGAGGAGCTGGAGATCGACCCGTTCCAGCTGGTCGTGGTCAACCTCTACCCGTTCCAGCAGACGGTTGCCTCCGGCGCGTCCGACGAGGAGTGCGTCGAGCAGATCGACATCGGCGGGCCCGCCATGATCCGCGGCGCCGCCAAGAACCACAACACCTGCGCCGTCGTGGTCGACCCCGGCTACTACGGCGACGTGCTCGCGGCGCTGGCCGAAGGCGGGTTCACGCTGACCGAGCGGCGGCGGCTGGCGGGCATCGCGTACGCCCACACGGCCTCGTACGACGTGGCCGTGGCCAACTGGTTCGCGGGCGCCTACGGAGAGGACGAGCTCCCTGCCTTCACGGGGGCCGCGTACGAGCGCAAGGCGACCCTCCGCTACGGCGAGAACCCGCACCAGCGTGCCGCGCTCTACACGGCCGGCGCGGGCGGGCTGGCCAACGCCGAGCAGCTGCACGGCAAGGAGATGTCCTACAACAACTACCTCGACGCCGACGCCGCGTGGCGGGCCGCCTGGGACTTCTCCGACCCGTGCGTGGCCATCATCAAGCATCAAAACCCGTGCGGCATCGCGATCGGCTCCGACGTGGCCGACGCGCACCGCAAGGCGCACGCCTGCGACCCCGTGTCGGCGTTCGGCGGGGTGATCGCCGTCAACCGGCCGGTCACGGTGGAGCTGGCCCGGCAGATCGCCGATGTGTTCACCGAGGTCGTCATCGCACCCGCCTTCGACGCGGAGGCGCTCGAGGTGCTGCGCGAGAAGAAGAACCTGCGGCTGCTGGTGTGCGCGGAGGGGCCGGCGCAGCCGACGGAGTTCCGCAGGATCGACGGCGGGCTCCTGGTGCAGACCGTCGACCGGGTGGACGCACCCGGGGACGCGGTGTCGCAGTGGGAGCTCAAGACCGGCGAGCCGGCCTCGGCCGAGGTGCTGGCCGACCTGGAGTTCGCCTGGCGCGCCTGCCGCTCGGTGAAGTCCAACGCCATCCTGCTGGCCGGCGACGGCGCCACCGTGGGTGTGGGAATGGGGCAGGTCAACCGGGTCGACTCCTGCCGCCTGGCGGTCACCAGGGCCGGGGAACGCGCGCCCGGCTCGGTGGCGGCCTCGGACGCCTTCTTCCCGTTCCCGGACGGTTTGGAGGTGCTGGCGGAGGCGGGCGTGAAGGCGATCGTCGAACCCGGTGGCTCGATCCGGGACGACCTGGTCATCGAGGCCGCGGAGAAGGCCGGCATCACCCTGTACTTCACCGGTACCCGACACTTCTTCCACTGATCAACCACTAAAGGGCGACATGATCAATCGTGTCGCCCTTTAGTGCGTTTTGGGGGCGAGCACTGGCCGTGTCCGGTTAGCCTAAGTGCCTCCCCGCTGAGCCCATTCCACGGAGTTCTCCTTGCTCGATGTGATCCTGCAGGCCTTCGTCACCATGAACGGCTTCGCCACCAGCCCCGTCGTCCTCCTGGTGCTCGCCTTCGTCGGCGCCTACCTCGGCAGCCGAGTCGTCGAGATCATCCCGTTCACCCGCCGGATCATCGAGCGCAGAGAAGCCCAGGCGGCCGAACGCGACTAGTTTCCGCACGTACCCTCCGCCGGCGTCCCCCGC
>NZ_VCKY01000173.1 GCF_005889735.1 Nonomuraea turkmeniaca
GCCCAGCCCCAGCACCCTGGTCCGTTCGGTGATCAGCTCGAGCTCCCACCCGCCCAGAGAGCCGCCGTCGTGCAGATGGATGTCCACGTGGGCGCCGTAGCGCTCGGCCAAGCCGAAGATCACGTCGAGGTGGCGCACGGGGTCGCGGTCGATGCCCGCAGGATCGAGCCCGCCGACCGCCTCGACGCCGTGCTTGAGCGCCTCTTCGAGGAGCTCGGCAGTGCCGGGGTTGGTGAGCAGCCCGTGTTGCGGGAAGGCGACCTGGCGCACCTCGACGGGGGAGCGGGCGGCGGCCTCGCGCACGGCCTCCACGCCGCGCAACCCCACCAGCGGGTCGATGTCGGTGTGCGTGCGCACGTGGGTGGTGCCGGCCGCGCTCATGCGCGCCAGCAGCGCCCCGATCCGCTCCACGCTCGGGACTCCCAGCTCGGCCCGCCTGCCGAGATCGTTGCCTATGCGGCCGGCGAGCGTGTCGTCGGCCGAATGGGGCACCCACGGCCCGCCGTAGAGGGTCTTGTCGAGGTGGCAGTGCGCCTCGACCAGGCCCGGCAGCACCAGCTCCCCGGCGACGTCCACGACCAGGGCGTCGTCAGCCGCGTCGAGGCCCTGGCCGACGTCGTGGATCAGGCCGTCGCGGACGAGGATGTCGGCGACGGCCCCGAGTCCCCAGGGGAGCCCGCCGCGCAGCAGCACGTCGGTCATGCCGAGAACCTTACGGGGCGGTGCCGACGATTTCCGTGTCTCCGCAGTGACCGTTGCGGGTCACGCGGGACGTTGGGCGAAAAGCTCCAGGTGGTGGCAGTTGGGGCAGCGATAGGCGTCGATTTCCCACTTCGACCGGCCCATCCGCCTGGCCCCGCCGAAAATCCCGCGCTCCAGAGCGCCCTCGACCCATCTGGCGAATCCGGGGCTGTGCTCGCCCGCGTCCAAGATGAATCCGGGCTCCAGCCCATCCTCGCCACAGTGCGTGCAGTGCAGATCCGCCATGCACCCGAGCGTAGCGGTCAGATGTCGTCCAGGTGGGACACGTTGGCGACGTCGTCGGAGTCCGTGCTCGGCCGTCCCTCCAGCCAGGCGTCGAGGATCTCGTCGAGCACCACGTCTGAGGTGAGCCGCAGGCTGAGCGCCAGCACGTTGGCGTCGTTCCACTTGCGGGCGCCGTCGGCGGTGTAGGCGTCGACGCAGAGCGCGGCCCGCACGCCGGGCACCTTGTTGGCCGCGATCGACGCGCCCGTCCCGGTCCAGCAGCACACGACCGCCTGGTCGGACCGCCCCTCGCTCACGTCCCTGGCGGCCAGCTCCGAGGCCCACGCCCAGTCGTCGCGCTCGGCGTCGTTGAGCGCGCCGTGCGTCACCACCTCGTGCCCGCGCCTGCGCAACTCCGTCACGACTCGCTCGGCCACGCCGTCCTTGCTGTCGGCGGCCACCGAAATCCGCATGACAACAGCGTGCCACGTAGCGGGTGCGGGGATCGAACCCGCCTAGGACGACGTATGAAATCGCCGGGCACACCAGCGCCCCCACCCGCCTGGAAGAGCGACGGGCGGGTGCCTGAGGATCAGGACACGCCCGCGCGGTGCCGCATATGCATTCGCCCGGTGTTCATGGGATCGATCGTGCCGGTCGCCCCCGAGGCGGCGCAACGTATTTACCGGCGCCCACATCTGCCGGACTGGCGGATTGAGGTGGCATGTGGTTGGTTGTGTCGCCAAATGAGCATTGATGTGAGCGATATTCCGGCTCTCGCCCGGGGGTGCGCCGTTCTGGGCACCGGTGGCGGGGGAGACGTGCGCACCGGGTCGTTGGCCGCCGCGAGGGCCATCCGCGAGTACGGCGAGGTGCCGCTGGTCCGGCTGGCCGACCTGGAGGAGGACGCGCTGATCGTGCCGCTGTCGGGGATCGGGGCGCCGACCGTTAGCCACGAGATGATCCACAGCGAGGACGAGCCCAAGCGCATCGCCGAGGAGATCGAGCGGATCTTCGGCCGTCCGCCGAGCGCGGTCATGTCGTCCGAGATCGGCGGCTCCAACGGCGTCGCCCCGGTCGCGTGGGCGGCCCAGCTCGGGTTGCCGCTGCTCGACGCGGACGGTATGGGGCGGGCCTTTCCCGAAGTCCAGATGGTGTCGATGTACGTGGCGGGGCTGCCGGCCGACCTGGTGGTCATGACCGACGTGGCGGGGAACGTGGTCACCATCCGCCCGATCGACGGGCTGTGGTCGGAGCGGCTGGCCAGGGCCGTGTGCGTGGCGGCTGGATCGAGCGCGTTGATGGCCGACTACGTGCTCACGGCCGCCGTGGCGCGGGGCGCGGTCATCGAGGGCACGGTCACGCGCGCGCTCGAGATCGGCAGGGCCACCGAGGGCGCGGCCGACCCGCTGCGCGCACTCCAGGACCGGCTGGGCGCCGCCAGGCTGATCATCGGCAAGCTGACCGACGTGGAGCGGCGCACCACGGGCGGGTTCGTACGGGGAACCGCCACGATCGAGGGCACCGGCGACGACCGGGGCCGCATCCTCACCCTGGAGCTGCAGAACGAGAACCTGGTCGCCGTCGAGAACGGCCGGCTCCTGGCCATGGTGCCCGACCTGATCACGGTCGTGGACACCGAGACCGCCGCCGCCATCCAGACCGAGGGCCTCAGGTACGGCCAGCGCGTCACGGTGCTCGCCTGGCCGTGCGACCCGCTCTGGCGCACCCCCAAGGGGCTGGAGACGGCCGGGCCGAGGGCGTTCGGGTACGAGCTGGACTACGTTCCGGTCGAGGAGCTGACGGCACATGGCTGACCTGCCGGAGCTCGGGATCGGGATCGACGTCGGAGGCACGAACACCGACGCGGTCGTGCTCGGCGCCCAGGGCCGGGTGATCGCCAAGGCGAAGCGCCCGACGACGCCGGACGTGACCGAAGGGCTGCGGGCCGCGCTCGACGCGGTCCTGGCGGAACTCGGGCACGAATCCGCGCGGGAGGCGGACGGTCCTCGGCTCGAGCGAGAGGCGGACGGGCCGCCACCCGTACAGGACCGGATCACCCGCGTCATGCTGGGCACCACGCACGCGACCAACGCGATCCTGGAGCGCCGCAACCTCGGCCGGGTGGCCGTGCTGCGGCTCGGCGCGCCCGCCACCACCTCCGTGCCCCCGCTCTCCGGCTGGCCCGGCGACCTGCGCAAGGCCGTCTCGGCCGGCGAAGCCGTCGTCCCGGGCGGCCACTACGTCGACGGCCGCGAGATCCGCCCGCCGGACCTGGACACGATCCGCCGTTTCCTGGACGGTGTGGCGGCGGAGGCCGTGGCCGTCACCAGCGTGTTCAGCCCGGCGAGCGGCGAGCACGAGCGCCTGGTCGAGGAGCTGGTCCGGGCCGAGTACGGCCTGCCGGTCTCGCTCAGCCACGAGATCGGCTCGCTCGGGCTGCTCGAACGCGAGAACGCCACCGTGCTCAACGCCGCGTTGTACGGGGTCGCCGCCCACGTGACCGGCGCCCTGGTCGCCGCATTGGCGGAGCGCGGCCTGCGGGCGCGCCCGTACCTGGCCCAGAACGACGGCACGCTGATGACGCTGGAGCACGCCGCACGGCTGCCCGTGTCGACGATCGGCTCGGGGCCGGCGAACTCGCTGCGCGGGGCCGCGTACCTGTCCGGGGTGACGGACGCGATCGTGGTGGACGTGGGCGGCACCTCCACCGACCTGGGGGTGCTGGCCGGCGGATTCCCGAGGGAGTCGGCGGCGGCGGTCGAGATCGGCGGCGTGCTGACCAACTTCCGCATGCCGGACATCCTGGCCATCGCGCTCGGCGGCGGGACCGTGGTGCGAGAGCACGGGATCGGCCCGGACTCGGTCGGCTACCGGATCGCCCGGGAAGGGCTGGTGTTCGGCGGGAGCACGCCGACGATCACCGACGCCGCCGTGGCCGCCGGTCGTACGCCGTCAGACGGGAAGGACTGGCTCGCCCGCCTGGGTGACATGTCGGAAGGAATGGCCGACATGCTGGAAAGCGCCGTGGCCGTCGCGGACGAGATGGTGATCGACGCGGTGGACAGGATGGCGCTCGGCAAATCCGGCAGACCGCTGGTCGCGGTGGGTGGCGGCGCGTTCCTCCTGCCGGAGCGCATCCCCGGCGCGGACCGGGTGATCCGGCCCGAGCACGCCGAAGTGGCCAACGCCGTGGGCGCCGCCATCGCGCTCGCGAGCGGCAGAGTGGATACGATCTTGCCTGCGGGAGATAGCCGGTCAGAAGCCATCGAAAGGGCCAAGGAGGAGGCGGCGGCGCGAGCCGTGGCGGCGGGAGCGGACCCCTCCCGGGTCGAGATCGTCGATCTCCTCGAGGTGCCGCTGAGCTACCTCTCCGAACCCGCCGTGCGGGTACACGTCAAAGCAGCCGGACCCCTAGCCCGGTGAAAGACCGAAAGGATCCCCCCACCATGCGCTGGCACAAGCGTCTGCTCGTGGCCGGTGTCACCGGTGTCCTGGCCTTGACCGCATCCGCGTGCGCGGGCGGCCAGGTGCGCGGCGCCGGCGGGACACCCCAGCCTCAGGCGAGCGGCGGCCAGTCGGCGGCCGCGCAGGCCAACGACAGCACGTTCGTCTACGTGCCCAACCTCGACGTGGTCACCGACTGGGACCCGGCGACCTCGTATTCCAACGAGATCATCGCCCTGTCGAACATCTACGAGGGCCTGACCAGGTACAACTCGGAGACCCGCAAGGCCGAGCCGCGCCTGGCCACCGAGTGGACCACGGCGAACGACGGCAAGGAGTGGACGTTCAAGCTGCGGCAGGGCGTGAAGTTCCACTCCGGGGCCGAGCTCACGGCCGAGGCCGCCAAGAAGGCCATCGAGCGGACGATCGAGAAGAAGGGCGGCGCGGCCTACATCTGGGACGCGGTCGACGAGATCGAGGCCGTGGACGCGTCCACGCTGAAGTTCACGCTCACGTACGCCACCCCGCTCGACCTCGTCGCCTCCTCCGGCTACGCGGCCTACATCTACGACGTGGACGCCGTGGACGCCGACGGCGAGAAGACCGCCGGCACGGGGCCGTACACGGTCGACTCCTGGCAGAAGGGCAAGGAGACCGAGCTCACGCTGAAGGCGTTCGAGGGCTACTGGGGCGGCTGGAAGCCCGAGCAGTACAAGAAGGTCGCCTTCCGCGTCACACCGGAGATCACCACGGCCTGGCAGCTGCTGCAGAACGGCGAGGTGAACTTCGTCCAGCGGCTGAACCCGCAGCTCTTCCAGCAGGCGGACACGACGGCGAAGGTGCAGACCGCGCAGGTGCCGTCGTTCCAGAACCTGCTCGTGCTGTTCAACACCGCCTCAGGCCCGGCGAAGGACGACCGGATCCGCAAGGCGCTGCAGGCGGCGATCGACTACGACGGCCTGATCGCCGCGCTCAAGGGCTCGGCCACGAAGGCCAGCGGCCTGGTGCCGCAGGGCCTGCTCGGCCATGCTGCCGGCATGGAGCCGAAGCAGGACCTCGCCAAGGCCCAGGAGTTGCTCGCGGAGGCCGGGTACGGCCCGGACCTCGAAGAGCTGAAGCTCACCATGACCTACGCCCAGGGCGACGAGGACCAGAAGCTGCTGGTCACGCTGCTCAGCTCGACGCTGAAGAAGCTCCACGTGACCCTGCAGGCCAGGCCGATGACCTGGAACGCGCAGTGGGACCTGGGCAAGAAGCAGGGACAGGACATCTTCGTCATGTATTGGTATCCGGACTATCCGGACGCCTACTCGTGGTTCGTGAACGTCTTCAAGAGCGCCGAGAAGCCGCAGTTCAACCTGTCCTACCTGAAGAACGCCGAGATCGACGCGGCCATCGACGCATTGCCGCAGCTGACGGCCACCGACCAGCTCAAGGCGGACATGGCGTACCAGGACCTGCAGAAGAAGATCATCGAGGAGCAGGCGGCGGTGGCGGTGCCGTACGTGCAGAAGTACCAGCGCGCGCTTACCGCCGACATCCAAGGGTACGTGGACAATCCCGCCTACCCCAACGTGGTGTTCTTCTACGACCTCAAGCGCGCCAGCTGACCGATGGCACGCTATCTGGCTCGCCGGCTCGGCCAGGCCCTCCTGGTCGTGGCCGGCGTGGTCATGCTCACGTTCGCGGTCATGCGGCTGGTGCCGGGCGATCCCGCGGTCGCGTTCGCCGGGCCGAAGGCCACGCCAGAGCAGCTCGCCGCGGCACGCGAGCGGTTCGGCCTCGACGACCCGATCCCGTTGCAGTTCGTGAACTACGTGCGGGACCTGTTCACCGGTGACTGGGGCACGAGCCTGCGGACCCGGCAGCCCGTGCGCGACGACCTGTATCTCGCCTTTCCGGCTTCCCTTGAGCTGGTCGGCGCCGCGCTGGTGATCGCGGTCCTGATCGGCATCCCGATCGGGGTGCTGGCCGCCCGCTACAAGACGAAATTTCCGGACTTCGGGGTGCGGTTCACCAGCATGCTCGCGGTCTCCGTGCCGGTCTTCTGGCTGGCCCTGGCCATGCAGCTGGTGTTCGCCGGTCACCTGGGCTGGTTCCCGATCGCCGGCGAGTACGACTCCTCGCTCGACAGCACCAGCCCGCTCACCCTCTGGACGAACATCACCATCGTCGACGCCCTCATCACCGGCAACTGGCCGATCTTCACCAGCACTCTCGAGCACCTGGTGCTGCCGGCCCTCGTCGTGGCCGCCTACCCGACGGGCATGATCGCGCAGATGGCCCGGGCTGCCCTCATCGAGGAGTCCGGGCAGGACCACGCCAGACTGGAGCGGGCGCTCGGCTTCGGCGAGACGTCCATCCTGACCAGGTTCGCCCTGAGACCGGCGCTGAGCCCGGTGTTGTCGCTGATCGCCCTGGTGTTCGCCTACTCGATCGTCAACGGCTTCCTGGTCGAGGCCGTCTTCAACTGGCCGGGCCTGGGCCGCTACGCCGCCGAGTCGATCAAGTCGTTGGACACCCCGGCCATCGCGGGCGTCACCCTGCTGGTCGCCCTCGTGTACACCACGGCCAACCTGATCGTGGACCTCCTGCAGGGCGTCGTCGATCCGCGGGCGAGGGCACGATGACGGCCGCGGAGACGGCCGCGGGCGGGCGGCTGCGGCGCACGCTGCCCAGGATCCCCGACCGGTTCGCGGCCTTCGGCGCGGCGCTCATCGTGATCGTCGTGGTGGCCTCGATCCTGGCTCCATGGATCGCGCCGTACCCGGACGAGCCGAACCCGCTGGAGCTGCTGCGGCCGCCGAGCGCCGCGCACTGGTTCGGGACCGATCAGGTGGGCCGGGACGTGCTCACCAGGATCTTGTACGGCGGCCGCACGTCGTTGTTCATCGCGGTCGCCGTGCTGGCCGTCTCGGCGGTGGCCGGGGTGACGCTCGGCGTGGTCGCCGGATACGCGGGCGGCTGGGTCAGGGACGTGATCATGCGGGTCACGGACGTGTTCCTGGCCTTCCCCGCGCTGCTGCTCTCCCTGGCCCTGGCGGTCGTGCTGCAGCCCAGCGTGAACACCGTCGTGCTGGCCATCGCGGCGACCTGGTGGCCGTGGTACACCCGCCTGTCCGCCTCGGTGGCCGCGTCGATCGCCACCCGCGGCTACGTGGACGCCGCTCGGTGCCTCGGCGTGCCCGCGCCACTGATCATCCTCAGGCACGTGCTGCCGAACTCGCTGACCCCCGTCCTGGTCCAGCTCTCGCTGGACGCGGGCGGGGTGATCCTGACCGCGGCCGCGCTGTCGTACCTGGGGCTGGGTGCGCAGGAGCCGACCGCCGAGTGGGGGCTGATGGTGCAGCAGGGGCAGACGCTCTTCACCACGAACTGGTGGGTCGTGACCTTTCCCGGGCTGGCGATCCTGGTGACGGCGTTCGCGTTCAACGTGATCGGCGAGGGGCTCAGGAACGCGCTCGACCCCCGGAGCGGAGGAGCTCGGCAGGAGAGAGCGAAGCCAACGAGTGCCGGAGCGGCCGCGACCATGAGCACGAGGGTGGTCAAGTGATCGAGGTGCGAGACCTTCGCGTCCGGTACGGCACGCGCGTCGTGGCCGACGTGCCCGTGCTGGACGTGGGCGAGGGCGAGTGCGTGGCGATCGTGGGGGAGAGCGGCTCGGGCAAATCGACCACACTGCTCTCGTTGCTTGGCCTCACCCCGGATGCCGAAATTTCGGGACAAATCAGGGTCTGTGGCCTCGACGTGCGCACCGCCCCGCCCCGCCGCCTCCGCGAGATCCGCGGTGCCAGGGCGGCACTGGTGATGCAGTCACCGCAGGCCGCGCTCAGCCCCGCCACCCGGCTCGGCGTCCTGATGCGCCGCGCGCTCAGGCTCCACGGCCGGGAGGCGACGGAGCAGATCATGTCGGAGGCCATGGAGGCCGTGCTGCTCGATCCGGCGCTCCTGCGCCGCTATCCGCACGAGGTCTCAGGCGGCCAGGCGCAGCGGTTCGCCATAGCGCTGGCCATCGCGCTGGGCGCGGAGGTCATCCTGGCCGACGAGCCCACGAGCGCCCTCGACGTCACCGTGCAGGCCGAGGTGGTCGGCGTGCTGCGCCGGCTGCGGGCCGAGCGGGGCCTGGCGCTCCTGCTCGTCTCCCACGACCTGGCCCTGGTGTCCACGATCGCCGACCGGGTCCTCGTCATGAAGGACGGCGTGGTGGTCGAGTCGGGAGCGGCGGCGGAGGTGCTGGCCGCGCCGTCCCATCCGTACACGCGCGAGCTGCTGGAGGCGCTGCCGTGACCATGCTGAGGGCCGAGCGGGTGACACTCGGGTACGGCAAGCGCCCGGTCGTGCACGACGTGAGCCTGGACATCACGGAGGGCGGCGTCGGCCTGATCGGGGAGAGCGGCTCGGGGAAGACGACTCTGGCCCGGGCGTTCCTGGGCCTCCTCACCCCCATGTCCGGAAACATCTGGTACGGCGACAAGACTCTGAAGAAGGCGGATCTGAGGGCCTTCCGCAAGGACGTCCAGCCCGTCTTCCAGGCCGAGGCCCTCGACCCCCGCATGCGCATCGGCTCCTCCATAGCCGAAGCGCTCCCCAGAGGTGACAGAGCCAGGGTGAGGGAGCTGCTCGAACAGGTCGGCCTGGACCCGGACCTGGCCGCCCGCAGGCCGCACCAGCTGTCGGGAGGCCAGCGCCAGCGTGTCGTGATCGCCAGAGCCCTGGCCGTCGGACCCGGCCTGCTGATCCTGGACGAGCCCACCAGCGCGCTCGACGTGACGGTTCAGGCCAAGATCCTCGACCTGCTGGCGGGCCTGGACACCGAGCGCCTGCTCATCACCCACAACCTCGCGGTGGTGGAACGGTTGTGCCGCACTTCCCATGTGCTCTTCGCAGGCCGGATCGTCGAGTCTGGGCCCACGAAGGACCTCCTGGCCAAGCCCGCCCACCCCTACACCAAGGCCCTGCGCGACGCCGTGCCGAAGCTCGGCGGCGCCCCGCCGGAGGCCAGGGGGCGGACGGAGGCCGTGCCGGCGGCCACGGGCTGCCCGTACCGGCTGCGCTGCCCGATCGCCGTGCCCGAATGCGAGCAGGCGCCCGCGCTCAGGGACGCAGGCGGCGGCCGTCAGGTCGCCTGCCATCGTGCCGGGGACGTCACTTAAGGGTGAAGCGGGCTTTCAGATGCGTGCAGACGCGCGGTCGTCTACGGGCGGCTCAAGCGGGTCACAGCGCCTTCAGCCCACTGATCACCTCGAGCAGCACCTTGGCGTCCGGCGCGGGGGGCGGGTGCTCGACCTGTACGAGCTGGCGCGCGTGCAGGTCGCCCACGAGCACGCGGACCACGCCGACGGGCAGGTTGAGCTCGGCGGCCACGTCCACGAGGCGCGTGGGCTTGGTGCACTTCTGCAAGATGATCAGATGTTCGGGGCCGAGGCCCAGGGGCGGCGTCAGGCCTCCGGCCGTGATGATCACCGCGATGAGGTCGATGGCCTCGCTCGCGGGCACCGTACGGCCCCTGGTCAGCAGGTAGGCAGGGACGATCGGACCGGCGTCCTCGTCCAGCCAGCGCTCGTCACTCACTTCGCACCACCCGCATGGGGCGTACGGGTTCCTGCCGCACGGGATCCTCCGGTTCGGCCACGTGCTCTTCCGGGATCAACACGATGGCGGTGGTCCCTCCATATGGTGAACCGCGCAACGTCACGCGGATGTCGTGCCTGGCGGCCAGGCGGGAGACGACGAAAAGGCCGAGCCGGTCACTGTCGGCCAGGTCGAACTCCGGTGGGCTGGCCAGCCGCTCGTTGAGTTCGGCCAGCTCCTCTGCGCTCATCCCGAGCCCGCGGTCCTCGACCTCGAAGACGAAGCCGCGGGCCGCCTTCTCGCCGCGCACGATGACCGAGGTGTGCGCGGGGGAGTAGACGGTGGCGTTCTCGATGAGCTCGGCGATCAGGTGGATCACGTCGCCGACCACGGGGCCGTCCAGGCGGTTGGCCGGCATCGGCTCGACGGTGACCCGCTGGTAGTCCTCCACCTCGGCGGCCGCGCCGCGGGCCACGTCCAGGAGGGGCACCGGCCGGCTCCAGCCCCGGCCCGGGGTGGCGCCGGACAGGATGATCAGGCCCTCCGCGTGGCGGCGCATGCGGGTGGTCAGGTGGTCCAGCTTGAACAGGTCCTCGAGGGCGTCCGGATCGGTCGCCCGGTGCTGCATGTCCTCCAGCTGGATGCGCTGGCGGTGCAGCAGGGTCTGGCTGCGCCTGGCCAGGTTGCGGAACACGTGGCCGACGCCCTCGCTGAGCTGCGCCTGGCCGACGGCGGCCTCGACGGCGGTCTGCTGCACGGTGGAGAAGGCCTGGCCCACGTCGTCGATCTCGGCCGTCGTGCTCGGCACCGACAGCTCCGGCAGGTCGACCTTCTCGCCCTTGCGCAGCTTGGCGACCACGTGCGGCAGCCGTTCCTGGGCCACCTCCAGCGCGGCCAGCCGGAGCGAGCCCAGTTCCCTCGACAGCCGGTCGCCCATCCGCAACGAGAACGCGATCGACACCACGACCAGCGCGAGACACGTGCCGGCCAGCATGAACGCCCGATTGAGCACCTCGTCGGCGACCGGCTCGGCCCGCGCGTTCAGCATCGTGCTGGCCTGCATCTGCGTCTTGTTGAACGACTTGGCCAGCCCCTCCGTGGCGTCGGCCCAGCCCTTGGGCATGCCGCCGGCGATGATCTGCTCTTCCATCATCCGCATCCGCTGGTAGGCGGGGGAGGCGATCAGGGCGGCGTTCGCGTCGCGCAGGGCCGGGTCGAGCTCGGCGAGCGACTGGTCGACGAGGAAGCGCCGGTTGCCGGCGATCTCGGTGAACAACCTGCGCTCCGCGGCCGTGACCGGCCCGAGCGCGATGGCCTGCTCCCTGGTCAGCAGCTCTCTGGCGTAGCTCATGTCGATGACCACGCGGGACTGCTCGTAGATCGGGATGTCGTCGATGAGCGCGACGCGGCGGTGCAGGCCGAAGAGCGTGTCGATGATCGCGTTGTAGGCCTCGACGGTGTGCAGACGGTCGGACAGGCCCGTGTCGATCTCTCCTCGGATCGCGTCGAGCCTGTCGAGTTGCGTGTACACCGCGTCCACCTGTGTGCGGATCTCTTCCGATCGGTCCTTGGATGTGCTGGAGAGGTCCCTGAACGAGTCTCTGGCGGTGTCGGTGCGGGTGCGTTGCGCGGCGACGGTTGCCGTGCCCGTCGTGTGCCGCAGGAGCTTGGCCGAGACGAGACGCTCATTCTGGATCTCGCTGATCAGTTTGTACGCGGGAAAGCGCAGGTTCGTCCAGAGTGTCTTGTATTCGCGCAGCTCCAAACCCTCGGTTGCGGTGACGGCGGTGATGACCCCCCACAACACCACCATGGAGGTCAGCGGCACCAGGAGTAGACCGATGATCTTCATGCGGATCGTTCGGCTACGACCCATGGCACCTCACTCCGGTCGGTCCCCTGCTGGCAACCCCGGACGGGACAGGGTGAGGATAGCAATTCGATCACCAAAATGCCCAATTTTTCGGGACTTTTGGACACGCGTCCCCAGTCTCCGCGATCTTGGAGTAGGTTTCCCGGGATACATCGCTGACAGAGGGGGATGCGTTGCGCCGTCGTCTCACCGCGGCCGTCGCGCTGGCGCTCCTCGTGGCCTGCTCGCCGCCCCCCGAACCACCGCAGCTCCCGGCCGGGGACGCGCCCTTCGTCCACGTGCAGAACCTGGATGTCATCACCGAGTGGGACCCGGCCAAGTCCTACTCCAATGAAATCATCGCCTTCCAGAACGTCTACGAGACGCTCACGCTCTGGAATCCCGTCACCAAAAAATCCATCCCCCGCCTGGCCACGTCGTGGCGGGCCTCCGCCGACGGCCGCACCTGGACGTTCAACCTGCGTCCCGGCGTGACCTTCCACACCGGCCGGCCGGTGGACGCGGCGGCGGTCAAGGCGTCGATCGAGCGGACCATCGCGGCCAGGACCGGCGCGTTCTACATCTGGGACGCCGTCTCCTCGATCAGGGTCGAGGGCCCGGCGTCGGTGACGTTCGTGCTGAAGTACCCCGTTCCCCTCGACCTGGTGGCCTCGGCCGGGTACGCGGCCTACATCTACGACACCCAGGCGGCGCCCGACCTCACGAAGTGGTTCAACGAGGGCAGGGACGCGGGCTCCGGGCCGTACACGGTGGCCAAGTGGCAGAAGGGCAAGGAAGAGGAGCTCACGCTCAAGGCGTACGACAAGTACTGGGGCGGCTGGCACCGGCCGCACTACAGCACGGTGACGTACCGCGTCGTGCCGGACGCCGACCGGGCCTGGCGCATGTTGCTGAACGGCGAGGTGAGCTTCGTCGAGCGGCTCAACCCGCGCCTGTTCGCCAGGGCGTCGCTCAGGCCCGGCGTGCGCACCTCGGAGCGGCCGTCGTTCCAGACGGCGATGTTGCTCTTCAACACCGCGACCGGCCCCATGAAGGACGCGCGGGTACGGCGGGCCGTGCAGAAGGCCATCGACTACCAGGGCCTCATCAAGGACATGAAGGGTGCCGGCTCACCGGTCAGCGGCGTCATCCCCGAAGGGCTGATGGGCCACGTGCCCGGCCGCGTGCCCCGACAGGACCTGGCCACCACGCAGCGGCTGCTGCGCCGGGCGGGCTACGGCCCGGGAGGGCGGCCGCTGCGGCTGCGCCTGACGTACGGGGAGGGCGACACCGACTGGCGCATGCTCGCCACGCGGCTGGAGGCCACGCTGAAGCCGCTCAACGTCAGGGTCGAGGCCACGGCGATGCCCTGGACCGCGCAGTGGGACCAGGGCAAGAGAAAGGGCCAGGACATCTTCGTCATGTACTGGTGGCCCGACTACGCCGACGGCTACTCCTACTTCGGCAACGTCTTCCACAGCGGAGAGCCGCCCGTGTTCAACCTGACCTACCTCAAGGACCCGAGCCTGGACGCGTTGCTCGACACGGTGCCCGAGCTGACCGTGACCGACAAGCAGGCGGCGCAGCGGGCGTACGAGCAGGCCACCAAACGGGTGCTCGACCAGCGGGCGGCCGCCGCGCTGCCCTGGGTGGTCAACTACCAGCGCGCCTACCAGGGGAACATCCAGGGCTACGTGGACAACCCGGCCTACTCCGACGTGGTGTTCGTCTACGACCTGCGCCCGTCCGGCTGAGTGTCGACCCGCTCGCGCAGGCGGGTCCTGATCTCCTCGGGCGTGTAGGCGCGGCGCCGCCGCTCGGCCCGCGCGATCACCACTCCCGTGGCCGCCACGCCCATGATTCCGGCCAGACCGAGCATCTTCCACCAGCGCATAGTCGCCTAGAGTATGACCTGTCGCCGGCGCTCGCCATGCGAGCCGGTGGTTACCGCCAGAATTGGGGTCGGCGTGCGACGAGGCTACGCCGATGTCCGTTTTGCAGAAACGCAGAGAACCGAAGACGCTAGCGGTGTGCTGACTCTCGACGAGGCCGTCAAGGTGACGAGGACCGGCGACCTGTGGGTCTTCCGCGGGCGCTCGGTGCCCGACCGCGCGATCCAGACGATGACCAACAGTCCGGTGAACCATGTGGGCATGGCCATCGTGATCGAGGACCTGCCGCCCATGATGTGGCACGCCGAGCTCGGCAGGTCGCTGCCCGATCTGTGGGCCGGCACCCACCACCGCGGGGTGCAACTGCACGACCTGCGTGACGCGGTCACGGTGTGGGCCAACAGATACGGTCAGCGGGCCTGGCTGCGCCAGCTGGAGCCGGAGGCCACGCAGGAGATGGAGGACGCGGCCCTGCGTACGGTCGCCCTCCTCGACGGCACCCCGTTCCCCTCCACCGCCCGCCTGGCCGCCCGCTGGTTCAGGGGCCGCGTCCCGCGCCGGACCCGCAAGGAGGTGGCGCTGGAGAGCGCCTACTGCGCCGAGGTCGTGGCCGTCACCTACGAGGAGATGGGGCTGCTGGAGTCAGGCCGCCGCCCCAACTGGTACGACCCCGGCAGGTTCTGGAGCGGCGACGACCTCGACCTGCTCACCGGCCGCCGGCTCGGCAACGAGATCACCGTAGGGGTGGAGCGCGCGCCGGCCTGACCCTGGCGAGCGGCAGCGTGACGGCCATCGCCCCCGCGCCTGTTCATCTCCGCCAGGACCTCGGGCGTGCGCGTCTCGAACATCCTGGCCAAGCTGGGCGCGAGCTCCCGCGTGGAGGCCGCAGCGCCGGCCCGCCGCACGGGGCTGATCTAATCCCGGTCATGACTACCGTGAACGTGGCCGTGATCGGCGTGGGCAACTGCGTGTCGTCCCTGGTGCAGGGCGTCGAGTACTACCGCGGCGGAGACGCGCCCAGCCTGCCGCACCCGGTGTGCGCCGGCTACGCCGTCTCCCAGGTCCGTTTCACCGTCGCCTTCGACGTCAACGCCGCCAAGCTCGGCCGCGACCTGTCGGAGGCCATCTGGACGCCGCCCAACAACGCCCGCTCGTTCGCCGCCGTCCCGCACCTCGGAGTGCCCGTCGTGGACGGGATCCTGGCCGATGGCGTGGGCCCCGGCTCCGCGGACCTGATCGACCCCCGCGGCAGTGCGACGCCGGAGGACGTCGCCGCGCACCTGGTGGCCACGGGCACGCACGTCGTGCTGAACTTCCTGCCCTCCGGCGCGCAACAGGCCACCGAACTGTACGCGCGGGCCGCCCTGGACGCCGGCTGCGCGTTCGTGAACTGCATGCCCGCCGTGCTCGCCCGCTCCCCGGAGTGGCGGCGCCGCTTCGCCGAGGCCGGATTGCCGCTGCTCGGCGACGACCTGAAGAGCACGTTCGGCGCCACGCTGCTGCACCGGGCGCTGGTGGACGCGCTGACGGAGAGCGGCGTCCGGCTGGACGGCGGATACCAGCTGCTCGGCGGCGGCAACATGGACTTCGTCAACCTCCAGGACGCCTCGCGGATGGCGAGCAAGAAGGCCACCAAGGTCACGGGCGCGGGCGCGTCCACGCATGTGGGCGCCCAGTACGTGCCGTTCATGGAGGATCGCAAGGTCGCCTACATCCGGCTGAACGGCGAGGGGTTCGGCGGCTCGCCGCTGGAGGTGGAGCTGCGCATGGTCGTCGAGGACTCGCCCAGCGCCGCCGGTAACGCCCTGGACGCCGTACGACATGCCAAGGCCGCCCTGGATCAGGGCGTCGGCGGGCTGCTCGAGGAGGTGTCCGGCCTGCTGATGAAAGCGGTGTGACGCATGCGGGCGGCCGCCGTTCGGTCGTCGTCGCGGGTGTTGTCCACGATCTCGCCGGGCCGGCAGACGGAGTTGAGCTTCGCCCACTCACCGGCTTGGGTGCCGGTCGAGCCACCCTGCTACGTCTCTGGCCGGGACAATCCCGCAAGGGCGGCGGTGGCCGCGACGTTCATGCGCAGGATGTCCAGCGCCAGGTCGAAGTGGATGTGCGTGAGCTTGTCGTTCCCGGTGTGCACGTTCTCGTTGGCCCTGTCGGCCCCCTCGATGGTCAGCACGGCGGGGATCGACGCGTCGATGAACGGAACGTGGTCGCTGGCGAACGGATTGAGCGAGGTCTGGACGGTGAGCGAGGTGTAGGTCGCCGCCGCCGCGGCCAGCTCGTCGATGAGGGCCTGTGACAGGTCGGCGCCCTCCAGCAGCACCGTGGGCGCGGTCGTGTTGAGCGTTGCGATCATGTCCATGTTGATGACCGCGCGGATGCGGTCGCGATCCGTCCTGGTCAACATCGAGACGTACTCACGGCTGCCGAAGAGCCCTTGCTCCTCTCCTCCGAAGAGGAGCAGGCAGAGGTCATGCTCGGTCTGCGTTCCCGCGAAGACACGCGCCATCTCCAGCAGGCCCGCGGCTCCGCTGCCGTTGTCGTCCGCGCCGGGCGCCGGCGCGGAGGGGCCGCCTTCGATGTTGATCGAGTCGATATGGGCCGTGACCAGGACTCGGCCCCGCGGCGCCGCGCCCACCCCGGTGCTCTCCGCGACGATGTTGAAGCTGGACCCGGAGCCGACGGTGATGGGTACGAGCGACGCGCTGTACCCAAGCTGCCGGAGCACGTCTCGAGCCCCCTCCGCGGCGGCCTTGAAGCCGGAGTTCAGCGAATGGCGGGTGCCGTGGGCCACCAGCGCGGCCAGGTTGGCTCGAAAGCCGTCCTCGTCCACCAGCTTCACCAAATCCTGGACCGCCGGATCCGGTGTACGGCGAGCCGGGACCACCGTCCGGAAAACGGTGGTTTCTCCGGTCAATGGGCTCATCTGGTAGCACATGTCCTGGCGCGCCGGCACGGCTCGCGCTCGTTCGGGATCCAGCGCGACCACGAGGTAACGGCCTTTGTCGACGACGACGGGGACGTCAGGGTGCTCGCGCTGGAACAATCGGCCCACCTGGGTCACCACGTACAGGCACTGGCCCTGGGCGGAGGGCTTTCCCAGGGCCAGCCCGGCGGCGCGGGCGCGCTCCCGCAGTGCGGCGTCGTCGTCCTCCGTCCAGTACAGCAGGGTGTCGCCAAGCTGCGCCCAGTCGAGACCGGGAACCTGAGTGCGCCCGACTGGGCCGGTGACCGGAGCGGTGCAGTACTTCACTGGCGTTCTCCACGTGCGAAGGAGAGCGTGTCGCCCTCGCGCGACACGACGGTGAGGTCGAACGGCTCGCCCTGCCCCTCGGGGAAGGTGACCCGGATTCGATCGGTTTCCTGCCGGGCCCAGCGCCCGGCCACCTCCCGGGGCCGGTCGTCGGGGCCAGGCACCCACTCGACGAAGGTTCCGTCGGCGTGGAAGTCCATTCCGCGCCGCGGACGTCGCGATGGGCGGAATGGGTAATCCTCCGGGTGGTACACCGCTGTGGTGTCGGTGTCCTCCTCGTAGGCGTGGAGCCAGGCCCCGACGATGTCCGGTGCTTCTTCGTTCATCGTGACGGTCTTCAGCGTGCTCGTGATCAGCTCTACCGGCTGCCTGAGATCACGCTGAGCGCGGCGCGCGTGTCCTTCAGCACTTCCTGGAGCAGCTGCTCCAGCTCGCGCTGGGACCCGTTGCCCGAGACCCGTGGCCCGCCGGCGCTCGCTGCGGCGACGGTGCGCTCCTCCGGTCCCCCCACCCGAGCGAGCTGCGGGATCAGGAACGACGCCCGCGGACCCTCAAGGCAGGCATTCATCCGCGTCGACTGGCCGGTGGTGAACATCATCATGCCGGCGTCGTCGGTGTAGTCCATGTAATTCA
Source organism: Nonomuraea turkmeniaca (assembly GCF_005889735.1). Taxonomy (GTDB): domain Bacteria; phylum Actinomycetota; class Actinomycetes; order Streptosporangiales; family Streptosporangiaceae; genus Nonomuraea; species Nonomuraea turkmeniaca. The sequence goes on from NZ_VCKY01000173.1 coordinate 17,612, forward strand.
TGAACATGTCGCCGTTTGGTCCGTTGTTGCAGGATATATGGGGAAATGTTGGCATTCCCGTGTTTCCGCCGCCTTGGTTGGGCGTGTCGGCGACCTTGTCGTCCCCGCTGCACCCTTGGCCGTCGTCCCCCCAGATGTGGTAGAGGTTCAGCCAGTGGCCGACCTCGTGGGTCGCGGTGCGACCAAGGTGGAAGGGCTGCGCCACCGTGCCCATGTTCCCGAAGGCGGAATGACGGATGACGACGCCGTCGGTGTCCGGCGGGCCTCCGGGGAACTGCGCGTAGCCGAGAAGGCCGCCCCTCAGTTGGCAGACCCACATGTTGAGATACTGGTCGCTGGGCCACGGGTCGGCCCCGCCGGTCGCGCTCGACTTGACCGCGTCGTCGTGATGCGAGAAGGACGACCGGGTGGTCCGCACGCGGATGATGCCGTCCGTGGGGTCTCCGTTCGGGTTGCGGGTCGCGAGGTGGAACTCGATCATCGTGTCGGCCACCAGCGGCTGCCAGACCGGCGGCACCTGTGTCACGTCGGGATTGGCGGCACGAAAGTCCTGGTTGAGGATCTCGATCTGGCTGTAGATCTGGCCATCACTGATGTTCTGTTCGTCCGTGTTGTGCACCACGTGCACCACCACGGGGATGCTGATCGTGCCGCTGCGGCTGATGCGCCGGCCACCGAGCCTGTATTGCGTGGCTTGATTCTCGATGGCCGACCGCTGCGCTCTGTAAGCCATGCTCTCATTGAGCAACCTGCGGTGTACCGGCATTGTGCCGCACAACTCACGTGCGAGCGGTTCGGTGAATTCGGGTTCGTCTATCACGACTACTCCAGGATGGAAGGGAGATACGTTATCCGCGCGCCAAGCTCTGGCGGCATGACGGTTGTCGCCTGCCCGGCCGGACACTGATGACGTAATACCGCAGGTCACCTCGGGGAATGCCCAAAGAACCGCATAGCTTGGGAATTGTGCGCAAAGCCGGATATTTTACGCCGCAGCTGTACCAAGGCGAGCGCTTGTTCAAAAAACGCACGCATCATCCTGGATCCGCCGCTGCGGCCCGCCGTTATGAGGCTCTTCCCATTCGAGGCAGCGCGTGGCTGGCAGTCTCCGACGACGGCCCGATCATCGTCTACTTCCGTGCCAACAACCCCCTCTGGACCAGCCGTTGAGTTATGGGACCGGGCGGTGACCGGCCCCTCGCGGGATACTTGGCCGATGCGGAATCCGGTCAATGGCCTCACGGCCCGGTGGGCGGCGGCGCTCGGCTCAGGGGAATCGTCCGTGATGTCGGGCGCGTGCGTGTGGCCGCTCCTGGCCTGCCTCGCCGCGGCCGCTGACGGGCCGGGCCGTGGCGAGCTCTCGCGGGCCGTGGGCGCCGACGTCACAGCCGTGCCAGGCGTGTTACAGGCGCTGCGCGGTCCGGCCGTCCGGTCCGCCATCGGGTTGTGGACCGCACGCACGCTGCCGCTGCGCCCGTCCTGGCTGGCCACCCTGCCCCCGGGGCTGCGGGGTGAGCTCACCGGTGACCCCGCCACGGATGGCCGGAACCTGGACGCGTGGGCGTCCGCACAGACCGGCGGGCTGATCCCCGCCATGCCGGTGGCGCCGGCCGAAAACCTGAGGCTGATCCTGGCCGGCGCGCTCACTGTCAGGACCACCTGGCTGCGGCCGTTCCAGGACGGTTACGGGGTCGTCCACAGCGGCCCATGGGCCGGGAGGGAAGTGGCCGTGTTGCGGCGCGACACGGTGGTGCTCGACCGGCTCCGCGTCGCCGACACCCCGTCCGGGCTGCTCACGATGGTCCGCGTCATGGGCAGCGGCGGCGTCGACGTACACCTGCTGCTCGGCGAGCACGACACGGCGGGAGAGGTGCTGACGGCCGGCATCGGCGCGCTGACCGCTCCCACCGTCGGAACGTCGGGCCCCGGAGTGACCGTCACCGTGGTCCCGTCCCATACCCCAGAGGACATCCTGCACGTCACCGTGCCCCGCTTCACCGTCGCCTCGACACACGACCTGCTGCGCCTGCCCGAGGTGTTCGGCCTGGGCACGGTCACCGACGCCCGCCACGGCCACTTCCCAGGGATCAGCCCCGAGCAGCTCGCGATCGACCAGGCCGCGCAGGCCGCCGTCGCGGTCTTCAGCGCCACCGGCTTCGAGTCCGCGGCCGTCACCGCCCTCGCCGCCGCCCCTGGTGGTGCTCTGCCCCCGGCGCCCTACCGGGTCAGACAGGTCGAGGTGGAGTTCGCCCGCCCGTTCGGCTTCCTCGCCGTCGAGCGGCGCAGCGGCCTGATCCTGACCGCGGGCTGGGTCGCCCACCCCGAACCGTGGCGGCCGGTGGCAGGCTAGGAGGATGCGCCTGGCTACCTGGAACGTCAACTCCGTCAAGGCACGCCTGCCCCGCCTGCTCGACTGGCTGGCCGAGACCAAGCCCGACATCGTCTGCCTGCAGGAGACCAAGTGCCCGGCCGAGGTGTTCCCCATCGCGGAAGTGGGTGCGCTGGGGTACGCCGCCGCGGCCCACGGCGACGGGCGGTGGAACGGCGTCGCGCTGCTCTCCAAGATCGGTCTGGACGAGGTGACGCTGAGCTTCCCCGGCGAGCCGGGCTTCGGGGAGCTGGACTCTGTGGGCCCGGCCCGCCCCGAGGCCCGCGCGATCGGCGCCACCTGCGGCGGGATACGGGTGTGGTCGCTGTACGCGCCGAACGGCCGTACCGTCGACTCGCCCCACTACCTCTACAAACTCGACTGGTTCGCCGCGCTGCGGGACGCGCTCGCCGCGGAGATGGACATGCCGCTGGTGGCGTGCGGCGACTTCAACGTGGCACCCACGGACGCCGACGTGTGGGATCCCGCCCTGTTCGTCGGCGCCACCCACGTCACTCCCGCCGAACGCGGAGCCCTGGCCGCGCTGCGCGCGCTCGGCCTGCACGACGTGGTGCCGACGCCGATGAAGGGGCCGCATCCGTTCACGTACTGGGACTACCGGGCCGGGATGTTCCACCAGAACAAGGGGATGCGCATCGACCTGGTGTACGCCGGCGCGGACGTGGCGGAGCGGGTGCGGTCGGCGTACGTCGATCGCGAGGCCCGCAAGGGGAAGGGGCCGTCCGATCATGCGCCGATCGTGGTCGATCTCGACCCCATAATCTAATTACAAAACGCGGCCGTCCGAGTATCCTGTGTTCTCAAATGTTTCGGGGGCATTACCGCTTCAAGGCCACAGGGGGGATCTCCGTGGACGCTAACGGCCGTATCTTCTTATTCATCCTCCTCGGCCTGGCCGTATTCGCCCTGGGCCGCCGCTTCCAGACGATGATCATCATGCGTCAGGTGTGGAAGCAGAGCGCCAAGCAGGTCACGGCCAGGAAGGAGGTTGCCAACAGCGCTGCCAAGGCGATGATCGGAATAACTCTGATCTCGATATTCGTGATCTGGCTGGTGCTCAACCTGAACCAGGTCATGTGAAAAGCGGCCTTTGGCTGATTACCATCCGCTCTGACCGATTAGCGGATTCCCTGTCGACCGCCCGTCACTCGACGCTGAACGCCTCGGCCCAACAGGCGGGAAGCTTGGGCCACCCGTACCTGCTATAGCCGGTGCGGCGCAGGAGGCGGGAAGCTTGGGCCACCCGTACCTGCTATAGCCGGTGCGGCGCAGGAGGCGGGAAGCTTGGGCCACCCATACCTGCTACGGCCGGTGCGGCGCAGGAGGCGGGACGCGACCACGACCTTTCGGGTTACCCGGCCCCCTGTTGCGTCCGGAGCGGCGCAGTAGGTGGGACGCCACCACAGCCGCGCCGGCCGCGGCCAGGCTGACCATCCCGGTCAGGCGGACAGCGCGGCGGATGTCCCCGATGCCGGGCTTGGGCCCGTCGCCCATGGTGGGGCGGTGCTCGGTCCGGCCGCCGTAGACGTTCGTGCCGCCCAGGGTGACGCCGAGCGCTCCGGCGAACGCCGCCTCGCACCGGCCGGCGTTCGGGCTGGGATGCCGGTGCCCGTCCCGCCGCAGCACCGCCAGCGCTTGCCGCCGATCCGGCCCCGCCAGGACCGTGAGCAACCCCGTCACCCGCGCGGGAACATAATTCGCCACGTCGTCCAGCCGAGCCGCCGCCCACCCGAACCGCTGATAACGCGGTGACCGATGCCCGATCATCGCGTCCAGCGTATTGATCGCCCGGTACGCCAGCAGCCCCGGCACCCCCGCCACCGCGCCCCAGAACAACGGCGCGACGACGGCGTCGGAGGTGTTCTCGGCCAGCGACTCCACCGTGGCCCGCGCCAGCTCGGCAGCCTCCAACGCGGCGGGATCCCGCCCGCACAGGTGCGGCAGCCTGCGTCTGGCCCGTTCCAGATCGTCGCGTTCGAGCGCATCGGCCATGTAGGCGCCTTCGCGGGCGAGCGTGGTGCCCCCGAGCACGGCCCAGGTGGCAAGAGCCGTCGCGGCCGTACGCGCGTACGGGCTGCGGATGCGCTGTGCCGCGACCCCGATCCCCGCCGCACCCCCCACGCA
>NZ_VCKY01000174.1 GCF_005889735.1 Nonomuraea turkmeniaca
GACCAGCGGGTACGGCGGAGGCGTTGCGCGAGGCTGCCAACAGATGTCCTTCCGAGGGCTCGCGGCGGACTGACTACACGCACGCCAGACAACCTCGCAACGTGAGCAAGCATCGCGGGTCGTCAAAAAGACAGCGTGGAAGCACGAGCGTACTCGCTCTGATTTAATTTGTCCACGCTAACGCAGACCCATAGTTCCGGTCGCAGCTTCATGATGACGTACGCTGCCCCTACTTGTCAATGCCCAACGGCGCGCGTCAAGCGTTCCACCTGATGCTCGCGTTGACGACCCCGCGGTGAGCGACCTTCAAGGATCCACTCCTCCGCCGCGGCCACACGGCTGGACGCGGCACAGTGCGGTCGATGGCCGGCTGATCGGCCAACGACCGCTGCCGCTGCGGCTCGCCCCGCACCACGGCCGACAGCACCTGATAACCCCGGCTGCTTCCCGGCAGCCTCATCGACTTCCTCCTGCCGGGCGCAGGACCATTCCGAGGCAGTGAGCGCCGGACCTCTCGAGTGCTCCGCGCCGAAGGAAACGAGCGACAGTTCCAGGGAGCGGTCGCCATGGGCTTGCCGCTGCCCACCTCTTCGACGGCTTCCGGGTTTCGCTCCGGGTCGAGCGAGAGGGCGGAGGTCCGCCGGCGCCTGGTGGGCTCGGAGCGGGCGCTTCAGGCATTTCCCGCGCGATGATCGTCGGTATGGGGGTCGCCCTCCAGCGCCTCGACGGCATCGAGCAGGCCCCGCAGCCCGATTTCCTCGCGCTCCACGTCCGTCGGATCGAACAACCAGTCGGCGACCGGCAGGCCGGCGACCTCTTCCGGGTGGCTCGACTCGGCCAGGATCATTTCCTCCTCGACCTCGGCCTTGAGCTCGTGCAGGAATTCGTTCTCGCCGCTCGGAGCGGTCATCTTTCCTCCTTGCGTGGTGTGGGTGGCTGGACGTCCGCGTACGGGACGGGCCCGTCCAGGACGGGCCCGTCCAGGACGTCCGCGTTCAGGACGGGCGAGGGGCGCGGCGGTCCTTGCGCTGGGCGAGCTCTTCGTCGTCCACCAGGGTGAGCATCGGCTTACCGGGCTCGCACAGCATGGTGACGGTGAAACGGAGCGGGATGTCGCCGCGGTTGTTGCCGTCCTGGTAATGGATGACGTCTCCGCCCTGCTCCCAGAACGCCTCGCCGGCGCGTACGACCCGCTCCGGCTCGCCTTCCAGTTCCAGCAGCATCTCGCCTTCCAGCACGTAGCCGAACGCCGGGCCGGAGTGCCGGTGCGGCGGCGTACCGGGGTCGCCGGGCGGATACTCGATGACCACGGTCATCGCATGAGCGCCCTCCGGGATGAAGGGCGGCTCGGCCTCCTGCAGCATGGTGAGCGCTGTCTGCCACGCGGTCGATCTCGGCGTGGGCCCGGTCGTCGCCGGGTCGATGTCAGGCATGGGAACTACCTTTCTGAACCTGAGGACAAGGGCGCGCTACTTCGCGGCCGCGTCCCGGCCGGGCCAGTCGCGGTAACGGATCGTGCCGAGGGTGGCGCCGTCCTCCGGCACCAGCGACCGCTCGAGCACCTCGGCTCCGAAGTAGTGCGCGTGCGGGTCGGTGACCACCTCGCGCGGATCGCCCCAGGAGGCCAGCGCGTCGCGGTAGAAGTCGTCCATCCGGACCTGCTCGGGCCCGGCCACCTCGACCCTGCCGTTCAACGGCGTCCCCACCGCGACCCTGCCGACCGCCTGCGCGACCTCGTCGCCGGCGATGGGCTGGAAGAGTACGGGTGGCATCCGCACCGTGTCGCCGTCCGTGGCCTCGTCGGCGATTCTCCGGATGAACTCGAAGAACTGGGTGGCGTGCACGAGCGAGAACGGGATCGACGACTTCTCGATCAGCCGCTCCTGAGCGATCTTCGCCCGGAAGTAGGCGTTCCCCGGCGGCCGCTCCGTACCCACCACCGACAGCGCGACGTGGTGACCGACACCGGCCGCCGCCTCCGCGGCGAGCAGATTGCGGGTGGAGGTCTCGAAGAACTCCAGCACCGCCTTCTCCTCGAACGACGGGGAGTTCGACACATCGACCACCACCTGCGCGCCCGCCAGCACCTCGGCCAGCCCTTCACCGGTGAGGGCGTTGACGCCGGTGTTCGGCGACGCGGCGACCGCCTCGTGACCGTGCTCCTCCAGTTTCGTCACGAGCTTCGACCCGATCAGGCCGGTCCCCCCGATTACCACGATCTTCATGACATGCCTTCCTGTCCACCAGGGCATCCATTGCCATCCGGTCGCCAGCTAAGACCGGGCAGCCTCCCGACGTGTGACAGCCCCAGCGAAATCCTTTCAAGGCCCTTCCTCCAGGCTTCTTCCCCGGACCACTCGACGTAGTGCACCCGGCAACCGGTCAAGCCATGGCCCAGGCACCCGAGGGCACCACAGCCGACGTGGACCAGGCCGTGGCCGCAACGACCACCGCCTTCCCCGCGGGGAGGCCAGGCATTGCCCGGCATCGTGACCATGGCAAAGTCGTCGGAGGAAATCTCTCGGGGCCGTTACCCGCCGCTTGCCTGCCCTAGCTGTTCAAGGGGTAGGCGGCAGGTGGCGGTCCAGAACGGGGTCGGACCAATGCGGCTGCCGGCGGAGGGCGGGGCAGCGGCGGGGACAGGGGGCGATGGCAGTGCCGGACACCGAAGCGGGCGGCCCGGAAGATCTCGAAGAGGCCGTAGCGGTCTTCTCCCGCCTGCGGCCGCGCCTGTTCGGGATCGCGTACCGAATGCTGGCCAGCGTCACCGAAGCCGAGGATCTGGTGCAGGACGTCTGGATGCGCTGGCAGAACTATGACCGCGCCACCGTGGAAAACCCGGACGCATTCCTGGCGACCTCGACCACACGCCTGGCCATCAACGCCGCCCAGTCCGCCCGCGTTCGCCGCGAGACCTACATCGGTCCATGGCTGCCCGAGCCCGTCGACACCGGCGCGGATCCACACCTCGGCGCGGAGCGAGATGAGGCCCTGGAGTTCGCGGTCCTGCTGCTTCTGGAGCGGCTCTCACCCACCGAGCGGGCGGCGTACGTGCTGCGGGAGGCCTTCGACTACCCCTACCGGCAGATCGCCGAGATCGTGCAGCTCAACGAGGCAGCCGTACGCCAGCTGGTCAGCAGGGCACGCAAGCGCGTGCTCGTCGAGCGTCGTACGCCCGTGGCCAGGGCCGAACAGCGCAGGCTGCTGACGGCCTTCGTCGCCGCCGCCCGCTCAGGCGACCTGGCCGCGCTGGAGGAGCTCTTCGCCGCGGACGTGACCAGTTACTCCGACGGCGGCGGCGCCGTACGCGCCTCTCGGTTCCCCGTGGTGGGCGCAGCCCGGGTGGCAAAGTACCTCAGGGCGTTCGCGGACCGCTTCTGGGCCGGGGTGGACGTGGAGTGGGCGAGCACGAACGGGCAGACCTCGGCTCTCCTCAGCCGCGACGGCCAGGTGTTCACGATCCTCACGGTCAACGCATCGGCGGAAGGCATCGACCAGGTGCTGTGGATGATGAACCCGGCGAAGATCACCGCTGTGTCCGCTGCGCCTGGTCCGCCGCAAGCCATGGAAGGTCAATAGGCCCTGTGCCGGCTCGCGGTGTTGATGTCGGCCCGCGCTCGACGAAGACGGTACGGGCACGCCTGCCTGAGCGGCCCGTCGACCTTACGCCGGGACTTCCGGCCCAGGACGGCGTTTTCCGGCGCGGGCCCAATCTGCCTTGGCCGCGATCGTGACGGCGACCAGCAGGACAGAGATGCCCGCGATCGCCGCGACCACGGCGGCCACGCCGATCCAAGGCGTCGCGAGCGGCAGCGACAGGATGACGGCGACGCCAACGAGAACCGCACCAGGATGGATGACGGGTTCCAGGGCGACAAGCGCGTGCACCGCCCAGAGCAGGGCGAGGTACAGACCGACCGGAATGGCGACGGCGTAGCCGAGCGCGAGCGGTGTTGCCTCAACCGCGTGCCCACTCTGCTCGACCGCGGCTTCGAGCCCGGCGCCGAGGGCCGCCAAGGCCGCGAAGATGCCGTAGTGACCGTATCCCCACAGATAGGAACGATGACGGCGGACGCTGAGGCCTTCACCGGCCTGGACGAGGAAATAGAGCCACCAGTGGGCGAACAGCAGGACGAGACCGGAAACCGCGACGACGACAAAGGGACTGCTGAGACCGCCCGCCTCAAGCGCTCCTTCGACGCCCCTGCTCGCAGCGAGCACGCCCTCACCGAGCAAAATGATCGTGAACAGGCCGTAGCGCTCGGCGATGTGGTGCGGGTGCCAGTTGGTGGGTCTGGCCCGGTCCGCCCACCGAGGCACCGCGAGTTCCAGGACGACCAGACAGGCGAAGGACAGCAGCTCCAAGGACGAGGGCAGGGTGCCCGTCCCCGCGAGGAGGTGTCTCAGCAGCCACCCCACCTGCAGGACGCTGAAGCCGCCGGCGTTACGCAGCGCGGTGCGGCGACTCGCCGGGTCTTCGAGCCCGGCCCGCAGCCATTGGGCGACCAGCCCGATCCTCATGACGAGGTAACCCAGCCCGACGACGACGAAATCGGAGTGGACGGCCGCGGCCGGCACCCCCGCGGCGATGACCAGCACGCCGCCCATCTGCACCAAGGTCAGCAGCCGGTAGGCGACATCGTCGGTGTCGTAGGAGGAGGCGAACCAGGTGAAGTTCATCCACGCCCACCAGATCGCGAAGAACACCTGCAGGAACGGGACCACCCCGCTCAGGCCGTGACCGTCGGCGATGTTGTGCGCGAGTTGGGCGGTGACCGCCGCGACCGCGACCACGAAGGTGAGGTCGAACAGCAGCTCGAGCTGACTCGAAGCGCGGTGCGGCTCGTCGATGGGACGCGCACGCATCCGCACTCGGATCTGACTTCTGATGCTGGCTGCCGGCAAGGTCCCGCTCCTGTCACTCCGTGAGCCCGTTCTCTCCGAAAGAGACCGAACAGGAGTCGCACCTGTGACAACTCGGCACCGAGAATCGTCAACCGCGGAAGGAGCGGCGATTCGTTTCCGACTCCTCGCGCGAGCTCCGCACGGCTGGCGTCACCTGAACGGCGGGAGTCACCTGACCCAAGAGCCTTCAGGCGGGATGCGGGTCATCTTTCATGCTCACCTGGCGACCGAGGTCCTCTTCCTCGGCCGCGGCCAGCACCACGTGCAGCAACCCGGGGAAGCGGGCCTCCATGTCCTGCCTGCGCAGGGCCACGAAACAGCGAGTGCCCTCCTGGCGGGTGCGGGTCAGCCCGGCATCGCGGAGGACCCGCAGGTGGTGGCTGAGCGTCGACTTGGCCACCGGCGCCCGGAACTCGCCCCAGCCGCGCTCCCGGCCGTCGGCCAGCACCCGCACCAGTCCGACCCGGATCGGATCACTGAGCGCCGCCATCACGCCGGTCAGCGCGATCTCGCCCACTTCGGGATGATGCGCCTGCTTCATCCCCCCATGGTAGCTTGTTCGATGTTTCACGAACGTCGAACGAAGAGGCATAACGTGACCACCCAGCCCACCAGACATCTGCAGGACCATGTCGCGATCGTCACCGGCGCCGGATCCGGGATCGGCCGCGCCACGGCCATCGCCCTCGCCCGCGCCGGCGCGCACGTGCTCGGCATCGGGCGCCGTGCCGAGGCCCTGCATCAGACCGCCGTCCAGCATCCCGGCATCGTCACCCTGCCGGCCGACATCACCGCCGACGGCGCACCACACGCCGTCATCCAAGCGGCCGCCGATCGCTGGGGGCGCCTGGACATCCTGATCAACAACGCCGGCACCACCGCCGTCATGCCGCTGGCCGACACCGACGCCCAGCGCATCACCGACCTGATGGCCCTCAACGTCACCGCGCCCAGCCTGCTCGCCCACGCCGCGCTGCCGCATCTGCGCACCAGCCGCGGCACGATCATCAATGTCTCCAGCACCTACGGCCACCGCCCCCTGCCCGGCGCCGCCCACTACGCCGCCTCCAAGGCCGCCCTGGAACAACTGACCCGCAGTTGGGCGCTGGAACTGGCCCCCGACGGCATTCGCGTCAACGCTCTGGCCCCCGGTCCCACGGAGAGCGAGGCCCTGGCCGCCTCCGGCCTGCCCGACGTCGTGGTCGAGCAGATCAAGCAGGACGAGATCGGCCGTATCCCGCTCGGCCGCCGAGGCACTCCGGAGGAAGTGGCCACCTGGATCGTGCACCTCGCCGACCCCACCGCCACCTGGATCACCGGCCAGGTCCTCACCATCGACGGCGGGCTGGAGCTCAGCTGAAGCTCCCGCGTTCGAGCCGGTTGGAAGGTGACACCCCGTTGGCGCTCGGCGGGATTCTCCGCTCCAGGGCGAGTGCCATGGCACAGACCGCCAGGCATCCCGCGACCATCAGGCCGACGTACGCCGCGGCCACGTCCAGGCCCAGGAGCAGGCCGGCGACCGCCGGTGCGGCGATCGCGCCGCCGTTGAACGCCGCTGCGTTGACCGCGTTGTACCGGCCGCGGGCGTCGTCGGTCGCCAGGTCGTTGGTGATCGCCGGAACCGTCGGCTGCAGCAACGTCTCACCGAAGGCGAAGACCGCCATGAAGGCCAGGAGCCCGGCGGTCGCGACGAGGGTGCCGGGTCCTAGCCCCGCGGCGCCGAGCAGCAACCATGCGCCGGCCCACGCGCCGGCCATCACGATCATCACTCGGCGCCGGCCGCTGATCCGCGACAACACCGGGAGTTGCAGGGCGACGATCATCGTGGTGTTGACCGCGTAGGCGATGCCGATGGCGTCAGTGGAGGCGCCGGCGACCTCCCGCGCATAACTCGGAATGCCGACCTGGAACTGGCCGTATCCGACGAGGACGCCGGTGAAGGTGAGCGCGGCAAGCCATCGCGCCGCGGGCTGCCGGAGGATGGCACGGTAACCGGACGTCGCGGGGCGTGGTCCCATGGCCCGGCCGGCGTGCTCCCGCACTGCCCGGAGCGGTCCCAGGAGCACGGCTATAGGCACCAGGGCCGCCCCGGCCTCGGCGAGGTAGACCGTGGTGAACGTGGCGGGCACGTCCACATCGACGAACAACCCACCGACGACGCCTCCCGCGCCGATGCCGACGTTCATGAGGGCGAAGTGGATGCCGAAGAAACGTTGTCGCACGTCCCCGTCGACGACCGCGGCGATCAGCGTGTTGAACGCTGGGAGCGCCGCCCCGAAGTTGAGGCCGATCAGGGTGAGCGCCAACGCCGCGGTCCAGGGATCGGTGGCGAACGCGAGCAGCGCGCTGCCGATCATCATCGCGCTCTGCCCGCCGAGCAGGACGCTGCGAGCGCCGTACCGATCCACCAGCCAGCCGCTCGGGGCGGTGATGACGAATCCCGCGACCGCGACGAGCGACATCAGCGCGCCGGCGACGCTGAGCTCGAACCCGCGGACCTCACGCAGGTAGATGACCGTGAAGGGGAGCGTGAGGCCCCGGCCGAGTGTCTGCACGGCGACGACCGCGAGCAGCCACCGCCCCTCGATCGGCAGTCCTGCCCAGAACGAACGGAGCCACGCCACGCGGCATCACCTTCTCGGATCACTTTCGGCTACGGTCTGGGGAAGCGGGGAGGCTGGAGATCCCGCCGGCAGCTCCCGCCGATGTCCGGCGGCGGGGCAGGGATGCCGGCTGCCCTGGTCAGCCGGCCCGGGCGGCGAGTTCGGCGAGGCCGGCCGCTCCCGATGCCGCGCGAAGGGCGATCTCCTCCCCGTCCCTGGTGCGGAGGCCCACTCCGTACAGGCCCGCGCTCTCCGCCACGAACCGCAGGGGCAGGGTCTCGAAGGTCTCCGTGCCGATGTGCTCCTCGACCTCCGCAGGGTCACCACCGATCTCGAGCCAGGCGACCGCGAGCAGGGGACGCTCGTGCGTCATCGGCGTCCGGCGCGCCGGGTGCTGGTCCATGTCGTCGTAGAAGTACCAGTTCGGCAGTCCGCGGGCCCAGGTCAGCGCGGCGTTGCCGGGTGCCATGACGGTGGTCGCGGACGATCCGTCAGGCCGCTGCGCGCCGGGGGACGTCACGACCTCGCCGCCGAAGCGGCGCGCCACGTCCTCGATGTCGGCATAACTGCGCGCCCGGAGATTCCACGTCATCCAGTGGTCGGCTTGCCGGGTGGTCTCTTCGAACCATGTGCGGAACGCGTCGACCCCCACCGGCAGCTCGGCGTAGTGGTCGATCACCGACTCGACGTTGATGCAGGCGTCGCCCGGCAGCGGTATGACCCGATGAGCGGTGGGCATGACCGACAGCCATCCCCCCTCGTGGCTCCGCAGCCCGGTTTCGCGGCGCAGCCGCTCTGCGCTCTCGTAGAGGTGACGTACGCCAAGGGTGACGTGGTCGAGGTCGTAGACAGGCACGTGACTCCTCCGTGACGATATCTGGGTTTGTTAGCAAAACAGATTTGCTAGCAAACCTAATGTCGGCGGCTGTTCGCTGTCAACGGCCCGGACGAGGTCCTGCGCGGACTCGTGGGCCCTCTCGGTCATGGCCACGACCGAGAGGGCCCTTCGGTGCCGCCCTGCCTAAAGGGGCAGCAGGCGCATCAGTGCGTTGCGCGGGCCTGTCAGGCGGCCTGCCACGGCCAGGCCGGTCATCCAGCGAGACGCGGCGACCAGTCGCTGGGCGGCCGGGCGCCGCCGTGCGTCATAGGAGAGCAGCGCCTGCGCCACGTCGCCCGGGTGCGCCCGCAGGCAGGCGGCGAGTTCTACCGCGTCGAGCAGCGCCTGGCAGGCGCCTTGCCCCAGCGCGGGCGCCATCGCGTGGGCCGCGTCCCCGATCAGCGCCACGTTCCCGGTGACGTAGGACGCCAGCGGCGGCGCCAGCTCGTAGACCTCGTGTCGCAGCACGGCACCCTCCTCGGCCGCCGCCAGGACGCGCGGGATGGGATCGTGCCAGTCGGCGAAGCGTGCGCGGAGGTCGTCGAGGCTCTCGCGTACTCCTTCAGGGGTGCGCACGGGCGCGTACCAGTTCGTCACCCCCGGTGCCTGCGGCGTCATCCCGAACATCTGCCCGCGCCCCCAGGTCTCGCCGTAGTCCTGCGGCTCGAAGCCCTTGATCGCTCCGCGCCAGGCGACGATGCCTGCGTAGCGTGGCCCGGTCGTGCCAGTGAAGAACGCCTGGCGCACCGCGCTGCGCACCCCGTCGGCGCCGACCACCAGGTCATAGTCAGCGCGCAGCGCGGAGGGATCTGTGATCTCCACGCCCGTGCTGATCGTCGCCGGGTCCACCTGCTGCACCAACATCTCGATCAGCGAGACTCGCGACAACATGCGGACCGGCGCTCCCCCACGCCGTTCGATGCGCTCCAGCGGCAGGCCGGCCAGGCGCCTGCCGTCGGGGGTCCGGACCCCCGCCCGCCGGTAGGGCACGGTGCGCTCGCGCAGTATCTCCCCCAGCCCCAGACCGGCCAGGCCGGCTTGGGCGTCGGGGTGGATGCCCAACGCCGTGCCTTCGCCGACGATCCGGGGCCACCGCTCGAAGATCGAGACGTCCCAGCCGATCGCGCGCAGCGCGATCGCGGTCGTCAACCCGCCTACTCCGGCACCGACAATGACAGCTCGATTCATTTCAATCACCACATATGTAGTACCACAGCTATGGTGATGAAGCCAGGCGAGAGAATAGGGAGCCATGGTGGAGAACAGAGCCCGTCGCGACCAGCTGGGCGACGCGGCTATCGAGGTGCTGGCGGGCCAGGGCGGCAGGGGCCTGACCCACCGTGCGGTGGACCGTGCTGCCGGCCTGCCGGAGGGCACAGCCAAAAACTACTTCCCGACCCGCGACAGCCTCCTCCAGGCAGCCGCCGAGCGGTGCGTCGAGCGCTACTGGAGCGAACTTCGACAGGCAGAGCTCCACACCGTCGACCAGTTGCTCGCGCTGTTGCGCCAGTTGATCGACCGTGCCCTGACGGTCAACCGGCCGCGGGTCCTGGCCTACATCGAGCTGCACGCCGAGGCCTCGAGAAACCCCCAGGTCCAACGAACTCTGGCCCGGCTCACCCGCGCCGACCTCGACCTGCACCTGGCAGCCCACCAGGCCGCCGGCCTCCCCGCCACCCGGGAGAGTGCCGCCATAGTGACCCTGACGATCAACAGCGCGTTGACCTACCTGCTCACCCAAGAGCCCGACGTGCTGGCCTCCTACGGGCTCGACGACCTCGACCACTTCCTGAGCCGCCTGATCAGCACGACCTACCCGCACCACCGACGCTGACCGGTGACCTTCCGCGATGGCGGCGTTGAAGTCAGTCAGGCTGCCGGGTGCGTCTCATCGTCTCGCGCTCATAGGTGCGCAGCGCGTTGATGACCAGTTGCCGCTCGGACGGGCTCAAGGGCTCCAGCGCGGTACGCCAGGCGTCCGCTCCTGCGGCCAGCCAGCCCTCGATCGCGTCGCGGTGCCCGCCAGCGATGCTGACGATGGTTCGCCGCCGGTCCTGCTCGTCCTCACACCGCGCGAGGATGCCCTGCCGGCTCAAGTCACCGACCATCAGGCTGACCGTCGTCGACGCGATCTCGAGCTTCCCGGCCAGCGCCTTGACCGTGGCCGGGCCGTCGTACAGCAGGAGAGCCAGGAGCGACAGGTGGCGGGGCGTGAGTGCGAAGTCCTGCAGCTGCTCGGGGATCGCCATGCGCTTGGCACGCGCGACCAGCCGCGGCATCAGCAGGATCATCTCCCGCACACCTTGATCGACGGTCGGGCCGTCCGTTGGCATCGAGCGCTTCCTCTTGAAGGTTTGCTGGCAAATCTATTTTGCCTGCTCAAGTATCGTGGGGGAACCGCCGCGTGTCCAACGACCTCGATCTCCGTGTGCTGCTCGCCAATCCCCTCGGCACCTTGACCGGCAAGGACCAGCACCCACCCCGCCAGCGCCGCCGACCGGCACGGACCCGACGGCCTCGGCCGGCGGCGGCAGCGCCTTGGCCATGACCAGGCGTGAGGCCGTGGTGCCGACGTCGCCCGTCGCCCGGCACACGAGGGCGATAGCGTAGTCCTCGCCTACTTCCCCTCGACTGACCGGGACTCTTGTCCAAAACCCGCAGTTCCAGGAGGAATCATGTCCTCACGGCTCAACCCGTACCTCACGTTCAACGGCAACGCCCGCCAGGCGATGGAGTTCTACGCGAACGTGTTCGGCGGCGACCTCGCCCTCAACACCTTCGGCGAGGCCGGCGCTACGGACTCGCCGGATGCCGACCGGGTCATGCACGCGATGCTGGAGACCGACGCCGGCTACACGATCATGGCTAGCGACGTCACCAGCGACATGCCGTACGAGCCCATGGCGGGCTCCTCGGTGAGTCTCAGCGGCGACGACGCCGACCGCCTTCGCGGCTACTGGGAAAAGTTGTCCACGGGCGGGACCGTCACGATGCCCCTGGCGAAGCAGGTCTGGGGCGACGAGTTCGGCATGTGCGTCGACAGGTTCGGCGTGCCGTGGATGGTCAATATCAGCCAGCCGTCGAGCTAGAGAACGGGGAGGCGAGCACGTGGACGGCTCACGGCGTGACCAGGTGATCAGGGAGTGCCTGGCCAAGCCAGGATCGGCGGAGGACTACCCGTTCGGCGACGAGGTGGCTGTCTTCAAGGTGGCCGGGCGGATCTTCGCGCTGGTGCCGCTGGGTCCTCCGCCGGGGAGCATCAGCCTCAAGTGTGATCCTGATCTGGCCGCGGATCTGCGTGCTCGCCATGCCGCGATCACCCCGGGCTATCACCTCAACAAGCGGCACTGGAACACCGTGGCCCTCGATGGCTCGGTGCCTGATGAGGAGCTGCTGGAGCTGATCGAGCACTCCTACGAGCTGGTGGTGGCACGACTGACCGGGGCTCAGCGGAGGGAGCTGATGACCTGACAGACCAGGTCATCAGAGCGCACCTCGTCCCGGCGACGATGATTCCGCCGCCCGTGCGAGCTCGAGCACCTCGGCCAGCTGCCGTGGGCTCGGCAGGATACGGAGTGCCTCGTCGATCTCGCGTTCCGCCCACTCGCGGTGCCGCTGCTCGGCCGTGGGGTCGACCGCGACCCGGGTCTGGAGCAGCAGGAAGTTCACCCGGGAGGCCACGAGCATGGAGAAGTCCGCCGGCTCGGCGATCCGTCCCGGACCACCCGCGCGCACGTACGCCTCGTACATGGCGCGCATGGCGCCGAGGTCGGCGGGGCCGTCGCAGAACCAGTCGAACAACACCTTGGCCAGCTCCCGCCCCGGCGCGGCCGGGCCGAAGTCGCCCCAGTCGACGACCACCAGCTCACCGGCGGCATCGGCGAGGACGTTCTCCGGGTGCAGGTCGCGATGGCAGACGATCAGCTCGGAGAGATCGGCCGGCGCGACCGCCGCGCACAGCTCCGGCAGTGTGGCCAGCCGGTCGGCGAGGCGTGCCGCCCACACCGTGTCCGATTCGGACACCTGCGCCCACGCGTCAGCCGCGGGAACCCGGTCGTACCAAGGATGGGGCGGCCCGCCGGCCGGCTCGGCGACCGCCGCGGGCGCGCACCGGTGCAGGCGCGCGAGCAGCGTCCCAAGCTCCTGTGGTGTGGACCGGGCCGCCGGTTCGACGGGCCGCGAGTCGATCCAGTCGTACAGGCGCAGCCACGTCCCCTCGGGCGTCTCGAGCAGGTGCCGGCCCGCCCGGTCGGGGTGGCTGGCCGGCAGCCGCACCCCCGCTTCGGCCGCCCGCCGCGCGAACGCCAGCTCCGCCGCGATCAGCGGCTCCGACGGCGGCTCGGCGAAGATCTCCTTGAGCGCGTATCGTGCCGGTCCGACCTCCAGCCGCCAGATCTGCCCCAGCGCCCCCCGAGGGCCGGCGGACACCACGACGTCCTCACTCCACCCGAACGCCTCGCGTACGTGCGCCACCAGGTTCTCGACGAGGGTCACGCCACCCAGTCTGGCCCATGGACGGTGACTCCGCCGATGATCGGTATGCACCTGGTATCGCCCGGATCGGGGCCGTGGTGAGGTAGACAGGGGTGATGGTGGTTTCCCCACGGTGACCACTAGCGTTAACCGCCCACTTATCGCAGATCTGCGGGAATGGGACCATGCGGATACTGGTGGCCGAAGATGAGCGTGTCCTCGCCGACCTCGTGGCCGAGGGACTGCGCGGGCAGGCGATGGCGGTCGACGTCGCCTACGACGGCGCGGCGGCGATGGAATGCCTCGCGGTCAACACCTACGACGTGCTCGTCCTGGACCGGGACCTCCCCCGTCGGCACGGTGACGAGATCTGCCGCGAGCTGGTCCAGCGCGAAGATCCGGTCCGCATCCTGATGCTGACCGCCTCCGGCGCGGTGCACGACCGGGTCACCGGACTGAACCTGGGCGCCGACGACTACCTGGCCAAACCTTTCGCCTTCGACGAACTGGTGGCCCGGATCCACGCACTTGCCCGGCGGGCCGGCCCGCCGCTGCCGCCGGTGCTGGAGTACGCCGGCATCACCCTGGACACCGCGCGCCGGCAGGCCTTCCGCGAGGGCCGCTACCTGGCTCTGTCGCGCAAGGAGTACGGGGTGCTCGAAGTGCTGATGCGGGCGCGCGGCGCGACCGTCAGCGCCGAGGAGCTCCTGGAGCGGGCCTGGGATGAGCACACAGACCCGTTCACCACCGTCGTCAAGGTGACGATGAGCAAGCTGCGGGCCAAGCTCGGCCAGCCGCCCGTCATCATCACCGTCCCGGGCAGCGGGTATCGGCTGTGAGCCTGCTTCGGGCCGTGCGGCGGCTGTGGCCGATGACCCGCGGTTCGGTGCGGACCCGGATGACCCTGCTCTACGGCGGGGTCTTCACGGTCATCACCTTGGGGGCGCTGATCGTCGCGCAGGAGTTCCAGGTGATCGCCGTCGGCAGGAACCTGCAGGACATGCCGCAGGGTGCGGTGAGCGAGATGCCGTGCGGGCCCGGCGCCACCTGTTCGATCGTCCCCTCTGAGTCGCGGTCGGCCGGCGCGCAGCCGGGTCCGGAGGACTCGCTCGACTGGACGGCCGAGATACAGCAGAACCTGGTGGACTCGCAGCGGGTCATCACCCTGATCACCATCGTGGTGATCGCGGTGCTGGCGTTCGCGGTGTGCTGGTGGCTCACCGGGCGGCTGCTGCGACCGCTGCACCGCATCACCGCCACTGCCCGCCGGCTGTCGCTGTCAACCCTGCACGAGCGCATCGCGCTCTCCGGATCGCAAGACGAGCTCAAAGAGCTGGCCGACACCTTCGACGCCATGCTCGACCGCCTGGAGCACGCGGTGGCGAGTCAGCGCCGCTTCGTCGCCAACGCCTCCCACGAACTACGCACCCCGCTCGCCATCCAGCGGACCGCCATCGAGGTCGGCCTGGCCAACCCCTCACCGGAGAAGATCTCCTGGATCCGGGCCGAGCTGTTGCGCAACACTCAACGGTCCGAACGGCTCATCGAAGGGCTGCTCGTCCTCGCGCAGGGCGAACGCGGCCTCGACACGCAGGCCCCGGTGGAGCTCTCGGTCCTGGTCGAGCAGGTCGTCGCGGAGCACCAGCCGGCGGCCGAACGCAGCGGCATCACTGCCACCGTCTCCATCGCCACCCGCCCCGTCATCGTCGCCGGCGATGAGGTGATGCTCCACCGGCTGGTGGCCAACCTGGTCCAGAACGCCATCCGGCACAACCACCCCGGCGGGCACGTCCAGGTCGCGTTGTCCCCCGACACCGGGTTGGTCGTCCGCAACACCGGCCCGCACGTCCCGCCCGACAGGGTCGATGAGCTCTTCGAGCCATTCCGCAGACTCGACCCGGACCGGACCGGATCCGCCGGCGGGGCGGGGCTCGGCCTGTCCATCGTCGCCGCCATCACCAACGCCCACCACGGCGCCGTGCATGCCACGGCCAACCCGGACGGCGGGCTCTCCGTCACCGTGACCCTTCCGGGCTTCGCCGCATTCGCGCCCCATGAATCATTGCGGTGAATACCAGATGCCGAACCCGAGTACTGCAATCGGATAATCGGCAACGTCTCACCATGCCGCCAGAGTAATTCCGCGAGTCAGCCGCGGCGGGTGTCCAAGCGCCGCGAACGCTCAGTTGGACGGTCGCCTGATGATTGTCGTTGACTAGGTCGACCGGAGTGGCGCCGGATAGTCAGGGGCGCCGATGGAGGTGGCGGCAAGTGGACATTCAAGCGATCGATCACATTGAGTTATTCGTTGAGGATGCGGAGCAGGCGGCGGCCTATTTACGCGATTGCTTCGGCTTCGCACTCGCCGGTCGCGGGGGACCCGGCACGGGGCTGCGTGGGTGCGATTCGATCCTGTTGCGTCAGTCCGAGATCACCCTTCTGGCCACCTCCCCCACCAGCATGGATCATCGTGCCTCCGAGTACGTCCGCTTGCACGGCGACGGTGTGGGCGTCATCGGCCTGCGTGTCTCCGACGCGCAGGCCGCCTTCGCCGAGGCCGTGGAGCGGGGGGCCGCTCCGGTCGCCCCTCCCGAAGTGTCCGGCCCGGTAGGCGCCAGGGTCGTCTTCGCCTCGGTGACCGGCTTCGGCGACGTGGAGCACCGCTTCGTCTCCCGCGAGGGCGGCCCCGCCGCTCCCTTCGCCCCCGTCATCGAGGAGACCAGCTGCGGCCGCTCCGGCGGAGGCCTGCTCAAGACCATCGACCACTTCGCGGTCTGCGTGCCCGCGGGCACTCTGGACGAGACGGTCCACCACTACCAGGAGGTCTTCGGCCTGCGCCAGATCTTCGAGGAGCGGATCGTCGTGGGGTCGCAGGCCATGGACTCCAAGGTCGTCCAGAGCGAGTCGGCGAAACTCACCCTCACGATCATCGAGCCGGATGTCACCCGTGACCAGGGCCAGATCGACGCGTTCCTGAAGGACCACGACGGCGCCGGCGTGCAGCACGTCGCGTTCCTCACCGACGACATCGCCGCCTCCGTGCGCACGAGCGCCGAGCGGGGCGTGCGCTTCCTCACCACGCCGTCGAGCTACTACGAGATGCTGATGGCCAGGCTCGGGCCGATCGGCGTCCCGGTGGAGGAGCTGCGCGAGCTCAACATTCTCGCCGACCGCGATCATTCGGGGGTCATGCTGCAGATCTTCACCGAGTCGCGGCACCCGAGGGGCACCCTCTTCTACGAGCTGATCGATCGCCGGGGCGCCCGCACCTTCGGCAGCAACAACATCCAGGCCCTCTACGAGGCCGTCGAGCGCCAGCAGGCCAGCACTAATCCGGCCGTTCTGGATTGAGAGCCGGTGCCATGGCCGCGTCCGGACTTCACGCGCTCGCGAGCGAGCAGCGGGCAGCAGCACCCGCGCTCGGCCGCATCGTCGTCATCGGCACGGGCCTGATCGGAACGTCGATCGCACTGGCGATGCGGCAGGTCGGAACCGAAGTACTGCTGATCGACCGGGACCCGGACGCGGTGCGGCTGGCGGCCGACCTCGGCGCGGGAACACCCTGGCCGGACGATTCCGGCGAGCCTGCCGACCTGGCGGTGGTGGCCGTCCCGCCGCCCGCCGTCGCCGCGACGTTGCTGGACGCGCAGAAACGCGGCGTGGCGGCGGCGTACACCGACGTGGCCAGCGTCAAGGGCCCCCCGCTGGCCGAGGCCATGCGACTCGGCTGCGACCTGCGGGTCTTCGTCCCCGGCCACCCGATGGGCGGACGCGAGCGCTCGGGGCCGCTGGCCGCCCGCCCCGGCCTCTTCCTGGGCCGACCCTGGGTGCTCTGTCCCACCCAGGAGTGCGATCCGGCCGTCGTCGCCGGCGTCACCGAGCTGGTCACCGGCTGCGGCGCGACACCCGTCACCATGGACGCCGCCGAGCACGATCGCGCGGTGGCCCTGATCTCGCACGCGCCGCACGTGGTGTCCGCCGCGATGGCCGCCCGGTTCACCGAGGCCCCGCAGCACATGGTGAACCTCGCGGGCCAGGGCGCACGCGACGTCACCAGGATCGCGGCCGCGGACCCCGAGCTCTGGCTGGAGATCCTGCGGGCCAACGCGCACCCCGTCGCCGACGTGATCGAATCGGTCGCGCGTGATCTGGCGTTGACGGCCGCGGCGCTGCGGGCGGAGGGCGGCCCCGCCGACCTGGCGCGTCCGGTCGCCGACCTGGCACGTCCGGTCGCCGACCTGGGGCGTCCGGACGCCGACACGGCACGTCCGGTCGCCGATCTGCTGGCCCGAGGCACCGACGGGCGTGGCCGGATCCCGGCCAAGCACGGCGGGTCGCCGCAGCCCCTGGCGACGGTGACGGCTCTGGTCCCCGACCGGCCCGGCGAACTGGCCCTGATCTTCCAGGCGGCCGGAGTGGCTGGCATCAACATCGAAGACGTCACGATCGACCACCTGCCGGGCCGCTCGGTCGGTGTGGTGGAGCTGGCCGTCGACCCGGATTCCGCGCCGCTGCTGGCCGCCGAGCTGCGTACCCGCGGCTGGTCCGTGCCGGTGACGCCCACCTGCTGATCGCGGCGGGTCAGGGGTGCGCACGTCGTGCCCTGACCGCAAGCGCCCCTCGCACCGCTGCGGCCGCCGGCCGGATTCGAATCGCCGGCCGATCCGTTTCAGGGAATCGCCTCCGCGGCGCTGTCAACCATGCCGCGCAAATATTTTCCGGCGCATCGCGGGCGGAAAACGGGCGCCTCTTTTTGGACAGCAGGGCGGCATGAGAGGATCGGCCGGGATTTGTATATCCAATTTCCCTGCGCTCCATTCTTCAGGTATTCGTATCGCGAGTGACATGTCGGCTGGATTATCGGCTGCGGAGGACAGGCGATGGAATTAACACTCGGTGACTTCGCGCGATCGGCCCAAGCTCGGCTCGACCCCGCGATCTGGGATTTCTTCGAGGGCGGCGCCGGTGAGGAACGAACCCTCGCGGCCAATGCCGAGGCGTTCGACAGGATGTGGCTGCGCCCGCGGATGTTGCGTGGCGTGAGCCGGCCGGAGACCGCCGCCAAGGTCCTCGGCCGCACCTGGGACGCCCCCGTGGCGATCGCGCCGCTGGCGTACCAGACCCTGGCCCACCCGATGGGCGAGCTCGCCACCGTGCGGGGGACGGCGGCGGCGGCGAAGGTGCCGGTGGTGATCAGCACCTTCGCCGGGCGCGACGTCGAGGAACTCGCCGCCGGCAGCGACGGCGTCCCGCTGTGGCTCCAGATCTACTGCCTGCGCGATCGTCCGATGATCGAGAACCTCATCGAACGGGCGGAGCTCGCCGGCTTCGAGGCGCTCGTCCTCACCGTCGACGCGCCCCGTCTCGGCCGCAGGCTGCGGGACCTGCGCAACGGCTTCCGGCTGCCACCGGGGATCGCACCCGCCAACCTCTCCGGAGACGGTTTCGCGGTGCCCGCCGCACACGCGAGCGCCGAGTTCGCCCCGGACCTCGACTGGTCGGTGGTGGACTGGCTGCGCTCGGTCAGCTCGCTGCCGATCCTGGTCAAGGGCGTCCTCACCGACACCGACGCGGTGTGCGCGGCCGAGGCCGGGGCGGACGGCATCGTGGTGTCCAACCACGGCGGCCGGCAGCTCGACGGCGTCCCCGCAACGCTCGACGTCCTGCCGGAGATCGCAGCGGCGGTGGCCGGGCGTGTCCCCATCCTGCTCGACGGCGGGGTACGCCGCGGGCGTGACGTGCTCGCCGCGCTCGCGCTCGGCGCCGACGCGGTGTTCCTCGGCCGTCCGGTCCTGCACGGTCTCGCGGTGGGCGGTGCCGAGGGCGTGACGGGCGTGCTGAACATCCTGCTGAGCGAGCTGACCGACGCGATGACGCTCGCCGGCGTCGGCACCATCGCCGACATCGGACCCGAGCTCGTCCGTCCCGCCCCCGCGGGCGCCGGCGTCCGCGACGAACGGCGGGAACCCCGGCCGCGGCCGGTCGCCGTGAGCGGGGGACCACTGCGGCGGGAAGACCTGCATGCCAGCGTCAGCGACCCGGTCATGGACACGATGAACTTCCTGAACGAGGTGACGCTGCGCTACCCCGACGCGGTGTCCTTCGCCCCCGGACGCCCATATGACGGGTTCTTCGACACCGAGCAGATCTTCACCTACGTCCGGCGCTATCTGGATCATCTGGCCGCCCAAGGCCGCTCGCCGGCTCAGGTGCGCGACGCCGTGTTCCAGTACGGCCCCGCCGCGGGACAGATCCGTGAGCTCATCGCCGACTCGCTGCGCGCGGACGAAGGCATCGACGTGCCACCCGAGTCGATAGTGGTCACGGTCGGCTGCCAGGAGGCGATGTTCCTGGCGCTGCGCGTGCTCATGTCCGGCCCCGACGACGTGTTGCTGGTCTCCAGCCCGTGCTACGTGGGCATCACCGGCGCGGCCCGGCTGCTGGACGTCGCCGTGACCGCCGTGGAGGAGCGGGCGAGCGGGCTGTCATGTGCCGACCTGGAGGCCGCCGTCATGGCGGAACGGGCGCGCGGACGACGGCCCAAGGCCGTCTATGTTATCCCGGACCACTCGAACCCGTCGGGGGTCACCATGCCGTTGGAGGCCCGGCGCGACCTGCTCGAACTGGCCGAGCGGCTCGACCTCCTCATCCTGGAGGACAGTCCCTACCGGCTGGTCAGTCCCGGCGCGCAGGTGCCCACGCTCAAATCGCTCGACGGCAACCGGCGGGTGATCCACCTCGGCTCCTACGCCAAGACCGTCTTCCCCGGGGCGCGTGTCGGGTTCGTCGTCGCCGACCAGGCGGTGCGGACCGTCGACGGTGGCGCCGGCCTGCTGGCGGACGAACTGGCCAAGGTCAAGAGCATGAT
Organism: Nonomuraea turkmeniaca; assembly: GCF_005889735.1. GTDB lineage: Bacteria > Actinomycetota > Actinomycetes > Streptosporangiales > Streptosporangiaceae > Nonomuraea > Nonomuraea turkmeniaca. The sequence continues at coordinate 19,727 of NZ_VCKY01000174.1, forward strand.
CACGGTGAACACCTCACCGCTCAGCCAGGCGGCGGTGGCGGGCGCGCTGCTCACGTCCGGCGGCCGGATCTCGGAGCTGAACACAGAGACGGCCGCCTACTACGGCGACGCCATGCGCTGGACGCTCCAGACCTTGGAGACACGGTTGCCGGCAGAGCGCAGAGAGGCGCTCGGCGTGAGCTGGAACACCCCCGCCGGGGGATTCTTCCTGACCCTGCAGGTGCCCTTCCTCGCCGGCAACGCCGCGCTGACCAGGTCCGCGCAGGACTTCGGCGTCATCTGGACGCCGATGGCGTACTTCTACCCGGAGGGCGGGGGCGACCACACCATCCGGCTGTCCATCAGCTATCTGTCGCACGCCGAGATCGAGGAAGGCGTCGCGCGGCTCGTGGCGTTCATCGAATCCGAGGTCGCGGCGCTGCGTTGACCGTCTGAGCGCCCTTCGCCATCCAGCGCGTACGCCGGGCCACGGAGCGGTCTCAGCCCTTGGCCTCCAGCCACTCGGCTATCGCCTGCCAGGCCTGGCGCAGCGTGTCGGGCTGCATCATGTCCGTGTGCCGGGAGGGCATGCTGACCTCTGAGATCTCCCCGCGCACGTACGGCTCCCAGCTGCTGACGTCCGGAGCCCTGCCCTCGTCGTGCACTCCGGCGGTGAGAACCAGCACGTCGCCCTCGAAGATCCCGGGGCGGTGAGCTCTCCTGATCGCCGTGTTGTTCGTGAAGATCTTCGCGGCCAGGAGCACTTCGTCATCGGAGATGCCGCCGAGGACCTCGCCCGCCTCCTCACGGAATCTCGCCGCCAGGCGCTCCAGGCCGTCCGGGTCGACCGTGGCCGGCGCCACCTCGGGCTCCTGGTCCCCCGGGCGGAACGGATAGGCGTCCAAGATGACCAGGGAAGCGATGGTCTCCCCTGCGGCCTGCAGTCGCACGGCGATCTCGTGTGCGGGTACTCCGCCGAAGGAGAAGCCCATGAGATGGTACGGGCCGTGCGGCTGCACCGTGCGGATCTGCTCGATGTAGTCCTCCGCCATCTCCGCGACGCTCCGCGCCGGCTCGGTTTCGCCGTCGAATCCGGCGGCCTGCAACCCGTACAGCGGAACGCCGTCCGGGACGAACCGGGTCAGCGGCCGGTAGCACCAGCTCAGACCGGTGCCGGGGTGGACGCAGAAGATCGGTGCCCGATCCCCCTGGGGACGGATCGGCAGCAGCCTGCCGAGTGAGTCGCCGACCGAGGACAGGCTGATCTGATCGAGGAGGCCGGCCACCGTCGGGCCGGCGAATACGTTGCGTACGGAGAGGGACACGCCTCTTTCCTGCAACCGCGTCACGAGCGTGACGGCCAGCAGGGAGTGTCCGCCGAGTTCGAAGAAGTCGTCGTGGATCCCGACCGCCGGCACGCCGACTACTTCGGCGAACACCTCGGAGACGAGGATCTGCAGGGCCGAGGCGGCACCCGTGCCGAGCTTCCGCGACGCCTCGGCGGCTGTGGTGGTGTACTCGGGTGCGGGCAGGGCTTTGCGGTCGAGTTTGCCGTTGGCCGTCAGCGGTAGTTCGGGCAGCGTCACGACGGCTGAGGGGACCATGTGGTCGGGCAGCCGCTGGGCCAGGTAGTCGCGCAGCCTGTCGTCCACCGTGTCGCCGTCGGCCGACACCACATAGGCGATCAGGCGTTTGTCGCCGGGGGTGTCCTCGCGGGCGACGACCGCCGCCTGGGCGACCTCGGGGTGGGCCAGCAGGGCGGCCTCGATCTCGCCCGGCTCGATCCGGAACCCGCGGATCTTCACCTGCTCATCGGCCCGACCGGCGAACACCACCTGCCCGTCCGGGGTCCACTTCGCGAGGTCGCCGGTGCGGTACATGCGCTCACCCGAACCCCCGAAGGGGCAGGCCACGAACCGCTCACCGGTCAGACCGGGACGGCCCACATACCCTCGGGCCAGGGAGGCGCCGGCGGCGTAGAGTTCGCCGACCACTCCGGCCGGAACCGGGTTCAGCGCCTCATCGAGAACATACAGGCGGGTGTTGGCGATCGGCGTGCCCACCGGCACCACCCCACCGGCCAGCGTGTCGGCCGACAGTTCGGTGGTGGCGATCCCGATGGTGGCCTCGGTCGGCCCGTAATGGTTGAACACCCGCCGATCCCCAGCCACCGCCACCAGGTCAGCCACCCACGCCGCCGGCGCCGCTTCACCACCCAGCACCAGCGACCGGGCGGGCAGGATCCGCTCCACCCCGGCCGCGGCGGTGAGGGCGGCCAGGTGGGAGGGGACGGCCTTGACGTGATCGATGCGGTGCTCGGCCAGATAGCCGGCCACCGCTT
>NZ_VCKY01000175.1 GCF_005889735.1 Nonomuraea turkmeniaca
GGTGGTGGAGGAATTGGACGGGACCTTGGAGGACGTCTCGTTGCCCACCACGTCGACGGGCCCGTTGGTGATCTGGGTACGCAGTTCGGGGACGGCCATCACGATCGCCCCCGCCACCAGCACGGCACTGGCGGCGGCCGCGCCCGCACGCCACCAGAACAGGTTACGTACGCCGCGCCGCTCGATCCGGGCGCGGATGATCTCCAGTCCGTCCGGCGAGGGCACGACCGCGTCCGCCTCCGCGCGGAGCGCACGGCGCAGGAAGTCGCCGTGCTCGTCGGGGGGGTGGGTCATGACATTTTCTCCAGGACGGATCGCAGTGCGGCCATGCCACGTGCGGTGTGGCTCTTGACCGCGCCCTTGCTGATGCCCATGGCGTGGGCGATCTCAGCCTCGGACAGATCACCGTAATACCGCAGGACCAGTGCTTCTCTCTGCCGGGTCGGCAGGGCCCGTAACGCCTCGATGACGGCGGAGCGTTCCAGCTCGCCGATCGCGCCGTTCTCGGCGCTCGGGGCGTCAGGCAGACCCTTGGGAGCATACTTCTCGACGACCGCGCGGTGACGCAGCACGGAACGGGACCGGTTGACGACAGATTGACGGAGGTAGGCGAGTGCTTTGTCGGGGTCACGCAGCCTACGCCAGGCGCCATGGATGGCGACGAACGCATCCTGCACGACCTCCTCAGCCGTTGCCGTGTCGCGCACGAGCAACACAGCGAGACGCACCAATGACCGAAAATGCGCGCTGTACAGCGCGGTAACAGCCATATCGGCATCCCACCCGACCGGCACCGCCCCCATCGACCTGTCGGCCAGAAGGGTTTCGGTGGTCACATCAGTGGGACGCGCGGCCTTCCCAGAGGGTTTACGCTCTTCCGGTTCTTGAGGTTTCCCCGGTTCCTTAGGGTGCATTACGCCAGTCGTGTCCTCGCCAGGTGGCGCTCGCCCGACCCTGAATCGTCTTTTGTTCTGAAGTGTCGCACACACACCCTAACCGCGCGGATCTTCTCACGCACGACACAGAGGATTACCGATTCGCAACAGACTCGCCAACGGAAGGGCTCTCGATAGGGTGCTGCTGTGAACGACTGCCTCTTCTGCAAAATCGTCGCCAAGGAGATTCCCGCCGAGATCGTCTACGAAACCGGCAGGACACTGGCCTTCCGCGACATCAATCCGCAGGCTCCCACTCACGTGCTGGTGATCCCGAAAGGACACCACGCCACCGCGGCGGTGCTGGCCGACGCGGACGACGGGCTGGCCGACGAGGTGCTGAAGACCGCCCACGCGGTGGCCGTGCTGGAGGGGGTGGCCGACAGCGGTTACCGGGTCGTCTTCAACACCGGCCTCGGCGCCGGCCAGACCGTTTTCCACGTGCATGCCCACGTCCTGGGCGGGCGCGACCTGACCTGGCCCCCGGGCTGATATTGAGGAGAGCAATCCGCCTTGCCCCGGATACCATGGGCGGAGAAGCACACCGAAAGAGACCGGGAGGCATCAGGCCGCTGGCCTGCCCATGTCCGAACTACACGAATCCCGTCGAACGGCACCTCCCTCGCGCACTCAAGCCAAGGTGCTGATTCCGGACGAATACCCAATGGTCAGCCTCCTTGGCTCCCGCGACGAGCTGCTACGCGTCATCGAGGGCGCTTTCAGGGCCGACATCCACGTACGGGGCAACGAGATCACCGTGACCGGCAGCCCCGATGAGAGCGGCACCGTGGTGCGGCTCTTCGAAGAGCTCGTCGAGGTGCTGCGCAGCGGCGGCGAGCTCACCCCCGACGCGGTCGAGCGCAGCATCGCCATGCTCCGCATGACCTCCGACCGCCCGGCCGAGGTGCTCTCCCTCGACATCCTGTCCTCGCGCGGGCGCACGATCAGGCCGAAGACCGTCAACCAGAAGCGCTACGTCGACGCCATCGACAAGCACACGGTCGTGTTCGGCATCGGCCCGGCCGGCACCGGCAAGACCTATCTCGCCATGGCCAAGGCCGTGCGGGCGCTGCAGGAGAAGCGGGTCAACCGGATCATCCTCACCCGCCCCGCCGTCGAGGCGGGGGAGCGGCTGGGCTTTCTGCCCGGCACGCTCTACGAGAAGATCGATCCTTACCTGCGGCCGCTCTACGACGCGCTGCACGACATGATCGACCCCGACTCGATCCCGAAGCTGATGGCCGCCGGCACCATCGAGGTCGCGCCCCTCGCGTATATGCGGGGCCGTAGTCAACCGCTCGGCACTGGCGTGCTGACCCCGGACGGGTGGCGCTCCATTGGCGAGTTGGAGGTCGGTGACCTCGTCATCGGGTCGAACGGCGAGCCGACTCCTGTGATCGGCGTGTATCCGCAGGGAGAGCAGAAGATCTATCGGCTCTACAGCCAGGACGGTTCCTCGGTGCTCGCCTCCGAAGACCACCTCTGGACTGTCCGCACCCGTGACGACGCCCATCGAGGCAAGCCGTGGCGGGTGCTGCAGACGAAAGAGATGCTCGGCGACCTGCGGACGGCGCACTATCGCAAGTGGGAGTTGCCGCTGCTGAGCGCGCCCGTCTGCTTCCCCGAGCAGCCGGTGCCCATGGATCCCTACGCGCTCGGCCTGCTCCTGGGGGACGGGTGCATCACCGGATCGACGACCCCCAGTTTCGCGACGAACGACCGGGAGCTCGTCGAGGCGCTCGAGCAGGCTCTTCCCGGCGTTCAGGCGAGGTGGAAGGGCGGACCGGACTACGTGCTCAATCGGGTGAGGCAGCCCGGAGAGAGCGTGACGATCGCCAATCCGATCACTGATGTAATGCGGCGGCTGCAGCTGTCCGGCCGCGGCTCGCACACGAAGTTCGTCCCTGAGGTCTATCTCCGTAATACGCCGGAGATCAGGATCGCAGTTCTTCAGGGTCTGCTCGACGCTGACGGAGGTCCTGTCACCCAGGAGAGCCGCACGTGCGGGATCCAATTCACCACCGTATCGCCGCGGCTCCGTGACGACGTCGTCTTCCTCGTCCAGTCTCTCGGGGGCGTGGCCTACTGGCGCACACGCCCGGCGAGAGGGCGCAAGCCGGGAGAGGCGAGGGGGCGGCAGGTGCGCCACCGCCACGACGCGTACATCCTCGACATCCGGCTTCCGGAGGGCATCGAGCCCTTCAGGTTGTCCCGGAAGGCGGAGATCTACAAGGCGTACGGGGGCGGTCACCCCATGCGCTACGTGGACCGTATCGAGCCGCGTGGCACGGCGGAGTGTGTGTGCATCCAAGTGGCTGCTGAGGACTCGCTCTACGTCACCGAGGACTTTCTCCTGACCCACAACACCCTCAACGACGCCTTCATCATCCTCGACGAGGCGCAAAACTCCTCGGCCGAGCAGATGAAGATGTTCCTCACCCGGCTCGGCTTCAACTCCAAGATCGTGGTGACCGGCGACGTGACGCAGGTGGACCTGCCGGCGGGCACGGTGAGTGGGTTGCGGGTGGTCCAGGAGATCCTGGACGGCATCCCCGACATCCACTTCGCCCGGCTGTCCAGCGCCGACGTGGTCCGGCACAAGCTGGTGAGCGAGATCGTGGACGCCTACGGGCGCTACGACGCCACGCGGGCCTCCCAGGAGCCGAAGCCGATCCAGCACCGGGGGAAGCGGCGACCGTGAGCATCGAGATCAACAACGAGTCCGGCGTCGGGGTCGACGAGGAGGGTCTCGTCGCGCTGGCCGCGCACGTGCTCGGCGAGATGGGCATCAACCCGCTCGCCGAGCTGTCCCTCGTGGTCGTCGACGAGGACGCCATGGCGGAGCTGCACGAGAAGTGGATGGGCGAGCCCGGCCCGACCGACGTGTTGTCCTTCCCGATGGACGAGCTGCGCCCCGGCGGTGGTGCGCGCGGCGACTCCGACAGCCCCGCCGACCCCGCGCTCCTCGGGGACGTCGTGCTCTGCCCGCAGGTGGCCGCCCGGCAGGCGAAGGAGGCCGGGCACAGCACGGTCGACGAGCTCGAGCTGCTGTGCACGCACGGCATCCTGCATCTGCTCGGCTACGACCATGCGGAGCCGGAGGAGCACAAAGAGATGTTCGGGCTCCAGGCGCAGCTCCTGGAGTCGTGGCAGGAGGTGCGCGACCCGCGGTGAACGCCTGGTTGTTGTCAGCCATCGGCCTCGTGATCATCGGTGGCCTGATCGCCAGTGCGGAAACCGCACTGACGCGCATCTCCAGGGTGCGGGCCGAGGAATTCCTCCGGGACGGCAAGCGGGGCGCGGTGCGGTTGCAGGCCATCGTGACCGACCCGCCGCGTTACCTCAATCTGCTCCTGCTGCTGCGGCTGAGCTGCGAGCTGATCGCCACGGTCATCGCGACGCTGCTGTTCATCGACATCATGCACGACCAGGGCTGGGCCTACGTGTGGGCCGCGGCCGTGATGATCGTGGTCAGCTATGTGGTGGTCGGGGTCATGCCCCGTACGCTGGGCCGCCAGCACGCCGAGCCGATCGCGCTCGCCAGCGCCCCCATCGTCTACGGCCTGACGCGCATCTTCGGCCCCCTCCCCAAGCTGCTGATCCTGCTGGGCAACGCGCTGACGCCCGGCAAGGGGTTCCGCGACGGCCCGTTCACCTCCGAGGCCGAGCTGCGTGACCTGGTGGACCTGGCCGAGGAGCGCCGGGTGATCGAGCCGGACGAGCGCGAGATGATCCACTCGGTCTTTGAGCTGGGCGACACCTTGGTGCGCGAGGTCATGGTGCCCCGCACCGACATGGTCTACATCGAGCGCGGCAAGAGCATCAGCCAGGCTCTGTCGCTGGCGCTGCGCAGCGGCTTCTCCCGCATTCCGGTCGCGGGCGAGAACGAGGACGACGTCGTCGGCATCGCCTACCTCAAGGACATCGCCCGCAAGATCCACGAGTCGGGTGAGGGCGGCGGCAAGGAGCCGGTCGAGTCGATCATGCGCCCGGCCGCTTACGTGCCCGAGAGCAAGCCCATCGACCAGCTCATGCGGGAGATGCAGGCCAGGCAGATCCACATGGCCATCGTCATCGACGAGTACGGCGGCACCGCCGGTCTGGTCACGATCGAGGACGTGCTGGAGGAGATCGTCGGCGAGATCACCGACGAGTACGACCAGGAGTCCCCGCGCGTCGAGCGTGTCCCCGACGGTGGCCTGCGGGTGACGGCCCGGATGCCGGTCGACGAGCTGGGCGAGCTGTTCGGCGTCGAGATCGACGTGGACGACGTGGAGACGGTGGGCGGCCTGCTGGCGCACGCCCTCGGCCGGGTGCCGATCGCCGGGTCCCACTCGGAGGTGGCGGGGTTGTCGCTCACCGCGGAGACTCTCGCGGGGCGCCGCAACCGCATCAGCACCGTGGTGGCCCGCCGCGTCACGCCTCCGGAGGACGAGGCCGTCCCCGCCGCGGCCGAACGCGACTAGCTTCGCTTTTCCCCGCGTTGCCGCGGCTGCCTGCGGTCCTCCGTCACCCGCCGCATTTCGGGTCATGCGAGAGGGTCGCAGGTGCGGATCGCGCGACGTCCGGCGAGTGGGCGGCCGGCAGGTGCACGATCCGCCGGCCGGGCCGAGTGGCGCGGGAAAGGGCGGCGGGGCAGCCTGCGTGACAGGCGAGGATAAATGTGGATGGATGCCGCAAGCGTTCTACAAGTCTTCTGCAAGCGCCCTCCGGCACTCTCTCATCACGACATCCAGTGCGGTGGGTGTCAGAGGGGAAGCATCCGATCGCCGGGTGGGGTTCGCGGCGAGAGGATGGATCCAGGGGGGACGACAGCGTCCCGGTCGGGTAGCCGGCTGAGACGCTGATCGGCGTAAAGGGTGTCCTCATCCGGAAAACCGGATGAGGACACCCTTTTTGCGTGTTGGTGGGAACTCCGATGGATTGCCGCATTAGTCGGTGGGGGAGGCTTCGCGCCAGGGGGGATCATGAGACGAAGACAGGTGGTCATCGCCTGCGCCCTGCTCGCCTGCACCCTGGCGGGATGCGGCGGCGGGGGCGCGGAGAGCTTTATCGACCCGAAGGCCGTGGCCCAGCTGCGCGAGGCGCTCAGCAAGGAGCCGCGGCTGCCTGACGGCTTCACGGCACGACCGGACCAGGCGTGGCGGATGCCGTTCGGCCCCACGGACCGGAACTGCCGGGCGTTGTTCGAACCGGTCGGCGGGCGCGCGCCCAGGCACGCGCTGACCGCCCAGGCGGCGGTCAGCTACCAGGGTGACGGGCTGGGCGAGCAGGCCGGGGTGGGCCTGGCCAAGTACGCGGGAGAGGAGGCCGAGGAGCACCTCGACGCGCTGGCCAGGGCACGGGAGTCGTGCCGGGCGGTACGCACCTCCTCGGGCACCGACCTGCGGCTGAGCGAGCTGCAGGTCGAGGACGCCGGCGACGAGGCCGTGGGGGCGCGGCTGCAGGGCCGCCTGCACGGGTACCCGTACGCGCTGGACGTCGTGGTCTCCCGGGTGGGCGACACGATCGTGTCGGTCGTCCACACCGGCATGAACGACGTGGACAGTGCCCGCACGCGCAAGGTGGTCGCCGCCGCCTTGGCGATGGCCGGCGCATAACCTAGTGCGCGTGACTCTCGATCCTGAAGACAGCAAGATCATCACGTTGGCGCGGGCGGCCAGGGCGCGTAACGGCACCGCCGAAGGGGCTGCCGTACGCGACGAGACCGGACGCACGTACTCGGCGACCAACGTGGCCCTTGCCGCGCTCACGCTGTCGGCCGTGCAGGTGGCGGTGGCCATGGCGATCTCCAGCGGCGCACGTTCCCTGGAGGCGGTCGCGCTCGTGACCGACGGCGAGCCGGGCCCCGGCGATGCGGCCGTGGCCGCGGAGCTGGGCGTCAAGTCGCTGCTCGTGGCCGGTCCCGACGGCACGCTGCGGGGCTGACATGCCGATGTCGCCGTTCCTGGCCAGGTTGCGGGAGAAGATCGGCTCCGAGTTGCTCATGCTGCCGTCGGCGTCCGGGTTCGTGTTCGACGACGCGGGCCGGCTGCTGGTGGCTCGCCACGGCGACGTCGGGCTCTGGGCGGCGCCGGGCGGCGGCATCGATCCCGACGAGCGCCCGCAGGACGCCGTGGCCAGGGAGTTGCATGAGGAGCTCGGCATCGAGATCGCGGTACGCGGGCTTATCGGCGTGTACGGCGGCCCCGAGTTCCGCGCCAGATACCCCAACGGCCACCAGTGCGCCTACGTCATCGCCGTCTACGGCTGCACGATCGTCTCGGGCGTCCCCGAGCCCGACGGCGCCGAGATCACCGGCTACCGGTGGGTGACCGAGGACGAGCTCCCCGAGCTGCCCACGACCACCTGGATGCCGCTCGTGGCGCCCGAGGCGTTCACCTGGTGGCGTGAACACGCTCGTTGATGGGACAGAATGCAGAATGTGACTTCGCCTGACAACCATCGCGCCGGATTCGCCTGCTTCGTGGGGAGGCCGAACGTCGGCAAGTCCACGCTGATGAACGCCCTGGTCGGCACCAAGGTGGCCATCACCTCGTCCAAGCCGCAGACCACCAGGCGGGCCATCAGGGGCATCGTGCACCGCCCCGACGCCCAGCTGGTCATCGTGGACACGCCGGGTCTGCACCGGCCCCGCACGCTGCTCGGCGAGCGGCTCGACAGCCTGGTGTTGTCGACGCTCACCGAGGTGGACGTGATCGGCTTCTGCGTGCCGGCCAACGAGCCGATCGGCAAGGGCGACCGGTTCATCGCCGACAAGCTGTCCGCGGTGAAGAAGACGCCCGTCGTGGCCGTGGTGACCAAGTGCGACCTCGCGCCCAAGGAGCGGATCGCCGAGCAGTTGCTGGCGGTGTCGGAGATCGCGGAGTTCGCGGCGATCGTGCCGGTGTCCGCGCACGCGGGCGACCAGCTCGACGTGGTGGCGGACGTGCTGATCGAGCACCTGCCGGAGTCGCCGCCGCTCTACGAGGGCGGGCAGCTCACCGACGAGCCGGAGCAGGTGCTGGTGGGGGAGCTGATCAGGGAGGCGGCGCTGGAGGGCGTACGCGACGAGCTGCCCCACTCCATCGCCGTGGTGGTCGACGAGATGTTGCCCCGCGAGGGGCGAGACGACCTGCTGGACATCTACGCGCACCTGTTCGTGGAGCGGCCGTCACAGAAGGCGATCGTCATCGGGCACAAGGGGGAGCGGCTGCGCGAGGTGGGCACCCAGGCCCGTAAGCAGATCGAGGCGCTGCTCGGCACGCGGGTCTATCTGGATCTGCGGATCAGCGTGCTCAAGGACTGGCAGCGCGACCCCAAGCAGCTGCGGCGGCTGGGCTTCTACGACTGATCGGGGCCGGTCCGTACGCGGCGGAACAACGCCAGGACCGACAGCACCACGACCCCGAGCGAACACGCCAGCGCCGCGAACCAGCCGAACCTGATCACCGGCGCGACCGACAGCAGCCCCAGGTCGAAGGAGATCCGGTCCTGCACGCCGCTGCCCTCGGTGACGAACATCACCACCGCCAGCACGGCCACCGCGCCAGGGACGACGGCCAGGGCGGCGAGCCTCGGATGGGCCAGCAGCCCGGCCAGGCCGCACGCCAGCGCCACCAGCCCCGCCACCAGCGCGTAGACGCCGAACGCATCGTCGATGCCCCGCACGTCGGCGCTCACCCCGCCGCCGATCAGGCCGATCTTCGCCTCCAGGCCCGCCCAGGGCAGCACCGCGCAGAACACCAGGAGCGCCCCGGCGGCGGACACGGCCAGCGCGTGGCCGCGACGGGTGCCGGTGGGTGCGGGCTTGAGGTCGTCGGCCACACGATCACTGTATGCCGGGGCCGCCCGTCCGGCCACCGTACGCAACGCAGTCGTCACCATCGACGGAAGCTGCCTTTTCTCCCCATTTCAGGCGCGAACGCAGCTCCACCGCGTCACCGGCCAGGGCTGACACCAAGGTTCCCGACGCCGCCAGCGGCAGGACCGCGACCCCGTCCGCCACGAGCGCTTCCTTGGCGGTCGCCGTGAGGAACGTGGTGCCGACGCAGCGGGCCGCGCCGAAGACGGCCGGTGAGGTGTCGAGCGCCGGGTCGCCGACGGTGAACTCCTGTCTGATCAGCGGGCGGCCGGCGCAGGTGGCGTCGAAGCGGGCGTGGCAGCGGCCCGGCTCCTCGCCGTACCGGCCGAAGACGATCTCCTCGCGCCACAACACGCTCGCGTCCGGCTCCAGAGCGAGCCGTACGATCAGGCGGTGCCGGCAGCCGGCGGCGAGCACCGTGGGCTCGGGGGTGAACCGCAGCGTCGCGCCCGCGCCCACCCGCGCGGTGATCAGCATCTCGGACTCGCCCTCGCCGGGCAGGACGAGCGTGCTCGCCACCGATCCCAGCTCCAGAGTGGTACGGGGAGCGACGTCCACGTCCAGCGCCAACCGGTCCCCGCCGAGCGGCCCGGCGGCCGTGGAGACGAGGTGGACGGTGTACGGGCCGGTCTGACGCAGGGTCAGCGGCGGCGCCGAGGCCAGCCGCCCGACCACGGTCCTGCCGTCCACCGACAGCGAGGTCGCCACGGCGGCATGGGCCCGCATCGCCCTCCGTCGCCCCAGCCCTCCATCGGCAGTCCCGCGCCCCGCGCGCTCCCCGGTCCGGACGTCGCCGCCGGCGGGTTCGGGGAGCGCGATGGAGCCGGTGGGGCCGGTCGGTGGGGAAGGCATCAGGAGACGGGGGTCGCGTGCGTGTGGGACCAGGCCATCACGCGTTCGGAGACCCAGTCCGCGACGGTGGCCGCCGTAGGGTCCTGCCTGATGGACGTGAACAGCACCGGCCGCTGCCCGCGTACCTTCGCCGCGTCCCGTGCCATCACCCCCAGGTCGGCGCCCACCATCGGAGCCAGATCGGTCTTGTTGACGACCAGCAGGTCCGCTGTCGTGACCCCGGGACCGCCCTTGCGGGGCACCTTGTCACCACCCGACACGTCCAGGACGAAGATCTGCTCGTCGGCCAGCCCGCGGCTGAACGTCGCCGTCAGGTTGTCGCCGCCGCTCTCCACGATCACCAGGTCCAGCGGCCCGAACCGGTGCTCCAGGGTCTCGACGGCGTCGAGGTTCGCGGCGATGTCGTCGCGGATGGCGGTGTGCGGGCAGCAGCCCGTCTCGACGGCCAGGATGCGCTCGGCGTCGAGCACGCCGGCCCGGCGCAGGAAGTCGGCGTCCTCGGTGGTGTAGATGTCGTTGGTCACCACGCCGAGGGACAGCGACGGGCCCAGGGTCCGGCACAGCGCGGCCACCAGGGCCGTCTTGCCGCTGCCCACCGGGCCGCCCACCCCCAGCCGCAGCGCCCGGCCGCGGCCGTCGGGTGCGTGGTGGTGGTCGTCGTGATTGGCTCCCATGCAGGGGTCCTTCCTTATGAGACGAACAGCCTGATCTCGGCCTGTGCGTGCTGCTCGGCCAGGAGATCCAGTGCTGGTGCTGAGTACGCGGGCAGCGCCTCCCAGCGCGGGGCGAGATGAGGCGCCGGGTATGCGCTCGTGGCGGCGAAATGGGCTTGGGCGGCTACGGCGGTGAGATCGGGGGTGAAGGCGGCCAGCAGCGCGTGCACGGCGACCGGGTCCAGGCCGAGCAGCCGGACCGCTGCCGTGGCCGGGCCGCTGATCGCATGGTACGCCGCCGCCAGGGCCGCCTCCTCCGGAGTGGCCCCCGCCGCGTGGGCCGCCACACCGAGGGCGATGGGGTGGTGGGGATCGGGGACGGTCCGCGCCAGCTCGTCCAGGACGCTCGACGGCCACACCCGCCGGGCGACCCGGAGCAGCAGCCTGCCCTGCGTCCTGGAGGCCTCCCGTTGCGCCGGCGCAGCGGTCCGCGCGTCCACCTCGTCATCCAGCCGCACCCAAGGTGACTCCCGGTCGTCGCCGCCTTCTGCGCCGCCCTCGGTGGCGGGCGGGGCCTCAGTCACGTCCCTGGTCCCCGCTTCGGTGGTGTCCGGGGCCGGGCTGATCGGCGTACAGGAGGCTTGGAGCGCGGCGGCGGAGGTGAGGGCGGCGGCGAGCGCGCCGGCCGTGTGCAGCCGCCCCCGAAGGAAGCGGGACAACGACGGCACGTCGTGCACCGCCCCCGACGCGACGGCGCGTTCGACGCCGCCCGAGTGGGCGTGGCCGCCGGCCGGCAGGCGGGAGTCGGCGATGAGGAGCAGGGCTGGGTTCATCAGATCTCGCTGATCAGAACAGGAAGTAACGCTGTGCCATGGGCAGACTGGCAGCGGGAGCCGGCTCGACGAGGTCGCCGTCGATGCGGACCTCGAACGTGTCGGGCGCCACCTCGATCCTGGGCAGAGCGTCGTTGAGGGGCATGGAGGCCTTGCCGCGCCGGCGTACGTCCGCGACAGGGACCAGCCGCCGGCGGACGGCCAGCTGCTCGTCGAGCCCCGATTCGAGGGCGAGCGGCGAGACGAAGTGGAGCGAGGTGGCCGCGGCCGTGACCGGCGAGGCGCCGAACATGGGCCGTGGCAGGACCGGCTGCGGCGTCGGGATGGAGGCGTTGGCGTCGCCCATCTGGGCCCAGGCGACCACGCCGCCCTTGAGCACGAGGTCCGGCTTGACGCCGAAGAAGGCGGGGTCCCAGAGGACGAGGTCGGCGAGCTTGCCGCGTTCGACGGAGCCGACCTCGGCGTCCAGCCCGTGGGCGATAGCGGGACATATCGTATATTTCGCGACATATCGGCGAGCTCGCAGATTGTCCGCCGGTCCGGAGCCCAGCGAGCCGCGCCGTCCCTTCATCACGTGAGCAGTCTGCCACGTACGGATGATCGTCTCCCCGATCCGCCCCATGGCCTGCGAGTCCGAGCCGATCATCGAGATCGCGCCCATGTCGTGCAGCACGTCCTCGGCCGCCATCGTCGCCGGCCGGATGCGCGACTCGGCGAAGGCCAGGTCCTCCGGGATCGACGGGTTGAGGTGATGGCACACCATCAGCATGTCGAGGTGTTCGTCGAGCGTGTTGACGGTGTGCGGCCTGGTGGGGTTGGTGGAGGACGGCAGCACGTTGGGATAGGCGGCCACCTGGATGATGTCGGGCGCGTGCCCGCCGCCCGCCCCTTCGGTGTGGTACGCGTGGATCATCCGATCGCCGATGGCCTTGAGCGTCGACTCGACGAACCCGGCCTCGTTCAGCGTGTCGGTGTGGATCGTCACCTGCACCCCGGACGCGTCCGCCACCCTCAAGCAGGCGTCGATGGCGGCCGGCGTGGACCCCCAGTCCTCGTGCAGCTTGAAGCCCGAGGCCCCGGCCCTGAGCTGCTCGATCAGTCCTTCGCTGCTGACCGTGTTGCCCTTGCCGAGCAGCGCGAAGTTCAGCGGGTAGGAGTCGAGCGACTCCAGCATGCGGCCGAGATACCAGGTCCCGGTGACGGTCGTGGCCTTGGTGCCCTCGACGGGTCCGGTGCCGCCCCCGACGATCGTGGTGACACCGGACCCGATGGCCTCGTCCAGCAGTTGCGGGCAGATCAGGTGGACGTGCGAGTCGACGGCCCCGGCAGTGAGGATCTTGCCGTTGCCGGAGAGGACCTCCGTGGACGGTCCGATCACGAGGTCGACGCCGTCCATCGTGTCGGGGTTGCCGGCCTTGCCGATGCCGTGGACGCGGCCGTCGCGGATGCCGACGTCGGCCTTGACCACGCCCCAGTGGTCGAGGATCACGGCGCCGGTGATGACCAGGTCAACGGCGCCCTCGGCGCGGGTGGCCCGGGCCTGGCCCATGGACTCGCGGATCACCTTGCCGCCGCCGAAGACGGCCTCGTCGCCCGGTCCCGCGGGTCCCATCGACAGGTCCTCGGTGACCTCGATGAACAGGTCGGTGTCGGCCAGCCTGATCCGGTCGCCGGTGGTGGGCCCGTACAGCGCCGCGTAGCGGGCGCGTGAGATCCGGGTCTCGTCAGTCATCGAGCGGCCCCGCCCACTCCGGCCGCAGTCCCGGCACCACCCGGTTGCCGGCCAGCGGCACCAGCGTCACGTCCCGCTCGACGCCGGGCTCGAACCTGATGGCGGTGCCCGCGGGCACATCCAGCCGCATTCCCCAGGCCGCCTTCCTGTCGAACTCCAGCCCCGGATTGGCGGCCGCGAAATGGTAGTGCGAGCCCACCTGGACCGGCCGGTCCGCCGTGTTGACCACCCGCAGCGTCAGCCGCTCGCGCCCGGGGTTGAGCGCGAGGGAACCGTCGGGATGTACGTACTCGCCGGGGATCACGGGATCGGCCTGTGCACGGTCACCAGCTTCGTGCCGTCCGGGAACGTCGCCTCGATCTGCACGCTGTCCAGCATCTCCGGCACCCCTTCCATGACGTCGGCCCGGCCGAGCACGGACCGCCCCGCCTCCATGAGATCGGCCACGGTCCGCCCGTCCCTGGCGCCTTCCATGAGGAACGACGCGATGATGGCGGTAGCCTCGGGGTGGTTGAGCCGCAGGCCTCTGGCCTGCCGCTCGCGTGCCACCCCGGCGGCGACGTGGATGAGCAGCCGCTCCTGCTCGTGTGAGGTAAGCCGCATGGCCGGACCTTAGGAACCGGCCGTTTCCGGGTTGTTGCCGCGCGATGTCGTGTTGGTTTCGCGTCATCGCACACCGCTGCCGAACGGGCCCGCCATCTCCCCGGCATCGAGCCGTCCGACCTGTGCCCCGGCTCCTAGCCGGCGCCATTGGCCCAAGCACGGGCCGACTGCACGATCTCCTCGAGCCGGTCGCTGTGCGCGCCGTGCCAGTAGACCTGGCCGCAGTCCTGGCACCGGCCGTACGCGTCGTAGTTGCGCTTCGTCCCCGCCTCCAGCAACGGCGCGACCTCCTGCTTGGTGACCGGCTCCAGCCGGCCGTTGCACGCCGTGCACCGTGTCCATGGCCGCAGCGGCGGCGAGAAGCGCTCGAGGAGGTCGCGCAGCTGGTCGGCGGGGCGGGAGCCGCGCACGTACGCGCCCAGCCACAGCGCGCGGCGGCGCAGCAGGCCGCGGTCCTGGGTGAGCAGCACCCGGTGCTCCTCGTTGGCCTGCACCACGAGCGCGGGGTCGTCCATGTCGTTGTGGTAGGCGGCGTCGATGCCGAGCAGGCGCAGCCGCCGGGCCAGTGTGCCCAGGTGCACGTCCAGCAGGAACCGGGGCTCCTCCGGCAGCGGCTGCGGCCGGGGCACCGGATGCACCTCCACCACGTCGCCGGACGTGAGCTGATAGGAGGGCGACACGCCGCGGCCGTCCGCGATCATCGGGCCCACCTCGGTCAGCGGGATGCCGACCGACTCCACGTGATGGCCCAGCGTGGAGGTGCCGTCCGGAGTCACCTCCTGCCATTCCTGGCGGCGGCTCACGGGCAGGAACATCCTCAGCTCTGAGGCGATGCGCAGGCGTGCGGTCACGAAATCCATTCTGTGTCACCCGATAACGTGAATTCATGCCTATTACCCGCCGGTCCCTCCTCGGGCTCGCCCTGCTGGCGGCCGGCTGCTCGGGCGGCGGCTCCCCGCAGGCCGAGCTGCGGATGGTGACCGGGCAGGCCGGTGGGCTTTACGGACAGCTCGGCGACCAGCTGGCCGGAGAGTTGCGGCGCGGCGGGATCCCAGTGCGCGTGGTGCAGACCGCCGCCAGCGTCCAGAACCTCGCCATGATGGCCGACGGTCGCGCGGACGTGGGATTCTCGCTGGCGGACAGCGCCGACGACGCGATACGTGTGCGGCGCCGGCCGGTGTCCGCGCTGGCAAGGGTGTACATGAACTACGTCCACCTGGTCGTCGGCGAGGGCTCGGGCATCGCCGAGGTCGGGCACCTGGCCGGGCGGACGGTGTCCATCGGGGCGGCGGGATCGGGCACGGCGGTGATCGCGGCCCGCGTGCTGACCGCCGCCGGACTGGATCGGCCCCCGCAGATCGTCAGGCTGGAATTGGACGCCTCCATCAAGGCCCTGCGGAGTGGCGAGATCGAGGCGTTCTTCTGGTCGGGCGGCGTGCCCACGCCGGCGCTGGCCGCGCTCGGCGACATCCGGCTGATTCCGCTGGAGGCGCTGGTGCCGGAGCTGCGGCGGCGCTTCGGGCCGGTGTACGAGTCCGTGTCCGTGCCCGCGGACGCCTACGGCGCGGCGCGGCCGGTGCCGACGGTGGGCGCCCCCAGCTATCTGATGTGCCGGACGACGCTGCCCGAGGACGTCGCCTTCACCGTCACGGAGACGCTGTTCCGGGCCCGCGACCGTCTCCGTGCGCCGTCTGCTCCCGGCGGGCGACTCGACGAGCGCTACGCCATCGGCACGGGTGCCGTCCCGCTCCACCCCGGCGCCATCCGGTACTACCGCTCCGTCTACGGCTGAGCCCGCGCCTGACCTGCCGGCCCCGCGTGCTCCTTCTCTCTCGCGCCCCGGATGGCGGTGGCTCAGGAGGACGGGAGACGCAGCTCCACGATCAGGCCGTGCGGGTCGGCGGGCAGCAGGCGGAGCGTGGCGCCGCACGCCCGGGCCAGCTCGGCGGCGATGGCCAGGCCGAGCCCGCTGCCGGGCACGTTGGCGTGCGCCCCCGACCGCCAGAACCGCCCCGGCGCCTCGGCCCGCTCCTCCTCGCCAAGCCCCGGACCGTCGTCGGCCACCCGCAACACCCCGTCCGCCAGGGTGACGGTCACGGTCCCGCCCTCGGGCACGAACTTCTGGGCGTTGTCGAGGGCGATGTCCGCGATCCTGGCCGCCGCCTCGGGCACGACCGACATTTCGGAAATGTCGGTCGTCAGCCGTACCCCCTTCGCCGCGTACACCTCCTGCCACACCGCCATCCGCGGCCCCAGCTCCACGGACTTGCCCTCGGCCTCGGCCCCCGCCTCCACCCGGGCCAGCGCCAGCAGATCCTCCACCAGCAACGCCAGCCGGTCGAGCTCGGCCATGGCCTCCGCGTACTCGGCCGTCCCCTCGCTGCGCAGATGCGGCTCCAGGTTCTCCAGCCGCAGCCCGAGCACGGTGAGCGGAGTACGCAGCTCGTGCGAGGCATCCGCCACGAACGCCCGCTGCCGATCCATCGCGCCGGCCACCGCGTCGGCCATCGTGTTGAAACGTTCCTCCAGCCGCCGCAGCTCCGACGGCCCCGCGCCGGGATGGGCCCGCGCGTCCAGCCGGCCCTGCGCGATGGACTGAGTGGTACGGTCCAGCTCGATGACCGGGCGCAGGATCCAGCGGGCCAGGCCCCTGGCCACCAGCGCCGAGCAGCCCAGCGCGACCAGCGCCCCGACGGCCAGCGTGCCCCACACCAGCGACACGTCCAGCCGGGCCCGGTCGGTGGGCGCCTGGAGCAGCACCGCGCCCGACAGCTGCGCGTCCCGGCCCGCCGGCTCGGCCAGCAGCACGGTGGCCGGGCCGAACGGGGTCATCGTGGGCAGGTCCTCAGTGGTGCGGCCGGACAACGCCAGGCGGGTCGCGTCGCGGTCGTCCGCGTCGAAGCGGCCCGCGGTGACGCGGACGGAGCCGTCGCGGTCGCGTACGCGTACGGCGGCGCCGTACAGGTCGGCGTAGCGGGTGATCTCGGCGGTCAGCCCGGAGTAGTCGCCCTCCCGCGCGGCCTGGTCGGCCAGCTCCGCGAAGCGGGTGGCGTCGGCGCGGCGGTCCAGGAGCAGCCGGTTCGTCCGGTGTGAGGCGTAGGCCAGGCCCAGCGGCACGGCCAGCGCCGCGATCAGGAACACGATCAGCGTGGTGAACGTGACCACCAGGCGCGAGTTCACGCCGTCGAGCCCAGCCGGTAGCCCGTGCCGCGCAGCGTCTCCACCAGCCCCGGACGGCCCGTCTTCGAGCGCAGCCCCGCCACGTGCACGTCCAGTGACCGGGACGCCGACAGCAGCGGGTCGCCCCAGACCTCGTCGAGGATCTCCTCCCTGCTGCGCACCACGCCCGGCTCCCGGGCCAGGAGCGCCAGCACGTCGAACTCCCGCCTGGTCAGCGTCACCGGCTCCCCGTCCACCGTGACCTGCCTGCACCCCAGGTCGATGCGGACGTCCCCGACGCTCACCACGTCGTCGCGCGGCGGCCGCGGCCGGGTGCCGCGCCGCACCACGGCCTCCATGCGTGCCATCAGCTCCGTCGTACGGAACGGCTTGACCAGGTAGTCGTCGGCCCCCGACCGAAGTCCGCGCAGCACCTCGCGTTCCTCGGTACGGGCGGTCACCACGATCAGCGGCACCGCCGACACCCGGCGCAGGCGGCGCAGCGCGTCGAGCCCGTCCATGTCGGGCAGGCCCAGGTCGAGCAGGACGAAATCGACGCCCCCCGCCAATCGGAGGGCGTCGACGGCCAGCCCGGCCCGGGTGACCTGATGGCCGTGCCGGGCGAGGGCCGTGGTGAGCGCGGCGGCGAGCCGATCGTCGTCCTCGACCAGCAGAACTCGCATGAGGCCAGGTTAGACGCGGGCCGCCACCGCTTCCGTCGTTGCCTGCTCGGCCCGCGAGAGCGCCGCGTCTCGGGTCTCCCGCATGGTGAGGTAGACCAGGAGTGAGACCGCCGCGCAGCCGGAGACGTACCAGAAGAAGCCGGACTCGATGCCGGCGCTCTTGAACCACAGCGCCACGTACTCGGCGGTGCCGCCGAACAACGCGTTCGCGATCGCGTACGGCAGCGCCACGCCGAGCGCCCGCACGTTCGTCGGGAACAGTTCGGCCTTCACCACGGCGTTGATCGACGTGTAGCCGGTGATGATCAGCAGACCCGTCAGCGAGAGCACGAGCGCCCCGCCGAAGCCGGTCGCCCCGCCGAGCGCCGTCATCAGCGGCACCGTGCCCAGCATCGACCC
Source organism: Nonomuraea turkmeniaca (assembly GCF_005889735.1). Lineage (GTDB taxonomy): Bacteria > Actinomycetota > Actinomycetes > Streptosporangiales > Streptosporangiaceae > Nonomuraea > Nonomuraea turkmeniaca. Next base: position 17,693 of record NZ_VCKY01000175.1, read on the forward strand.
GACCCCGAACGTGATCAGCAGCGGCCTGCGCCCGATCCGGTCCGACAGCCCTCCCGCCAGGGGCTGCACGCACATGAAGATGAACAACGCGCAGAAGCTCACCAGCGTGGCCGTCTCCTTGGGCAGGCCCGCGGTGATCGACAGATACTTCGTGAGGTAGGTCGTGTAGGTGTAGTACGCGACCGTGCCGCCCATGGTCAGGGCGATGACCAGCAGCGCCTCCTTGCGATGGGCGAGCAGCTCGCGGATCGTGCCGCGGCCCTCCGCCTCGACCTCGCGCTCCTCCTCGTCGTACGCCTCGGTCTCCAGGAGGTTGCGGCGCAGGTAGAACACGACGGCGGCGGCCAGCGCGCCGATCACGAACGGGATGCGCCAGCCGTAGGAGTTGAGTGCCTCCTTGGACATGGTGTTCTGCAGGATGATCTGCAGGCCGAGGCCGACGAGCTGGCCGGCGGTCATGGAGACGTACTGGAAGCTCGAGGCGAAGCCGCGGCGGCCGCGCGGGGTGGCCTCGGTGAGGTACGTGGCGCTGGCCGCGTACTCGCCGCCTACCGACAGGCCCTGCAGGAGGCGCGCCACCACGAGCACCAGCGCGCCGAAGTAGCCGACCGACTCGTACGTCGGTGCGATCGCGATCAGCAGGGCGCTGGCGGACATCAGCGTGACGGTGAGCGTGAGCGCCGCCTTGCGGCCCTTCCTGTCGGCGTACCGGCCGAGCAGCCAGCCGCCGAGCGGGCGCATGAAGAAGCCGACGGCGAAGATGGCGGCCGTGTTGAGCAACTTCGCCGTGTCGTTCCCTTCAGGGAAGAAGGACGCGGCGAAATAGACGGCGAAGCTGCTGTAGACGAACCAGTCGTACCACTCGACCAGATTGCCGACGGAGCCGCCGACCACTGCCTTCCACGGCACGCGTGCCTTGCTCACTCTGTACCTCCTGAGGCGGGTAGGTGCAGGTCAGAGCCTGATCCCAGAAGGTTGTTCGGACAAGGGAGAGGCGGTCAGATCTAACGTCCGCTTAACGTTGGCGCTTTACGGGCGTAACCTCACCGCAATGGCGGGTTGGCCAGTTTCGCCCTTTCCAGCGCCAGGTCACCCCACCATTCGCCCGCCTCCGGCGACACGACACCGCGCAGCGGGTCCTTCTCGCCGTCCGTGCCGCGCCGGCACCTGCCGCTGGACGTGCCCGCCTTGGTGATCCACAGGTACGCGTCCACCAGCTCCTCGCCCGTGTCCGTGGTGGGCCGCTCGCCGACGCCTCTGTCCGGCGGGTTGCACCACACCTGCGGGTCCGTGTAGCGCTTCGTCGGGGTCCACGAGCCCTGGCCGTTCCTGGCGGTGTCGATGACGAAGTGCGGCATCGTCGCCCGGTTCACCGTGACGTCGGCCGGGCAGTCCTTCCTGCCCGTGGCGAGCCGGACGCTGATGCAGGCCGACAGCGCCTTGCCGTACCTGACGCTCCGGTCCGTGTCCTGGTGGGCGGCCGTGTTGAGGAAGAACCCGTCCACCTCGTCGATGCCCGCCCCGATCAGGCGCTCGGCCATGATCTCCGTGCCCGGGTAGAGATCCTGGCTGCCGTCGAGGTAGACGGCCGTTCCCGGGTTGGTCTTGAGGGTGTGCGCGGCCTTCCTGAGATCCTCGTACCGCTGGACGGGGGAGCCCTGCGGATCGCAGTCCTCGGTGCCGGAGATCTTGACCAGGCTGCCCGGCTCCAGGATGATCACCGCCTTGGCGGCGCCGATCTGGCCGGCGATGCCTTTGATCCATTCCTGGTACGCGTCCATGCCGGACGCGGCGACCGGACGGCAGTCGCTGCCGGGCATGTAGCCGATCAAGAACACGGGGACGCTGCCCTCCTGCTCGGCGCCTGCGATCGCGTCGCCGATCTTCTCCCTGACCTCGGGCTCGGCCAGGCGGATGGCGTGGGGGACGGCGGCCAGCCTGCGCATGAGCTCGGCGTCCTGCGGGCGGTCCTCGGCCCAGAGCTCGGCCTGGCGGGCGGCGGCCGGCTCGGTGCGGGCGTAGAAGCGCACGTTGTCCTGGGCGCGCAGCGGGTTCCGCGAGGCGGCCGGTTGGGCGGTGCGCGTACCGGTGGGCTGGGAGGGCTGCCCGCTGCCGGTGGACCGGCCTGTTCCGGTGTCGTCCTTCGCCGCCGGATCGGTCACGGTGGCCGGGCTTGTCTGGCCGCGCCAGATGAGCGCGGCCGACGCGCCCGCGACCGCCACGACAATGGCCGCCGCCGCAGCCAGCAACCGCCGCCGCATCCCCGCAGCACCCTCGCCACTCGGCCGCGTCGAACCCGCCGGCGCCGCGCCTGCCTCGGAGGCGCCGCCTACCGTGTCCGGAGTGCCTCCCTCGGGCGCGCCTCCTGGCAGACCTGCGGCGCTGCCTAACGGACCTGCGGCGCTGCCTGACGGACCTGCGGCGCTGCCTGACGGACCTGCGGCGCTGCCTGACGGACCTGCGGCGCTGCCTGACGGACCCGCGGCGCTGCCTGACGGACCCGCGGCGGCTCCGCCGGGCACGCCGCCGACCGTGCCCGCGGCGGTGCCCCCGGCGGAGGGGACCGAGACGCTGAGGCTGTCCATCAGATCCTGGGCCGTGGGGCGGGCGGCCGGGTTCTTGGCCAGGGCGGCGCCGACCAGGTCCCGCAGCGGTCCCGAGAGCCCGCGCAGCTCCGGCGGCTCGTTGATGATGCGCAAGAGGATCGTGGGCACCGAGCCGGAGCCGAACGGCGCGACGCCGCCGGCCGCGAAGGCGACCGTGCCTCCCCACGAGAAGATGTCCGACGCCGGGCCGACGGCCGACCCCGACACCTGCTCAGGCGACATGTACGACGGCGTCCCCACGATCGCGCTGCTGATCTCCGCGTCCGCGAGCTGCGCGATTCCGAAGTCGATGACCTTCGGCCCCACCTGGGAGAGCAGCACGTTCGACGGCTTGAGGTCACGGTGCACCACCCCGGCACCATGGATGGCCCGCAAGGCCATGGCCATGGACGCGGCCAGCCCGTCCAGCGCAGACCCCTTCAGCGGTCCGGAGTCGCGCACGACCTCCCCCAGGCTCGGCCCCGCCACGTATTCGGTGACCAGATAGGCCACGTCGCCCTCGACGTCGGCGTCCAGGACGGGCGCGGTGCAGAACCTGGCCACCCGCTTCGCGGCCGCCACCTCTCGGGCGAAGCGCCGCCGGAAGCCCGCGTCCGTGCCCATCCCGGCGTGGATCACCTTGACGGCCACGCGTCCGCCGTCCGGCCCCTGACCCAGGTAGACGACGCCCATCCCGCCTTCGCCCAGCCGACCCAGCAGAGCGTACGGCCCCACCTGGCGCGGATCCCCGTCCCTCAACGCCTCCAAGGTCATAGAAGGCCAGACTAGCTTCCTGGCACTAGAGGCACTACAGCGCCAGTCGCCACTCGTTCCACTCGTCGAGCGGCTCGAACCCCAGGGCCTCGTTGATGGCGAGCATGGGGCGGTTGGTGGTGGCGTTCCAGGTGATGATCCGCTCGAGATGCGGCTCCCGCTCGCGCAGCCAGAGCAGGTTGGTGAGTTTGAGCAGCAGTCCCAGCTGGTGGCCGCGGTGCTCGGCCAGCACCATCGTGTCCGCCTGGCTGCCCCAGCCGTCACTGCGGTCGGCCTTGAGGTAGACGCGCGTGTAGCCGGCGGGTGCGCCGTCGGTGTCCCGGCGGGCGATGGTGGTGTAGCAGGTCAGGCCGTTGGGCGTGATGCCGTCTTCGCGGTCGCGGAGGCGTTCGGCGCTGAAGATCGCGTCCTCGAGGCCGGGGTCACGCGGGGCGTCGTTCATGCCGCCCATCAGGGTGGCGAGGTCGGGTGCGAGGCCGGGGCCGGCCGGGCCGATCCACCGTTCCAGTGAGTAGCCCTCGACCTGGGGGATCATGCGTTCGAGCGCGTCCCAGCTGGCCGTACGCAGGTCGAGCGTGCGGCGGGCAACCACCACGGACACGGACATGCCGCGGGCCTGGGCGAAGCGGGCGCCGACGCCGGTTGCGGGCGTCTCGGTGAGCAGCAGCCGTCTGCCGCGCCTGCGCAACCGGTCCAGGGCGTGCTCGAACAGCGCTGTGCCGAGACCGCGTTCCCGCTGCTCCGGCCGGACCACGAGCGGGAACAACCACCCCATGTGGGTGTTGTCCAGCCGCGACAGCGCCAGCCCGTAGCCGCCGGCCACCTTGCCGTCCCTGACCACCGCCCACGCCTCCGTCAACTGGCCGGGCCGGTCGATGCAGACCTCGCGGCGGAAGTGGGGGAGGGAGAGCAGGTGTCTCTTGGAGGCGT
>NZ_VCKY01000176.1 GCF_005889735.1 Nonomuraea turkmeniaca
CCCCCACCACAACCCACCACGGCAACGATCGCCGAACTGCTGGCCGACCTGCCCGCCCGCCGACTGACCGCCTACGGCCACGCCGCCCTGACCGGCGAGATAGAACGCGTGGCCACCGCCCCGGACGGAGGCCGCAACCGCGCCCTCAATCTCGCCGCCTGGAAACTCGGCAAGCTCATCGCCCGCGGCGCCCTGCCCCGCGAACTGGTCGAACACGCCCTGCAAACCGCCGCCGAGACCGCCAACAGCCGCAGCCCCGATCCGCGCCCACCGCACGCCCTGGCCGCCGTCATCGGCTACGGCATCGACGCCGGCATACGCACCGCATGAACCCGACCCACCTGGGAGACACCATGACCCAACGGCATCCGCCCACCGGCGCCGCCCTGCTGGACCAGCTCCGCGCCGCCCTGACCCGCTACGTCATCCTGCCCAGCACCGAAACCGTCGACGCCGTCACGCTGTGGATCGCGGCCACCCATGCTCAACCCGCGATGGCCCACGCCCCGCGGCTGGTCATCCGCGGCCCCGAAAAGCGGTGTGGCAAGTCCCGGCTGCTGGACATCGTGGAAGCCACCTGCCACGACCCGTTCATCACCGTCAACTCCTCATCGCCGGCCATCTACCGCTCCATCACCGCCGATCCGCCCACCATCTTGGTCGATGAGGCAGACACCATCTTCGGCCCCAAGGCCGATGGGAATGAGGACCTGCGCGGGCTGCTGAACGCCGGCCACCAGCGCAACCGGCCGGCCAAACGCTACGACGCGGCCCGCAACCAGGTCGAAAGCATTCCGACCTTCGCCATGGCCGCACTCGCCGGTATCGGCGCCATGCCCGACACCATCGAAGACCGCGCCATCATCGTCCGGATGCGGCGCCGCGGCCCCGGCGAGAAGGCCGCCCCCTACCGCCACCGCCGCGACCGCACCCCACTCCGCGAGCACCTGGCCGGAGCACTCAACCAGTGGCTACGCGCCGACCTGACCGCATTGGAGGAAGCCGAACCCGCCATGCCCGTCGAAGACCGCGCCGCCGACACCTGGGAACCCCTCATCATTATTGCCGACCACGCCGGCGGCACCTGGCCCGACCGTGCCCGCGCCGCCGCCGTCGCGCTGACCGCCGAGGCCGACGACAACGGCCGACCCTCCGCAGGGCTACGCCTGCTCACCGACTGCCGCACCGCGTTCGGCGACGACACCGCCCTGCCCACCGCCGTCCTCCTGGAACGGCTCAAGGCCAACCCGGAAGGGGAGTGGAACGAGCACGGGCCGGCCGGACTCAGCCCGCGCAAGCTCGGCGTCATGCTGAGCGAGTACGACATCCGCTCCGCCAACATCCGCTTCCCCACCGGGCAGGCCAAGGGCTACCAGCGCGCCGATTTCGCCGATGCATGGGCGCGCTACTGCCCCGCCCTCGACCCGCTTCCCGAGGGCGATGTCGTGCCCTTCGGCAGGGGTACCCGTCCCAACCGTCCCAACCTCGTCAGTGCAGGTCAGCGCGGGACGGAAAGCATGCCTGGGACGGGTTGACCCGTCCCACCCCTTCTACCCGTCCCAGGCTTGACCTGCGGAAATGAGCTTGGGACGGATGGGACGGGTACCCCCTCAAACTCCGTCTACACGGCCCTCAGGTCCTTCGTGACGATCATCAATGCAGCGCCAAGGGCCATCTCTCCGCTCCGAATCCTCCCTGAAAGGGAATGCTGTGAAGGCTGACCGCATCATGAACAGCGACGCCCTACTGACGATCGCAGAGGTACTTGCAGAGCTTCAGGTAGCCCGAAGTACCTTCGACGCATGGAGGTCACTCGGTCTCGCCCCTGAGTGCATCAAGCTTCCGAACGGCAAGCTTCGTGTACGACGAAGCGCGCTCAACGCATGGCTGGCCACGCGTGTGGAAATGGCGGAGGCGAGCTGACGTGACGCTCTCCCACGACGTACAGATATGGAAGCTGGCCACCCGCAAGCGCAACCGCGGGCACGGGGTCCGCTGGCGAGTCGAGAAGAACGAGTTCTCTAAGTGGTTCGCCACTTACGCCCTCGCTGACAGTTACCGCTCCCGCCTACTGCGGTGTACTCGGAAGGGGGAAGGGTTCGACACCGACAGCGGCATGCCAGAGTCGATCCTGCGAGAACAGCGTGCCGTTACATGGTTCGAGCTCGCGTGCCGGTATGTAGACCTCAAATGGCCCCGAGCCGCGGCGAAGACTCGGACCTCTACCGCTGATGCCCTCGCCACCGTGACGCCCGTACTCGTCACGAGCACCCGGCACATGCCAGAGCCTGAGGTCCTTCGTGAGGTGCTGTATGGCTGGGCATTCCACAAGACGCGCCGTGACCAGGGCGAGCCCGAAGGCGACGTCGCGGAGGCGCTGACCTGGATTCGCGAGAGTTCCCTCAAAGTGACTGCTCTTGATGAGAAGGACCGACGCTCTGAACTCATCCGCGGCGCTCTCAACGCACTCGCCCTCCGCATGGATGGCAAACCGGCCGCGGCTACCACGGTCGCTCGGAAACGCGCCGTGTTCCACGGCGTACTCACTTATGCCGTGGAGCTGGACATTCTTCCAGCGAACCCGATCGACAAAGTGAGCTGGAAAGCACCGAAAGTCGCCGAAGAGGTAGACCGCAGAGCTGTGGCAAGTCCGCGCCAGATCCAAGCACTACTGGCCGCAGTCAAGGCTGAACGGCCCGAGCTGGCCGCATTCTTCGGGTGCCTGTACTACGCCTTCATGCGTCCCGGAGAGGCCGTCTCCCTCCGATTGGAGAACTGCATAAGCCTGCCCGAAGCTGGCTGGGGCCGTCTCGTCCTCACAGACAACTCCCCACGCGTCGGCGCCCAGTGGACCGACACCGGCAAGAGTCACGACGAGCGCCATCTGAAGCACCGTGCCGAAAAGACCAAGCGGGAGGTGCCCATCCCGCCCGTTCTTGTACGACTGCTGCGGGATCATCTCAAGCGGTCCGATGTGGAAACCGAGGATGAGCTGCTGTTCCGCGGCGCCCGCGGCGGTCCTCTCAGTGAGAGCGTCTACGGCCCCATCTGGCAGCGAGCCCGCAAGGCTGCCCTGTCCCCCGCTCAAGTCCGCTCACCCTTGGCGGCAAGGCCGTATGACCTCCGACATGGTGGTGTAACCCTTGCCTTGAACGCGGGGGTGCCCGCCCCCGAAGTCGCGCGCCGCGCTGGCCACAGCGTGGAAGTTCTACTACGGGTTTACGCCGGATGTATCGACGGCCACGATCGAATCTGGAATACGCGGATAGACGAAATCCTCAAAGGAGACGGCGAGGATTAGAGCGACATGTCCCACGGTCGCGACGACGACACAGCACGGCATCGGGGGCGAAACTGTCAGTGCAGAGCCTTACCCTGCCTTGCAGAGAAGAAGAGGCGGAGGTAGCCGTGGGGGGGCTGGCAGATCTGACAGATCCCGATGCTGTCCTGAAGGCAGCAAGCGAATATGACCAGGTAGGACGACACGAGTTCCTCACGCAGTACCAGTTCGGGGAGGCCCGGCAGTATTTCCTCCGGCTCAACGGACGCCTCTACGACGCGAAGGCCGTCGTTGGGGTGGCCTACGGCTACCAAACCAGCCAAGGGGCGCTCTCCAACGACCAGCTCTCGGGAGGGGTAGCTGCCGCCAACCGGGCGCTTGAACGACTTGGTTTCGAGGTAATCAACTCTCACCCGACCAACACCGCCGCCGAGCTGCAATGGCGCCTGGCTGTGTGGAGTCACCTACGAGCCATCTCAACCGCGCTAAGCACGGTTGTAGTTCGCCCTGCCGAGCTTCATGCGTTCGGCGCCTACGGTGGCGCACAGGGCGTGTGGGTCGATGCGAAGCGCACGAAGCAACTCCACCAAGATGGCATCGCGGTATCCGTCCTTCACACCGGCCGGCACTACCCAGACGACCTCTCTAACGACGGCATCCTCTACCACTACCCCGACACAAATCGCCCACCCGGCCGTGATGAGTCCGAGGTGAAGGGGTTGAAGGCTGCATCGGAGCTCCAGATGCCCGTCTTCGTCATCACCCAACCAACCGCCACCATGCGAGAAGTCAGGCTCGGCTGGATTGAGGGGTGGGAGGACAAGAGCAAGCTTTTCTCCATCGCCTTTTCAGACACTCCTCCTCCGCCGGCACAGGTCGAAGCACCTTCGCTGGACGAGCCCTTTGACCTCATGCGGCCGCCTCGCAAGGCTTCGACCCGCAAAGTGCCTCAACGCCCCAACCAGCGGATGTTCAAGCTGCGGGTCTTCCGACGCTATGGCCCCCGCTGTCCGCTGTCGGGCGTCTCGGTTCCGGAGCTGCTCGAAGCCGCACATATCGTGGGCTACGCCAAGGGTGGCAGCGACGACCCGAGGAATGGCCTCCCCTTGAACGTCGCTGTCCATCGTGCATTCGATGCTGGGCTATTCGCGATCAATCCCGACACCCTCGAAGTCGAGACGCGTCCCTCTGGCCCTGATGCGGACGCTCTGGGTATTCGCTACCCGGCCGGCTTGAAGGACCTACCTATGCATCCCCACCACGATGCGTTGCTCTGGGCCTACGAACGCTGGCAGGCACAGCGTTGATGGTCTCCCTCCTGGGGCGCTGGAACGCGAACGCCCCAAGAGGATCTACGCGCTCCCGGTGTTCCGTGACTGTTCCGTGGATCGCTGGCAACCACCGGGAATGGCCGGTAGTTGCTGGATAACGAGAACGGCCCCTGATCTCAGCGTTTCCGCTGGTCAGGGGCCGTTCTTCCTGCGTGTGGCAGGTGCAAGGTTCGAACTTGCGTAGGCTGAGCCGACGGTTTTACAGACCGCTCCCTTTGGCCACTCGGGCAACCTGCCTTGTCAGCCGCTCTCGCGGCGACACACAGAAGGATAGCGGACTTCCGAGGTGTATGTGACACCGGTTTGTCCCGTGCCGGATTGTGGCGTCATGCTCAACCGGAACTAGCGGGGGACCAGTCTCATCCACGTCCCGGGGCAAAGCGGTGCTGTTCGGGGCAAGGGGTTGGGAAGGGTGATCATTGGCGTACGGGGGCGGCGGCCTGCACGGCGAGCCGATGCTGGCTAGGCTCGTTCGCTGGGTCCGCTCGTTCGCTGGGTCCGCGCGTTTCGCGTACGCCGGGGAAGCAGGATCCGCGTAGTGCTTCGCAGCTGAGAGGGTGGGTGTTTTGGCCGATTCGTCTTTCGACATCGTCAGCAAGATCGACCGACAGGAGGTCGACAACGCTCTGAACCAGACGGTCAAGGAGATCGGGCACCGGTTCGACTTCAAGGGCACCGGGGCGAGCATCAGTTGGTCCGGGCAGGACAACATCGAGATCAAGGCGAACAGTGAGGAGCGGGCCAATGCCGCGCTCGACGTGTTCAAGGAGAAGGTGATCAAGCGAGGGCTCTCGCTGAAGATTCTCGATGCGGGTGAGCCGAAGCTGTCCGGCAAGGAGTACCGCATGCTGGTCAGCCTCAAGGAGGGCATCGATCAGGAGCACGCCAAGAAGATCTCCAAGCTGATCCGCGACGAGGGGCCCAAGGGGATCAAGGCGCAGATTCAGGGTGAGGAGCTTCGGGTCAGTTCGAAGAAGAAGGATGATCTGCAGGAGGTCATCTCGCTGCTCAAGGGCAAGGATCTGGATATTGCTCTGCAGTTCGTCAACTACCGATAGCTGCTGAGTGCACATCTCCGAGGCGGTGTGCGGTCGTGGGGGACGCAGAGGGCGCGTGGAGGTGGGGTCGGACGCCTGACAGCATGGCCGGGCGCGTTGAGGGCGCGGGCGGCCATGCGTCTTTTCCGATCGCCATGCCGTTCTGCTGGCGACGTGCGGTTCCTCCCGACGTGTGGATTCTCCCGACGTGTGGATTCTCCCGACGTGTGGATTCTCCCCCGCTGTGCGGCTGTAGATCGAGGCGACGGCGTCCTGGCAAGGAACAGGCAGTACGGTGCTGAGCGCTCCGGTCACACCGAGGGAGTTGAAGGCGCCCTGGGATTCCAGCGTCCCAGTGCTCGCGCCTACTCCTGATCCTGGTGCTCGGCGTAGGCCAGGTGATCGAGCAGGAGGCGCAGCGCCATCTCGCCACCGAACATGCCGGGCCGGCGAAGCGCCTGGTTGAGCCGGGTCTTGAGGTAGGCGCGGATCTCGGCCGACGAGCGCGGGCCGGGGAAGGTCGTCATGATGCTCATTCTCATGTCACAGCCGTCCGACGCTTCCGAGAGCCCGGTGCGGGCCCGGTCCACGCCCTCCTCGATCGCGCCTTCGCCCGCCTGCGCGCCCAGGCATGCGTGGACTGGCACGCGCATCTGACGAAGGCCGCCTTGAGGCCCGCCGGGCCCGGCATCGGCGAAGCCTCATCCCGCAGGACGGCTCACGGCCGGTGAGGTGTCCATGCGCCAGGCCTGCCGCAGGATGACGGCCAAGCACACCACTTCCACGGCGGCCAGGACCAGGTAATGGGGTTTCGCCGATCCGCCGCCGATGATGAACGCCGCGGTCAGCGGGACCGCCACCAAGGTGACCCGCCGGGTCACCGCCGGTTTCAACACACGCGACAACACCACCATCACGATCGGGATCTCGACCATGACCGCGGATGCCACCAGGAGCAGCGGGGTGACGGGTACGCCCTCGGCATGCCCCGCCATGAGCCCCCGCAGAAATCCGGCGTTCAGGAAACTGAGGACATCCGCGTAGAGCATGGTGAACATGACGACGATCCACAGGGTGGAGAGTCTTGCTCGCACGTCACTCATTTCGGCCTCGGCGCCTTTCTGGGTCGTTGGACGGGGGGTCCGGGGATTCCCGGCCGGTTCCGCGCGGCTGCCGGCGATGACGGAAGCTGCCCGTACCGGTCATGGGGACAGGCTGGCGCGACGGGCGGGCGCATCGCTACGGCCGCAGGTCGGCGCCCGGATGGCCGAAGGTTGGCGGTACGGGATCTACTTTGGTCGGATTCCGCTGGGCCGGGGGCGGCCGTACTCTTTGGTCGTGACGACCCCGGCAGGCCTGGACCATCGGATCCTGCTCCCCGCCAGCGCGCTCAGCGGCCCCGAGCCCGCCCCGGTGCGCCCGGCCGGACGCACCAGGCGCGATTGGGCGGCCGATGTGGCGTTGTTCCTGCTGGCCATCGGCCTCACGGCGCTCAGCGTGGTGGAAGGCCTCGGCCAGCATCCCGCACCGGTGCCGTTCGCGGTGGACACCGCCCTCGGCGGGCTGAGCTGCCTGGGGGTGTGGCTGCGCCGACGCCGGCCGGTCGGCTTCGCGGCGGTCGCGGTGGCGTTCAGCGTCTATTCGATGTCGGCCGCGGGGGTGGCGCTGATCGCGCTGTTCACCGTCGCGGCGCACCGGCGCGTGGCGGTGGCCGGCCCGATCGTGGCCGGGTGCGTGCTGGTGCCGTTCCTGACGCCGCTGGTCCGGCCGGACGTCCCGGTGTCGCCCTGGTGGCAGGTTCTGCTGGGCTTCGCCTGCATCGCCGCGGTGCTCGCCTGGGGGATGTTCGTACGAGCCCGGCGGCAGTCCCTGCGCGAACGGGCCCGGCGGGTCGAATCCGAGCGGGAACTGCGCCTCGCCCAGGTCCGCCAGTCCGAACGCGACCGGATCGCCCGGGAGATGCACGATGTGCTCGCTCACCGCCTGTCCCTGCTCAGCCTGCACGCCGGGGCGCTGGAGCTTCGTCCCGACGCCGCGCCCGAGGAGGTCGCCCGGGCCGCCGGGGTGATCCGCGACAGCGCGCACCGGGCGCTGGAGGATCTGCGCGAGGTCATCGGCATGCTCCGCGCCGGCCTCGACCGGTCCGAGGAGGGGCCGGAGCGGCCCCAGCCCACCCTGGTCGATCTCCCCGACCTGGTCGATCAGTCACGGCGCGCGGGCATGCGGGTGCTGCTCGACTGCCGGGTGGGGGAACCGGCGGCCGCGCCCGCGGCGATCGGGCGCGGCGCGTACCGGATCGTGCAGGAAGGGCTGACCAATGCCCGCAAGCACGGCCGCGACGGCCAGGTGTCGGTGGCCGTCGGCGGGGCGGCGGGGAAGGGGCTGACGGTCGAGGTGCGCAACGCGGCCGGCGCCACCGCCGTCGCCGGGATCCCGGGCGGCGGCAGTGGCCTGATCGGCCTGGCCGAGCGGGCCGGCCTGGCCGGTGGACGGCTGGAGTACGGCCCGACCCCCGCGGGTGAGTTCCGGCTGTGGGCATGGCTGCCGTGGCCGAGGTGAACGCCGCGATCCGGGTTCTCATCGTGGATGACGACCCGCTGGTACGGGCCGGCCTGGCGATGATCATCGGCGGTTCGCCCGAGCTGAGCGTGGTGGGCGAGGCGGCCTGCGGAGCCGAGGTGCCCGCCGTGGTGGAGGCCTGCGCCCCGGACGTGGTGCTGATGGACATCCGCATGCCCGTGCTGGACGGCCTGGCCGCCACCGAGCTGCTGCGTGCCCGGCCCGACCCGCCCGAGGTCATCGTGCTGACGACCTTCGACGCCGACGAGTACGTGCTGCGCGCCCTGCGCGCGGGGGCCAGCGGCTTCCTGCTCAAGCACACGCCGCCCGCCGAGATCCTGCGCGCGATCGTACGGGTGTCGGCCGGGGAGCCCATCTTGTCGCCGACGGTGACCCGCCAGTTGATCGCCCACGTCGCCGACACCGGCGCCGCCGCCCGGCGGCAGCACGCCGTACGCGTGCTGAGCCTGCTCAGCGAACGGGAACGGGAGGTGGCCGTCGCCGTGGGCCGGGGCAGGTCCAACGCCGAGATCAGCGGCGAGTTGTTCATGAGCATCGCGACCGTGAAGGCCCACATCTCGCGCATTCTCGACAAGCTCGACCTCAACAACCGCACCCAGATCGCCCTGCTCGCCCACGACGCCGGCCTGACCGGCTGAACCTCACCCCGGCGGCACCTGACCCGGATGCCCGCCGTCTCGCCTCCCGGGCGCGTTCTGGGCTCTGTGCTCTCCAGGACGGGAGCACGCGTCCCGTTTCCGCCACTCTTCGTACCGGCGGAAACGGGAACGCTAGCCGGGACGAGATTCGGCCGATTGAGGGCGGGGGTCCGCAGGCCGACCGGGGGTTCGAGCAGACGGGGGCGTCGAGGTATGGCCAAGCAGAGCGTCGCGGAGCAGTTCGTCGACATCCTCGCGCGGGCCGGGGTCGAGCGGTTGTACGGCGTCGTCGGTGACAGCCTCAATCCCGTCACCGACGCCGTACGCCGGCATCCGGCGATCGAGTGGGTGCAGGTGCGGCACGAGGAGGTCGGGGCGTTCGCGGCAGGCGCGGAGGCGCAGCTCACCGGGCGTCTGGGCGCGTGTGCGGGCAGTTGCGGCCCAGGCCATCTGCACCTGGTCAACGGGTTGTTCGACGCGCAGCGCAGCATGGCGCCGGTGCTGGCGCTGGCCGCCCACATCCCCAGCGCCGAGATCGGCACCTCGTTCTTCCAGGAGACCCACCCGGACCGGTTGTTCGCCGAATGCAGCCACTACTCCGAGCTGATCTCACATCCGGCGCAGATGCCGCGCATCCTGCAGACTGCCATCCAGCACGCGATCGGCCGCTCGGGCGTCGCGGTCGTCAGCATGCCGGGCGACATCGCCGGCCAGGACGCGCCGCAGCGGACCGCCGAACCTGCCCTGCACACCCGGCGGCCGGTCGTACGGCCCGGTGAGGCCGAGATCGCCGAGCTGGGCCGGCTGGTCGACGAGGCCGAGAAGATCACACTGTTCTGCGGCAGCGGCACGGCCGGCTCCCACCAGGAGGTCATGGCCTTCGCCGAACGCGTCAAGGCACCGGTCGGGCACGCGCTGCGCGGCAAGGAATGGATCCAGTACGACAACCCGTTCGACGTCGGCATGTCCGGCCTGATCGGCTACGGCGCCGCCTACGACGCGATGCACGAGGCCGACCTGCTCATCCTGCTCGGCACCGACTTCCCCTACACCGCCTTCCTGCCCGGCGACGTGCGCATCGTCCAGGTCGACATCCGCCCCGAGAACCTGGGCCCTCGCTGCACACTGGACCTGGCCGTCTGGGGCGACGTCCGCGAGACCCTGCGCGCGCTGACGCCGCAGGTACGGGAGAAGAGCGAGCGCCGCTTCCTGGACCGCATGCTGAAGAAGCATGCCGACGCCCTGGAGGGCGCCGTCGCCGCCTACACCCGCGACGTCGGGCAGCACCGCCCGATCCACCCCGAATACGTCGCCTCCCTGCTGGACGAGGAGGCCGCCGAGGATGCGATCTTCACCGCCGACACCGGCATGTGCACCGTCTGGGCGGCCCGCTACCTGTCCCCGAACGGCCGGCGCCGCCTGCTCGGCTCCTTCTCCCACGGGTCGATGGCCAACGCCATGCCCCAGGCCATCGGCGCGCAACTGACCGACCGCGGCCGGCAGGTCATCTCCCTGTCGGGCGACGGCGGACTCTCCATGCTGATGGGCGACCTGCTCACGCTGCCGCAGTACGACCTGCCGGTCAAGATCGTGCTGTTCGACAACTCCGCGCTCGGCATGGTCGACCTGGAGATGATGGTCGCCGGCTTCCCGCCCTACGGCACGACCTACCCGCCTGCCGACTACGCGGCCATCGCCCGCGCGGCCGGTGTTCACGGCATCCGGGTCGACGATCCACACGACGTGCGAGACGCGCTCCGCCAGACACTCGACCACGACGGACCGGTCCTGCTCGATCTCGTCACCGACCCCAACGCCCTGTCCATACCCCCGCACATCACCGGACAGCAACTGGCCGGCTTTGCCACCACCACCAGCAAGCTCGTGCTCAGCGGCGGCGTGGGCCGCATGATCCAGCTCGCCCGCTCGAACCTGCGCAACATCCCACGCCCATGACCTTCGACGAGCACGCGCATGCATGATGTACGTGAATTGCCTTTTATCACGTACATGAGCGACCACGGCCCGGCACCGACCAGGCCAACCGTCCCCAGCAGTCGTGCGCGACTCGGGTACGTTATCCGGCACATCATGCGGACCGGCTCGGCGAGCAGCCCCCGGTGGCCGACATGAGCAGCGCGCCGAAAGTCGCCGCCCTGTTCAGCCGCGACCGGCCGCTCGCCGAGATCTCCGACACCGAGATCGGCAACGCGCTCGCCGAGTTGTGGGGGACGAGTTCGCCGGCGACCCGCAACCGCGCCGCCGTCGCCTCCTGGCTGTCCTGGTGCCAGGCCAAGAAGCCCTGGGCGGCGCCGTCGGTCCCGGCCGAGCCGACGAGCTCGACCGCGCCGCCGTCGCGAGCCAAGCCAAGAACCTGTCGTTCCACTGACAGAAACGTGTCGCTCAACACCCGCCACGACTTCCGGTGTGCGGCTCTTCTGGCGGCAATCGTGCGGGCACGGTCGTAAGGTCGGGGGATGTGACGAAGATTCCGCTGCGGCGCTTTACGGCGCGTGCTCTGCCCATCGACGACCAGGACCGGGTGCTCCTCTTGCACGGATTCGATCCCGAGCGGCCCGATCAGCCGTTCTGGTTCACCATCGGCGGGGCCTTGGAGGACGGTGAGACGCCGCCTGAGGCGGCCGCGCGGGAGTTGTACGAGGAGGCCGGGATCCGGGCGGGCGCCGAGGAGTTCAGCGGGCCGTACGGGACGAGCACGATCGAGTTCTCCTGGGCGGGATACGCCATCACGCAGGACCAGACTTTTCTCGCGGTACGGGTGGGCGACGCGGTCGTGTCGTTCGAGCACATGGAGCAGATCGAAAAGGACACGACGACCGGTTACCGGTGGTGGAGCGTGGAGGAGCTCGAGAGCACCGAGGAGGTCTTCTTCCCCGAGGATCTCGCGGCCATTCTGCGGAAGGTCACTGCGGGCGGCGCAGGATTCGCGTAGCTCCCGCTATCAGAGCCGTCGCCAGGATCCAGCCGGAGACGATCAGCGCGTACGCCAGCCACTGCGTCCACCCACCCGGGTCGAAAAGCTCTCGTTGCCCGAATGCGGGCAGCGGAAGCAGCAGGTCGAAGGTGTACGCAAATGAGTTGAAATCGGGGCTCTCGGCGGGTTTGAGGGCTCGGGGTGGGTTGAGGCCGAAGACCACCGTGCCGATCGCCAGCAGGAGCGTGAACCACATGCCCGCCAGCCAAGGTCGGTAGCCGTACCCGACCGCGACGTCGAGCAGCCGGCCCCAGATCCGGCCGCCAAGCCCTTGCGTCTGGCGTCTGGCGCGAAGTTTGGCCAGCTGGGCGCGGCGGGCCAGGGCGTCGTTGCCGTCGCTGACGTACCAGGCGGCCAGTTGCTCGTACGGCTGTGGGCGGAAGCCCTCGGGGTCCCGCGTGACCCACTCGACCCGCCGGGCGACGCCGGCGCCGCGCAGTCGTTCGTACGTCAGGCCGCTCAGGCGCAGCTTCTCCGGCCACGTGGCCGGGTCGTCGTGCAGGGTGCCGACCTTGGAGTGCGCGAGGGTGACGACGCCGTCGACGGGCTCGGCGGGCTTGAGGTAGAGCTCGCGGACCTCCATGTGGCTCATGTGGAGGGCGTAGCGGGTGTCTGGGCTGTGGACGGTGCCGTTCAGGGAGAACGTTCCGTTGATGCGGGCGCCGCGGACCCGTACGCAGCCGTCTGCGTGGAATCCGTCGGTGCAGCGCATGATGTCCTCGACGACCATGTTGTCGGCTGTGAGGGCTTCCTTGCCGGGATTGCGGAGTGTCGCGCCTTCCAGGAATAATCCACCGTTCAGGCGGGCGCCCACCAGGCTCACGCCCCCGGTGAGGTCGGCGTTACGCAGGAACATGCCCGAGTCGACGACGGCGGCGTTCGCGTACAGCCCCCATGTGCCGTCGTCGCTCGTGATCTTGGTGCCGCCGAGCCACAGGCCGCTCTCGAACACGGCGCGGCCGACGCGGACGGTTCCGGTGATGTTGGAGCCGGAGAGGCTGAGGTGGCCCGCGACTCGCATGCCGCCGCCGCTGAGGCCGGGGAACGTGCAGTCGATCAGTCGGATGGTTCGGGTGGTGGCGTTGGTGAGTCGAATGGGCTCGTCCAGATGGCAGCCGCTCAGCACCAGTTCGTGCTGGATAGTGCCGCCCAGGGCCGTGAGCTGGCCGGTGATCCTGGCGCCGCGTAGCCGTACTGCGGGGACTGAGCCGGCTCCCCCGTCGCGGGCGCCGAGGAGCAGGGAGGCGATCACCTTGGCCCGGACCGTACGCTCGGGGCCCCAGGTGTCGCCGTCCTTGGGCGCGTTCTGCCCGGCGGGGCAGTCGGTGTCACACGCGACCGGGCCGAAGTCGACGTAATCGCCTGTGGGGAAGGCGTTCCATAGCTTGCGCTCAGCCTCGGTCAAGCGGGGGGTTCGGCCCATGTGGCAGCTCGGCTCAGCGGCGGTAGCCGGCCATGCGCTCGAGGCGGGCGACGCGCTCGGACGTGGGCGGGTGGGTCGAGAAGAGGCGGCCGACGCCGGAGCCGCTGAACGGGTTCGCGATCATCAGGTGGGACGCCGAGGTGAGGCGGCTGTTCTCGGGGAGCGGGAGCCGGCGGGCGCCCATCTCGATCTTGCGGAGCGCGGAGGCCAGGGCGAGCGGATCGCCGGTGAGCCTGGCGCCCGACTCGTCGGCCTGGAATTCCCGCGTACGGGAGATCGCCATCTGCACCATCCCCGCCGCCACCGGCCCCAGAAGCATCATCAGCAGCGCGCCGACGAATCCCGGTCCCTCGTCGTCGTCGGAGCCCCCGAAGAACACGGCCACGTAGCTGAGCCAGGTGATCATCGTGGCCAGCGCGCCGGCCACGGATGAGACGAGAATGTCCCGGTTGTAGACGTGCGACAGCTCGTGCCCGATCACGCCGCGCAGCTCGGCCTCGTCGAGCAGCTGCGTCAGCCCGTACGTGACGCAGACCGCGGCCTGGCGCGGGCTCCGGCCCGTCGCGAACGCGTTCGGCTGCGCCGTCGGCGAGATGTACAGCCGTGGCATGGGCTGGCGGGCCTCGGTCGACAGCTCGCGCACGATCCGGTAGAGCGTGGGCTGCTCGACCTCGCTGACCGGCCTGGCCCGCATCGCCGACAGCGCGATCCGGTCGGAGAAGAAGTAGGCGGCGCCGTTGCTCACCAGGGCGAGCACGAGCGCGATCTGCACACCGGTGCCGCCGCCCAACCACGCGCCCGCCGCCACAATCAGCGCCGACAGGCCGCCGAGTAGCACGGCAGTGCGCAGACCGTTGTGGTGCAAGGTTCCCCCCTTCGTGGTGTGGGTCCACCACGTGCAACGAAGACGACCCGGCTCTTCGTTCCCCGGCGTGCTCAGCTGAGGGCGGAGCGCGACTTTCGCGATTCTCATCTGGTGGACAACGCGGTCACGTCCAGGACCAGTTGCGGCGCGATCGAGAACAGGATCGCCGCCGCCACGGCCAGGCCCATCGCGGACCAGATCGCCGGTGGCGGGCGGTGCACGGCGGGTGCCATGCCCGCCGCCGGGGTGAACAGGCGTGCCGTCCACACGGCGTAGTAGTAGAGGCCGATCACGGTGTTGACGGCCATGACCAGCGCGAGCCAGCCGGTGCCGCCCTCGACGATCTCGCGGAAGACGAAGACCTTGGCGAAGAGCCCGGCCAGGCCCGGCGGCAGCCCGGCCAGGCAGACCAGGCAGAACGCGAGCGCGACGCCCGCCACCCGGCTGCGGTGGACCAGGCCGCGGTAGTCGTCGAGCTCGTTGCGGGGGGCCGTTCTGGAGACGAGCATGACGACCGCGAACGCGCCGAGGTTCATGGCCGCGTAGATGACGAGGTACGCGGTGGACGCCCCGATCGCCGCCTGCGTGCCGATCGCGAGCGGGGCCAGGATGTAGCCGGACTGCGCCACCGAGGACCAGGCCAGAAGACGTACGGCCGAACGCTGGCGCATGGCGAGCAGGTTGCCCGCGGTCATGGTCAGCGCGGAGATGATCGCGATGATGGGGGTCCAGGTGGCGGCCTGCCCGGCCAACGCCGTGACCAGGATGAGGATCAGTCCGGCGAACCCTGTCGCCTTGGAGATCACCGACAGCAGGGCGGCCACCGGGAGCGGAGCGCCCTGGTAGACGTCGGCCGCCCAGGAGTGGAACGGCACGGCCGCGATCTTGAACGCGAACCCGGCCACGACCAGGACGACGCCGACCGTGACGACGGCGGGCAGGCCCTGGTCGGGAAGGGCCGTGCCCGGCGCCGGGATCTGGCCGCTGAAGACGGCGGACAGCCGAGACAGGTAGACCGTGCCGGCGATGCCGTACAGGAGGGAGACGCCGAACAACATGATCGCCGTGGACACGACGGACACGACGAACAACTTCACGGCGGCCTCGGAAGAGCGGCCGTCGTAACGCTTCAGCGCGGTCAGGGCGAACACCGGCAGCGAGACCAGCTCCAGTGCCACCACCAGCATGATCAGATCTCGAGAGGCGGGCAGGGTCACCGCGCCCACGAGGGTGCAGAGCAGGAGGAAGTACCACTCGCCGACCGGGATGCCACCTCCTGCCAGCTCGGTCATCGACATCAGGATGACGACCACGGCGGCCACCAGCACCAGGCCGGCGAAGACCAGCGTGAACCCGTCGGCGACGAAGGAACAGAGCGCCTTGTCCGTTGGGACGCAGAACGTCTGGCCTCCCCGCCCCGCCATCTGGGCGATGACGAAGCCCAGGGAGAGCACGACGCCCGCGAGCGTGGTCAGCCCCAGCAGGGTCTTCGTATGCGGGCGGACGGGGAGGAAGGCGTCGAGCAGCAGCACCAGGCCGGCCACGACGGCCAGCACCAGCGGGGGTGCGATGACGAAATAGTCGATCTGCTGGATCATGACAGGGCTCCCAGCAGGGTCTGCACGGCCGGTGTGGTGAGGGAGAGCAGGAGGCCCGGCCAGAGGCCGAAAAGGAGGATCAGGGCCACGAGCGGCGTCCATGCCAGCAGTTCGTAGGTCCTGATGTCATCCGCCGCCGGTGGCTCCAGAACTGCGGTCGTCTCTTTGGCGGACACGACCGGGCGCTCGTCCGGGGTTTCGCGGACCAGGCGGTCGTCTGCGGCCCCGGACGGGAGGTCCGGGGTTTCGCGGACCAGACGGTCGTCCGCGGCCCCGGTCGGGAGGTCCACGGTCCGCTGGGGGCGGCCGTGGGTGACGCGGGAGAGCATGACCAGGAAGTACGCGGCCGTCAGGACCGCGCCCAGGCCGCCGATCACCATGTAGGCGAGGAACAGGCCGCGCGGCAGCCCGTTCGCCGGCTGGTACGCGCCGTAGAGCGCCAGCATCTCGCCCCAGAACCCGGCCAGCCCCGGCAATCCGAGCGAGGCGATGGACGCGTACGTGAGCACCGACCCCAGGCGCGGCAGCGTGGCCAGCATGCCGCCGCCGAGCGATGGCATGTCGGCGGTGTGGTAGCGCTCCTTGACCGCGCCGGCCAGGAAGAACAGCAGGCCGGTGATCAGGCCGTGGGCGACGTTGGCGAAGAGGGCGCCATTGATGCCGGCCGGGGTCAGCGTGGCGAAGCCGAGCAGGACGAAGCCCATGTGGCCGACGGAGGAGTAGGCGATCATGCGTTTGAGGTCACGCTGGGCGAGGCATGCCAGGGCCCCGTACACGATGCCGACCACCGCGAACGCGCCCAGCCACGGCGCCACCGCCACCGCCCCTTCGGGAAGGATGGGGATGGCGATCCTGGCGAAGCCGTACGTGCCCATCTTCAGCAACACCCCGGCCAGCAACACCGAACCCACGGTGGGGGCTTCGGTGTGGGCGTCGGGCAGCCAGGTGTGCAGCGGCCACATGGGGGTCTTGACGGCCAGACCGATGCCGATGGCCACGAACGCCAGGATCTGCACCGATCTGGCCATGCCGCTGCCGTGGGCCGCGCTCAGCGCCTCGATGTCAAGAGTGCCGGCCTGGGCCCAGATGAGGAGCAGGCCGAGCAGCATCACGACCGAGCCGAGCAGCGTGTAGAGAATGAACTTGATCGACGCCGCTCGCCGGCCCTCGCCGCCCCAGATACCGATCAGGAAGTACATCGGGATCAGGACGATCTCGAAGAACACGAAGAAGAGCAGCAGGTCGAGGGCGAGGAACGTGCCGATCATGCCGACTTCGAGCACGAGCAGCGTGAACACCAGCGCCCTCGGCCTGGCACTCATCAACTGGCCGGGGGCGCGGGCGCTGCCCCAGGACAGGTAGACGAAACACAGGAACGTCAGCAGGGCCGTCAACGCGATCAGTGGCAGCGAGATCCCGTCGACGCCCAGGTGGAAGCGGAGGCCGAGCCCAGGGATCCAGGGGATGTCCACCTCGAACTGCTGCCGCGCGGCCTGGCCGTAGTCGAACGTCCCCACCAGCAGCGTGGCCAGCGCCAGCGTGACGCCGGAAAGGACCAGCCCGTACGTGCGTAGCGCCGGGCGGAGGGCCTGCGGGGCCAGGACGAGGGCGAGCGCGCCGAGCAGCGGCACGGCCAGCAACCCGACGGGAACCCAGCCCATCATGCGAACATCACCGCCCCCACCGCGATCAGGAGGACACCGGCCAGTATGCCGCTGACATAGAGCTGGACGTTGCCGTTCTGGGCCAGGCGCAGCACCCCGGACAAGCCACGGGCCGACCTGCCGGAGCCGCGTACCGCCCCGTCCACGACCACGTCGTCCGTCCGGACGACGAGCCTGGCCAGGGCCAGGACCGGTCGGACGAACAGGGCGGCGTAGCCGCGGTCCGCGTAGAACGCCTGCTCACACGGCACCCGCAGCGGGCCCAGCAGGCGGGCGGGGTCGGCGACGGGATCGATGCGCCAGAACGCGTACACCACCCCCGCGCCGAGCAGCGCGAGGACGACGCTGATGGCGGCCACGCCCAGGTCCACGTGGAGCCCGCCGGCGAAGCCCAGCAGGAGGGCGGGGACGGCGAGGAGGATGACGGGCACGAGCATCGTCCGCGGGGCCTCCGTGACGTCCACGACGTGCGCCGTGCCGGGCTCCGGCTCGGGCAGCGCCACCGCCCTCGCCTCGCCGAAGAACGTGCGGAGCCAGGCACGGGCGGCGTACGCGCCGGTGACGGCCACGGTGGCGAGCGCGCAGCCGTACAGGAGGAGCGCCGCCGCGTCCGTCAGTGTGCCGGTGGCCAGGGCGTCGTCCATCGCCGCCAGGATCGAGTCCTTGCTGAAGAAGCCGCTGGCCGGAGGGAGGCCCATCAGGGCGGCGAAGCCGACCGTCATCGTCACGAACGTGACCGGCAACTCCCGGCGCAGGCCGCCCATCTGCGTCATCAGGTTGGAGCCGACGTGGTGGATCACCGCTCCGGCGCAGAGGAAGAGCAGCGCCTTGAACGCGCCATGCGTCAGCAGGTGGAAAATGGCCGACGTGTCGGAGCCCGCGGCCAGGCCGCCTGCCATGTAGGCGAGCTGGCTGACCGTGGAGTAGGCGAGCACGCGTTTCAGGTCGTCCTGTGCCAGCGCGGCCAGGGCGGCGCCGAGCATGCCCAGCGCCGCCACGACGGCCAGCACGTCCAGCGTGGGCGGGGCGGCGCGGAACACGTCGAAGAGCCTGGCGACGATGAAGATCCCGGCGGCGACCATGGTGGCGGCGTGGATCAGCGCGCTGATCGGTGTCGGGCCCGCCATCGCGTCGGGGAGCCACGTGTGCAGCGGGACCTGGGCGCTCTTACCTGCCACGCCTGCGAGGAGGAGCATGGTGGCGGTCACGGCAGTGGCCGTGGACATCTCCGGCACCTTCGCCAGCACGTCCGCGATGCGGAAGCTGCCCGCGGCCTGGCCCAGCACGAAGATCCCGAAGAGGAAGCCGACGTCGCCGAGGCGGGTCACGAGGAACGCCTTCACCGCGGCTCGCGAATTGCCCCTGTCCTCCCACCAGTGGCCGATGAGAAGGTAGGAGCAGAGGCCCATGATCTCCCAGCCGACGTAGAGGACCAGGAGGTCGCCCGCGTACACGACCAGGAGCATCGCGCTGGTGAACAGGCTGATGAACGCGCTGTAGGACGGGTAGCGGGGGTCGTCTTCGAGGTATCCGACCGAATAGACCTGCACGGCCAAGGCGACCAGGGTCACCAGGACGCCGAGGAGGCCGGACAGGGCGTCGGCCTGGAGGGTGAGCGAGATCGGGATGGCGCCCGTGGTCACCGTGCCGTAGGTCTGGCCCGTGGGCGAGGTGGTTTCCCCTGCGAGGAACGCGAAGCCCGGGTCCCAGGCCAGCCAGGCCGCCAGCACTGCTGAGGCGGCGGTGGGGAGGACGGCCAGCCAGGCCGCGCGCGCGTTCGCCCGTCGCCCGGCCGGTCTTGGGTGGGGCCAGCGTGACAGCAGGAGGCCCGCGAAGGCGGCCATGAAGGGCAGGAGGACGGCCAGCAGCGGGAAGGTGGTCATAGCCGGCCACCTCGCTTCACCGGCTCCTCGCCGCCGTGGCCGCCCTTGGCGTCTTCCCGGGTGCCACGGTCCTCATTGCGCTCTGAGGGGTCGCCCGCACGGTCCTGGCCGGACGTGTGAGTGTCATGGGACGACTGGCCGGGATCGGGTGCGGTGCCGGACGCAGGAGCGACATCGGGATCGCCGATCCAGCCTGGACCGGCGTCGCGTCCTGAGGGGGCGACCGTGGGGTCCGGCCCATCCTCCGTGCGGCCCGCCTGAGCTCGTGCCGACGCTGGGCCGGTCGGGGCGGTGATGGCCGCCGGTGGGTCGTCGGCAGGCTCGGCGAGGTCACGGAGGTGGTCGATGTCGACCGTGCGGCGGTTGCGGTAGAGGGCGAGGACGATCGCGAGGCCCAGGCCCACTTCGGCGGCCGCGATGACGATGACGAAGAGGGTGAGCACCTGGCCGCTGTGCAGGCGGTCGGCGAGCCACACGTCGAAGGCCACCAGGTTGAGGTTGACAGCGTTGAGCATCAGCTCGACCGACATCAGCACGAGGATCGTGTTGCGGCGGGCGAGCACGCCGTAGACGCCGATCGAGAAGAGGAGCGCGGAGACGACTGCCGGGTAGACGATATGCACTAATGACCCCCGGGGTGATCGGGTGCCGAGCTGCCGCCGGTCTGACGGAGTGCTGAATTGTCTGTGGTCTGGTCGGGTGGCAAGGAGTCTCCGGCCTCGGTGCGCGCTGAAGAAGCCGATGCCTGAGCGGGCCGCGAGGAATCCCTGGTCTGGGCTGAGGGTGAAGAATCCCGTGTCTGGGCGGGAGGCAGGTGGTCCTCGGATTGGTCGGGTGCCGTGGGATGCGGCGTTTGACCAGGTGGTGGGGAGGTGCCGGTCTGGGCCGGTGGTGAGCCGCCGGGGATGTCGGTACGGGACAGGACGATGGCGCCGATCAGTGCGGCGAGTAGCAGCACGGACAGTGCCTCGAAGGGCAGCACCCAAGTGGCGAACACGCTCGCGCCCAACTCCTTGGCGGCGCCTGGGCCGGGCGTGAGCGGCGTGTACGCCGAGCGGAATCCGTCGATCACCACCGTGACGAGGATGGCGGCCGTCGCCACCGCCACCAGGGCGGAGAGGAGCCGGTTGCCGCTGTCGAGGTCCGCGGAGCGGCCGATCGGGGCGCGGGTGAGCATGATGCCGAACAGCATCAGCACGACCACCGCGCCCACGTAGATCAGCACCTGGACCCATGCCACGAACTCGGCCGTCAGCACCAGGTAGCAGCCCGCCAGGGCCCCGAAGCAGACCACGAGCCAGAGGGCGGCGTGGACCAGTTGTTTGGTCATGACGACAAGCAGCGCCGATCCGACCACTACCGCGCCCAGCAGCAAGAAGACGATCTCTTGCCCGGTGGGTGACAGGTAGGAGGGCACCGCCTCGGTCACGACTCCTCCTCGGACTCCCTCGTCTTGTCAGGGTCGAGCCGTCCGGGCGGGCGGATGGACCGTGGATCGGCCATCTTGCGCCTGCGGGGGCTCGCGGCAGAAGTCTGCTCCTCCGGCTCGGGTCGCGGTTGCGGATCGGCCGAGGCTGTGGACAACTTTTCTGAGGTTGGGTCGCCTGTGGACGAAGCCGGGCCCTGAGGCTGCTCTCCTGCGGAGGAGGCTTCGGTGTCCACCCCTTCCTCAGCGGCGCCGGAGTGGGCGGTTTCCGCTGCGGCGCCGGAGTGGCCGGTCTCCGTCCCTTCGGAGGTCGGCTCGCCATCCTCGGGTGTGCTGGGAGCGGACTCGGCATCGTCGGTGTTGTCGGAGGTACGCCCGCCGCTCTCCGCCGTCCCGGACGGGGATCCGCCACCGTCGGCCGGCCCGGCGGCAGGTTCACGGCTCACCGTCGGCTCGGAGGCGGGCTCGCCGCCCCCTGCTGGACGGGGAGCGGGCTCGGCTGCCGGGCTGGTGGGAACGGCGCTGTCTGTGGATGGAGTGGCGCCTTCGGCCCGGTGCGGAAGGGGCTGGACCTCGGGGAGGGCGCCGGGTGGGCGGATTCCGCGTACGTTCGACATCGGACGACGTTGGCGCTGAGGCCTGCCTGCGGTGTCTGGTGCCGCTGCGGGGGCTTCGCCCGGCGCGCTCGTGGACGGTTGCGCGTCTTGTGCGCCGACCGTGGGTTCCGTGCCGGCTACGTGGCTGGGCTCTTCCATTCCTGGGAGGGTCGGTTTCGCGCCTGCGTCGGTCTGCGTCGAAGTGACGTCGCGAGCAGGTGTACGGTCCGCGGGCTCGGTGCCGGCCGGCCCTGCTGTCTCGGTGTCCGGCGTCTGGGAGGCGGCCGGGGCTGCCGGGCGGGTGGCGCGGTCGGCGGCTCCTCCGGAGGTCGCCGGTTCCGCACCCGAACTGGAGGGCGGTGCGGTGGCCGGGCCAGAGACGGCTTCGGAGACCGGCCCAGAGACGGCTTCGGTGGCCGGCCCGGAGGCGGCGGACGGGCCGGTTCCGCGATCGGAGGCCGGGCCGGTTCCGCGATCGGAGGGCGGGCGTGAGGGACGTTCGGCGCCCTGGCGGGATGGGCGGTCGCCGGACGTGCGGGATGGGCGGTCGGCGCCCTGGCGGGATGGGCGGTCAGCGGACGGGGCGGTGCCGCGGTCCGTAGCCG
>NZ_VCKY01000177.1 GCF_005889735.1 Nonomuraea turkmeniaca
TGACCATCGGCCCGAACGGCACGATCGAGAAGGCCAGGAACGCCGGCACCACCATGATGATGGGCGCCAGCAGGTAGAGCACCCTGTCCACCGTGTTGGGGAAGAGGTCCTCCTTCAGACCCATCTTCAGGCCGTCGGCCACGGACTGCAGCAGACCGAACTTACCGGCCCGGTTGGGCCCGTAGCGGTTCTGCATCCGCGAGATCAGCTTCCGCTCGAACCAGACGCCGAACAGCACGCCCAGCATCAGGAAGACGAACAACATCACGGCCTTGATGATGGTGATCCACACCGGGTCCTGCCCGAAGCTGGCCAGGGTGGGATCGGCCGCGAGAACGTGGGTCATGAGGCGCTCCCGATGGTGACGATGTCGCCGGCCACCGCGCGCAGGTCGCGCGTGACCGAGCAGCCGCCGGAGTTCGCCGGCACCCAGACCACCCGGTCGGGCAGGTCCGCGACGCGCACCGGCAGCGTCACGTTGCCCCCGACGACGAGCTTGTCGCCGTCGGCGACGCCCAGCTCGGCGGCCGTGCTCTCGGAGACCAGTGCTTCGGCGGTGCGGGCGGTGCCCGCGAGGTATGGCTCGCCGTCCTGCAGCCTGCCGTCGTCGAGCAGCAGGTGCCAGGTGGCCAGCAGCGCCTGGCCCGTCTCCGGCACCTCCTGGGTGCGGGTGAGGGCGTGCGGGGCGCTGACCCGGCTGCCGCGCCAGGCGCCCAGGGTGGACAGCTCACGCCGGGCGCTCTTGACGTCCGGCAGGCCCAGGTGCACGTCCATCCGGTCGGCCAGGTTGCCGATCACGGCCAGGTCGCTCTGCAGACCGGGAACCTTGAGCGGCGCCTCGAACGAGCGGCCGCGGCCCTCCCAGTTGACGAACGTCCCGGCCTTCTCCTGGACGGCGGCGACCGGCAGGACCACGTCGGCGCGGTCGGTGACGGCGCTGGCGCGGATCTCCAGGCTGACGATGAACGGCGTGTGCTCGAGCGCGTCGAGCGCCGCCGCCGGGTCGGCCAGGTCGTACGGGTCGACGCCGGCCACGACCAGCGCGTCGATGTCCCCGTCGCGGGCGGCCACGAGGATGTCCGCGGTGTCACGACCGGGCGAGGCGGGCAGCGAGGACACGTTCCACGCCCTGGCGACCTCGGCCCTGGCGGTCTCGTCGTCCACCGGGCGGCCGATCGGCAGCAAGTTGGGCAGCGCGCCGGCCTCGATCGCGCCACGCTCGCCGGCCCTGCGCGGGATCCAGGCCAGCTTGGCGGCGGAGGCGGCGGCGAGGCGCACGACCGCGGACAGGGCGCCGGGCACGGTCGCCAGCCGCTCGCCCGCGAGGATGACCGTGCCCTCGGGCACCGTGCCGACCAGGTCGCCGATCGCGTCGGCCTCGGCGCCGGGCGCGGTGCGGATGAGCGTGCCGCCCATCTTCTCCAGGCCCGGGGAGGCGAACGGCGCGACCGAGGAGACCTTGAGGTTCTTCTTCATCCACGCCTTGCGCAGGCGCAGGAAGACGATCGGCGACTCCTCCTCGGGCTCGAACCCGACGAGCAGCACGTGCGGGGCGTTCTCCAGGTCGGAGTAGCTGACCTCGATGCCCTTGCCGGCCACCGCGTGCGCCAGGAACTGCGCCTCCTCGGCGGAGTGCGGCCTGGCGCGGAAGTCGATGTCGTTCGTCCCCAGCGCGAGCCTGGCGAACTTGGCGTAGGCGTAGGCGTCCTCGACCGTGACCCGGCCGCCGACCAGCACACCGGCCTTGCCGCGGGCCTTGGCCAGGCCCTCGGCGGCGACGGCCAGCGCCTCCGGCCACGAGGCCGGCACCAGCACGCCTTCCTCGTTGCGGATCAGCGGCGTCTTGAGCCGGTCGGGCTGCGTGGCGTACGCGAACGCCCAGCGGCCCTTGTCGCAGTTCCACTCCTCGTTGACCTGCGGGTCGTTGCCGGCCAGGCGGCGGGTGACGCGGCCGCGCCGGTGGTCGGTGCGCTGGGCGCAGCCGGCGGCACAGTGCTCACACGCGCTCGGCGTGGACACCAGGTCGAACGGGCGGGCCCGGAACCGGTAGGCGGCGCCGGTGAGCGCGCCGACCGGGCAGATCTGCACCGTGTTGCCGGAGAAGTAGGAGTTGAACGGCTTGCCGTCAGCCGTACGCACCTGCTCCTTGGCCCCGCGCTCGAAGAACTCGATGAGCGGGTCGCCGGCGATCTGGTCGGAGAAGCGGATGCAGCGCGCGCACTGCACACAGCGCTCGCGGTCCAGCAGCACCTGCGTGGACAGCGGCAGCGGCTTGGGGAAGGTGCGCTTCTGCTCCTGGAACCTGGACTCCCCGCGACCGTTGGACATGGCCTGGTTCTGCAGCGGGCACTCGCCGCCCTTGTCGCAGACCGGGCAGTCCAGCGGGTGGTTGAGCAGGAGGAACTCCATCGCCGCCCGCTGCGCCTTCTCGGCGACCGGCGAGGTCAGCTGGGTCTGCACGACCATGCCCTCGGCGACCTCGATCGCGCACGAAGGCTGCGGCTTGGGGAAGCCGCGGCCGTTGCCCGCGTCGGGGATGTCGACCAGACACTGGCGGCAGTTGGCCGCCGGGTCCAGCAGCGGGTGGTCGCAGAACCTGGGGATCTGGATGCCCAGGAGCTCGGCGGCCCTGATGATCAGAGTGCCCTTGGGGACACTGACCTGGAACCCGTCGATGGTCAGGGTCACCAGGTTCGTTTCGGTTTCTACGACGGTCACTGCTCACCCCAGAGAGTGGACTTCTTCGGGTCGAACGGGCAGCCGCCGATCTCGAAGTGCTTGAGGTACTCCTCGCGGAAGTACTTCACGGAGGAGTGAATCGGGCTGGTCGCGCCGTCGCCCAGGGCGCAGAACGAGCGACCGAGGATGTTGTCCGCGATGTCGGTGATCGTGGTCAGGTCCTCCTCGGTGCCCTGGCCCTGCTCCAGGCGCTTGAGCACCTGCTTGAGCCAGTAGGTGCCCTCGCGGCACGGCGTGCACTTGCCGCACGACTCGTGGGCGTAGAACTCCGTCCAGCGCAGCACCGTGCGGACCACGCAGGTGGTCTCGTCGAAGATCTGCAGCGCGCGGGTGCCGAGCATGGAGCCCTTGGCGCCGACCGCCTCGAAGTCGAGCGGCACGTCGAGGTGCTCGTCGGTGAAGATCGGCGTGGACGAGCCGCCCGGGGTCCAGAACTTGATCTGGTGCCCCTCGCGGATGCCGCCGGCCATGTCGAGCAGTTCGCGCAGCGTGATGCCGAGCGGCGCCTCGTACTGGCCGGGGCGGGTCACGTGCCCGCTGAGCGAGAAGATGCCGAAGCCCTTGGACTTCTCGGTCCCCATCCCGGCGAACCAGTCGGCCCCGTTGGCGATGATCGAGGGAACACTGGCGATCGACTCGACGTTGTTCACGACAGTAGGCGAGGCGTAGAGACCCGCCACGGCCGGGAACGGGGGCTTGAGCCGCGGTTGACCTCTGAAGCCCTCCAGCGAGTCGAGCAGCGCCGTCTCCTCGCCGCAGATGTACGCGCCCGCGCCACTGTGCACCACCAGCTCAAGGTCGTAACCGGAGCCGAAGATGTCGCTCCCGAGGTACCCCTTCTCGTACGCCTCCCGCACGGCCGCGTGCAGCCGCCTGATCACGTGCAGGACCTCGCCGCGCACGTAGATGAAGGCGTGGTTGGCCCGGATCGCGTAGGACGTGATGATGATGCCCTCGACCAGCGCGTGCGGGTTGGCCATCATGAGCGGGATGTCCTTGCAGGTGCCCGGCTCCGACTCGTCGGCGTTGACGACGAGGTAGTGCGGCTTGCCGTCGCCCTGCGGGATGAACCCCCACTTCATGCCGGTCGGGAAGCCCGCGCCGCCACGGCCGCGCAGGCCCGAGTCCTTGACGGCCTGGATGACGGCGTCGGGGTCCATGTCCAGCGCCTTCTCGGCCGCCTTGTACTCGCCGTAGACGTCGAGGGTGAAGGAGTTGGGCTCGTCCCAGTTCGCGGTCAGGACCGGTGTCAACGTCGTGCTCATGCCTCGGGGGCCTTCCATCCGTTGGCCTTGGCCACCTTCAGGCCCTCGAGCGAGGGGCCGGCCGCCGACGGGCCGTCACCGGCCTGGTCGTCCGGCAGGCCCGCGAGCACGCGCGAGGCCTCCTTGAAGGTGCACAACTTCTTCGGGCCGCGCGTGGGCCGCACGTCCTTGCCGTCACGCAGGTCGTCGACGAGCTGCTTGGCCGACGCGGGCGTCTGGTTGTCGAAGAACTCCCAGTTGACCATCATGACGGGCGCGAAGTCGCAGGCCGCGTTGCACTCCAGGCGCTCCAGCGAGACCTTGCCGTCCGGGGTCGCCTCGTCGTGACCGACGCCGACGTGCTCCGACAGCTCCTCCCAGATCTCGTCGCCGCCCATGACCGCGCACAGCGCGTTGATGCACACGCCGACGTGGTAGTCACCGACGGGCTTGCGCTTGTACATGGTGTAGAACGTCGCCACGCCCGTGACCTCGGCCTTGCTGAGGCCGAGCATCTCCGCGCAGAACTCCTGCCCGTCGTCGGAGACGTAACCGTCCTCCGACTGCACGAGGTGGAGCAGCGGCAGCAGCGCCGACCGCGTCTTCGGGTAGCGCCCGATGATCTCCTTGGCGTCCCGCTCCAGACGCTCACGGATCTCCGGTGAGTAAGTCACCGGTCCACACCTCCCATGACGGGGTCGATAGAAGCCACCGCGGCGATCACATCGGCGACCTGGCCGCCCTCCGCCATCGCGGGGAAGCTCTGCAGGTTACAGAAGGACGGCTCGCGGAAGTGCACGCGGTAGGGCCGGGTGCCACCGTCGCTGACCACGTGCGCGCCGAGCTCGCCCTTGGGCGACTCGATGCTGGCGTACGCCTGGCCGGCCGGCACCCTGAAGCCCTCGGTCACCAGCTTGAAGTGGTGGATGAGGGCCTCCATCGAGGTGCCCATGATGTGGGCGATGTGGTCGGGCGAGTTGCCGAACCCGTCGGGGCCGAGCGCGAGCTGCGCGGGCCAGCCGATCTTCTTGTCCTCGATCATCACCGGGTCGCCCTTGAGCGGGCCGGCGATGCGGTCCAGGGCCTGCTCGATGATCTTGAGGGATTCTTCCATCTCCCTCATGCGCACGAGGTAGCGCGAGTAGACGTCGCAACCGCGCTCGGTGGCGACCTCGAACTCGTACGTCTCGTAGCCGCAGTAGGGCTGCGACTTGCGCAGGTCCCACGGCAGGCCCGCGGCACGCAGGATCGGACCGGTGACGCCGAGCGCCATGCAGCCGGTCAGGTCGAGGTAGGCCACGTCCCTGGTGCGGCGCACGTAGACCGGGTTGGCGTCGAGGAGCTTGCGGATGTCCTTGATCCGCTTGGGCATCTCCTTGAGGAATTCGCCGACCTTGTCCACCGCGCCGGCGGGCAGGTCCACGCTGACGCCGCCGGGGCGGACGTAGGCGTGGTTCATGCGCAGGCCGGTGATGTACTCGAACAGGTCCATGACCATCTCGCGGTCGCGGTACCCGAACAGGAACGGCGTGGTCGCGCCCAGCTCCATGCCGAACGTGCCCATGGCCACCAGGTGCGAGGCGATGCGGTTGAGCTCCATCATCATCACGCGGATGGCCTGCGCCCGCTCGGGCACGCGGTCGGTGATGCCGAGCAGCTTCTCCACGCCCATGCTGTAGGCGGTCTCATTGAAGATCGGCGAGAGGTAGTCCATGCGGGTCACGAACGTGGTCCCCTGGGTCCACGTCCGGAACTCCATGTTCTTCTCGATGCCGGTGTGCAGGTAGCCGATGACGCCGCGGGCCTCGGTCACCGTCTCGCCGTCGAGGGTCAGGACCAGACGGAGCACGCCGTGCGTGGACGGGTGCTGCGGGCCCATGTTGACGACCAGGCGCTCCTCTTCGGTGTCGCGCGCCCCGGTGACGACCTGGTCCCAGTCGCCGCCGTTGACCGAGTAGACCTTGCCCTCGGTCGCCTCGTCATAAGCGGTGCTCATGAGTAGCTTCTCCTCTGGTCCGGCGCGGGGATGGTGGCGCCGCGGTATTCGACCGGGATGCCCCCGAGCGGATAGTCCTTACGCTGCGGGTGACCATCCCAGTCGTCCGGCATCATGATCCGGGTGAGCGCGGGATGGCCGTCGAAGACGATCCCGAAGAAGTCGTACGTCTCCCGCTCATGCCAGTCGTGACCAGGGTAAACGCTCACTGTCGATGGAATGTGCGGGTCGGCGTCGGGCGCGCTCGTCTCCACGCGGACGCGCCGGTTGTGGGTGATCGAGCACAGGTGGTAAACGGCGTGCAGCTCTTCGCCCGCCAGGTGCGGGTAGTGCACCCCGGACACGCCGAGCGACAGCTCGAAACGCAGCGCCGGCTCGTCACGCAGCTTCTGGCACACCTCGACGAGGCGCTCCCGCTTGACGTGCAGGGTCAGCTCGCCGCGGTCCACGACCACACGCTCGATGGCGTCGTCGAGCGCCAGGGTGTCGACGATCTCGTCGAAGTAGCTCCCGTACGGGCGGGGCGTCGAGATCTGCGGCGCCCGGCGCACGACGAGGCCGCCGTAGCCGGAGGTGTCGCCGGAGTCCTCCGCCCCGAACATGCCGCGCCGGGCGACGGGCGCCTCGGGCACCGCCGGGACCGCGACTTCGGGGGTCTCGCCGCTGTCCGGGCTGCCGGGGAGGTTGTCGGGCGAGGTCACTTCGATGCCCCCTGGTCGATCAGCGGCAGCGAGCGCAGCGCCTGCAGCTCGAGCTCCTCGATCTGCTTGGCGCGGTGCGCGCCGAACTTCATGTTCTGGATCTTGTCGTGCAGCTTGACGATGGCGTCGATGAGCATCTCGGGCCGCGGCGGGCAGCCCGGCAGGTAGATGTCGACCGGCACGACGTGGTCGACGCCCTGGACGATGGCGTAGTTGTTGAACATGCCGCCGCTGGAGGCGCACACGCCCATGGCGATGACCCACTTGGGCTCGGCCATCTGGTCGTAGATCTGACGCAGCACCGGGGCCATCTTCTGGGAGACGCGCCCGGCGACGATCATCAGGTCGGCCTGGCGAGGAGACGCCGAAGCGCGCTCCATGCCGAAGCGCGCCAGGTCGTAGTGGGGTCCGCCGGTGGCCATCAACTCGATGGCGCAACACGCGAGCCCGAACGTGGCCGGCCACACGGAGTTCTTGCGTGCCCATCCGGCGGCCTGCTCGACCGTGCTGAGGATGAACCCGCTGGGGAGTTTCTCTTCAAGTCCCATTTTCAGTCCCAGTCCAGACCCTTGCGGCGCCACACGTACGCGTAGGCGACGAGCACGGTGACGATGAACAGCAGCATCTCGACGAGCGCGAACAGCCCGAGGCCCGAGGAGAGCACGCGGCCGAGGTCGTCCGTCTGCGGTGCGAACGAGACCGCCCACGGATAAAGGAAGATGATCTCGATGTCGAACACGATGAAAAGCATCGCGGTGACCATGTATTTGAGCGGGAACCGTCCGCCACCGACGGGCTGGGGCGTCGGCTCGATGCCGCATTCATATGCGTCAAGCTTGGCGCGGTTCCAGCGCTTGGGGCCGGTGAAGGGAGCGATGGCGACCGAGAAGATCGCGAAGCCCCCCGCGAGAACGGCGAGCACCAGGATGGGCACGTAAAGGTCCATCGCTACGCCTCCTCTGGAGTCGCCGCGCGCGCGGGCGCGCAGCCGGATCTGTTAATTGCGGGATTCATGCTGGTGGGGCGACCTTTGAGAGTGCGTTAATGATCTTGTCGGACGCATCGCCTCGCCGGTCGGTGAGATTACCAAGGAGTTTGAGCGCGAAGCGCATCAGCCTCGGGTGCGGGAGCCCGTGCCTGGTGCCGAAGCTCATCAAACCCGGCTTCCCAATCGCCTCGACGAACAACCTCCCGAGCGTGAAATATCCGCCGTAGGCATCCTTCAGCGTCTTGGGATAGGTCCGCAGGGTCCGTTCGCGCTGCGCGGGCGTGGTGCCCTTGAGCGCCTTCGCGATGACCTCGGCGGCGATCTCGCCGGTCTCCATGGCGTACGCGATGCCCTCGCCGTTGAACGGGTTGATCGACCCGCCGGAGTCACCGACGAGCACGAGCCCGCGCGTGTAGTGCGGCTGCCGGTTGAAGGCCATCGGAAGCGCGGCGCCGCGGATCGGGGCCGTCATGTTCTCCTCGGTGAACCCCCAGTCGGCCGGCATGGCCTTGCACCAGCGGCGCAGGAGGTCCCGGTAGTCGATGTTCTTGAACTGGGCGCTGGTGTTGAGCAGCCCGAGCCCGACGTTGGCGGTGCCGTCGCCGACGCCGAAGACCCAGCCGTAGCCGGGCAGCAGCGTGTCGCCGTCCCACAGCTCCAGCCAGATCTCCAGGTAGTCGTCGTCGTGCCGGGGGCTCTCGAAGTAGGTGCGGACGGCCACGCCCATCGGCCGGTCCTCGCGCTTGTGCAACCCCATGCCCACGGCCAGCCGGGTGCTGTTGCCGTCGGCGGCCACCACCAGGCGGCTGCGGTAGGTGCGCCCGTCCTTGGTCGTCACGCCGACGATGTGGCCGCTGCGGTCGTCGAGCACGGGTCCCGTGACGGTGACGCCCTCCATCATCCGCACGCCGTTCTTGACCGCGTTGGCCGCGACGATCTCGTCGAAGTCCATGCGGGTGCGGACCAGCCCGAAGTCAGGGAAACGCTCGAGTTGCGGCCAGTCGAGCTCGAATCGATGGCCGCCGCCGACGACGCGCAGGCCCTTGTTCCTGACCCAACCGGGGGCGTCGACGTCGACGCCCATGTTCTGCAGCTGCTTGACCGCGCGGGGGGTCAGGCCGTCGCCGCAGACCTTCTCGCGGGGGAACCTGGTCTTCTCCAGGAGCAGCACGTCGAGTCCGGCCTGAGCGAGGTAAAAGGCGGCTGCGGAGCCGGCGGGACCGGCGCCGACGACGATGACGTCAGCGTCAACTGTGCTCATGGTCGCGCCCGCTTCGCCACTCGTTGGCTCCTGCGTCGCTCGCTCCCGACGAGCTCCTGCGCTCGGGTATGGCTCTTGGCACGGTCACTGGACCTGTCCTGTCCTACACACGAAGGCCGTGGGGTGTCGCGCCTTCGTTCCTTTGTGAACCCCTTCACAAACTTGTCGGCCCGCAGTCTACTGCTTTTCCTGTACATAGTGGCAGTCGGGGTGCTGTTCTGTGATCCAAGAGGAACGGTGTGTCGCCCGTGACCTCACGCCGGCTTGAACCCTCTGTGCATGGCGACGATCCCCATCGTGAGATTGCGCCAGGCCACCCGTTCCCAGCCTGCCCGCTGAATGATCCGCGCCAGCTTCGCCTGGTCGGGCCAATCCCGGATCGACTCGGCCAGATATTCGTAGGAATCGTCATTGGATCCGAAGACCTTGGCCACTTTCGGCAGCAGCTTCATCAGATATTCGCGGTAGACCAGATCGAACGCGGGCACTGTCACGTGCGAGAACTCCAGAATCACCAGCCGCCCGCCGGGCCTGGTCACCCGCGACATCTCGCGCAGCGCCTGCTCGGTGTCGTGGACGTTGCGCAGCGCCACCGAGATCGTCACCGCGTCGAACGCGTCGTCGGCGAACGGCAGCCGCAGCGCGTCCCCCGCGATGAACGGCACCCCCTCGCCGCTCAGCGCGTTGCCGCCGTGGCGGCGCACACCGGTGCGGAGCATGCCGAGCGAGAAGTCGGAGGCGATCGCGCGGGCGCCGAGCGTGGTGAACGCGTCAGTGGACGTGCCGGTGCCGGCCCCCAGGTCGAGGACGACCTCGCCGGGCCCGGCGTCGACGGCGGCGGCCACCGCCTTGCGCCAGAGCCTGACCTGCCCGAGGGAGATCACGTCGTTGACCAGGTCGTAGCGCCGGGCGGTGCGATCGAACATCGCGGCGACCTCGCCTGGCTGCTTGTCCAACTGAGCGCGCGTCATGCCCCTTAGCCTATTGGCCAATGGGACAATAGACGGAAAGTAGCCACAGCATTACTCACCGTCTGCTAACTCTTGGGGAATGCTTGCCCGTGTCGCCCTTGCGGCGATCATCGCCTCGGCCCTCGTCACGGAGGGGCGGCCCGCCGCGGCCGCCGCCGTCGCCCACACCCGCGTCGTGTCGGCCGACCCGATCGACAGCACCCCTCACGTGCTCGACGGCATCGTCAACGCCATCACCGTCGTCGGCCACACCGCCGTGGTCGGCGGCGCGTTCAGCGAGGTGAGTGACGCCGCTCGCAAGACCGTCCTGCCCCGCGCCAACCTGTTCGCCTTCGACCTGCGGAGCGGCCGGATCCTGCCCGACTTCGCCCCGGTCGTGTCCGGCCCCGTCCACGGGCTGGCCGCGGGCGAGCGCGGCACCGTCTACGTCGGCGGCGAGTTCTACGGTGTCAACAACAGCCGTTCCAGGGCGCTGGCCAGGCTCCGGCTCTCCGACGGCGCACTGGTGCCGAGCTTCGCGCCGCGCATCGTCGGCGGCTCGGTGACCGCGCTGGCCAGACAGGGAGGCAAGTTGTACGTCGGCGGCGACTTCATCGGCCCGCGCGAGGCTCTGGCCAGGCTGGATGCGACCACAGGAGCCCCCGACCCGGGCTTCGCCATCGCGCCGGGGGCGCCGCTGACATCCGGCGTCAAGGTCTACTCGCTCGCCGTCTCACGCACGCGGCTCGCCGTGGACGGCACGTTCACCACGCTCGACGGCCAC
This sequence comes from Nonomuraea turkmeniaca, assembly GCF_005889735.1. Taxonomy (GTDB): domain Bacteria; phylum Actinomycetota; class Actinomycetes; order Streptosporangiales; family Streptosporangiaceae; genus Nonomuraea; species Nonomuraea turkmeniaca. The sequence goes on from NZ_VCKY01000177.1 coordinate 10,664, forward strand.
TCCAGGCCCCAGCTCGGGCTGATCGACATCAGCGGCCCCGTGGCCAAGGTCGCGCCCTGGCGGACCGCCGTGTACGCGCGCAAATGCGCCGCCGCGTTCCCCTCCTACGTCCGCGGACTCGACTTCGCGCCCGACGGCAGCCATTTCGCGGTCGTCACGACGGGGGGCGCCAGAGGCGGGATGTGCGACACGGCCGCCAGGTTCGAGACGTACGCGAAGGGCTCGAACATCCGGCCCACCTGGGTCAACGCCACGGGCGGCGACTCGCTCTACGCGGTCGCGGTGACGGGCGCAGCGATCTACGTCGGCGGACATCAGCGCTGGCTGGACAATCCGCGAGGGCGGGACTCAGCCGGACCCGGAGCCGTGTCGCGGCCGGGCATCGGCGCCATTCATCCGCGTACCGGAAAAGCTCTCGGCTGGAATCCCACGCGGGAGCGCGGCATCGGTGTGAAGGCGTTTTCGGCGCATCGCACCGGACTACTTGTCGGTAGTGACACAACGAGACTCGGACGGGAGTACCATGCCCGGATTGGCATGTTCCCTCTGCCCTAGTCGTCCTGCGGCTTCGGCCGGTCGATCTTGTCGCTGATACGCACGCTCATGGCATCACGCTGCTTGGACAGCAGGACGTAGCTGGCTATACCGCTGATCAAGAAAGAGACCAGGATCAGCGACAGCGGATGCGTCAGGCCGACCAACGGGGCGAGCAACCACAGCACGCCGATGGTCACGATGAACAGGCCGATCCGCGACGCGGTGTAAACGAGAACGGGACGCACAGGTTCGAGGTTACTCGGCCCATGGAGCGGTCGCTCTTCGCATCGGACGCGAGCGCTGCTACTGTTCCCAGTTAGGGAGTTTCGTAAAGAAACACCCACGAGAGCCCCAAATAGGCTCTATCATATAACAATCGGGCAGTCAGCTGATAACAACCCGTGATCTTTGTAGAAAACCACGGATAAATCAGGCTTCGCTCGACACACTGGTTACCTGTCCGCCCGCTGGCAGGAAGCGGGATGCGAGGGGGAGAGATTGGTGGAGAGTAGCAGCGAGCGTCTGCTGACCCCAGGAGAGGTTGCCGCCCTCTTCCGGGTAGACCCAAAGACGGTTACGCGCTGGGCTGCGGCAGGCCGCATCAGCAGTATCCGCACCCCCGGAGGGCACCGGCGCTTCCGCGAGTCGGAAGTGCACGCCCTTCTCCGAGGCGAGGACGTTCTGACGGCCGACAGGCCTGCAGGTGAGTCCCCGCGCGTCTGACGATCCGCGCAGACGGTGATCCTGTGACCATGGCAGGGTCACCGCCGGCGGACCCCACTTTCGCGTGCTTCCCGGCATACTTCCGTACGGCAAGCACGGGGCGGCGCCAACCGCCGACCGTGGCTGGCGCCTGTCCCTCTGCTTGATCAAGCGTCTTCTTCCTGCTCCGTCTTGAACTGCTCTTCCTTGAACTGCTGTTCCTTGAACTGTTCTTCCTTGAACGCCAGGAACTCGCGTTCCAGGTCGTCGTTCTCCTCTTCCCAGCGCCGACGGCGCAGCGCCGCCTCCTCCTCCGTCAGCGACTCGGCCAGCCACTGCTCGTAGTCCGCGTCGCCGGGCTGCACCTCCACGTACGCGTTGCCGATCAGGCGCCCGTCTTCGCTGGTCAGGCTCTGCGGTACGCGCAAGGTCCCGTCCGCGAGCCGGATGACGTACATGACCGAACCACCTAGATTCCGTAGCGCCGGTTGAAGAACAGCATGACGTTGAGCGCCATCCTCGTGTCACCCCCGAGCATGTCGACGAGCGCGGGGCGCTGCCGGGCGGCGATGGCGGCGAAAGCGTCGGCGAAGAACTCCTTGCGCCCGAGCCCGCCACCCTGACGGTGGAAGGCCGAGGCGAGGATGGGCCTGGCCCGCTCGTAGAGGCGCACGAACTCTGGCGAGTCGGATACCCAGTCGCCGTACGCCGAGTCGATGTCGTCGATGGCGTGGCCGACCTCGTGCATCATCACGTCGGGAGTGGGCGACGGGCGGTCCCCCACGACGATCTTGCGGTCGCCGTAGGCGCCGGCGCAGATGTCCCACGTGGCACGGCCCGACGGTAACGGGGCGCCGCGTAAGTAGCCCATGTCGTCGAGGTCGGGGACGCCTCCCGGGCCGACGTAGATGCCCTCGAGGCCGTTCGCGAGCTTCTCCTTCAGGCGGTCGGGCAGCCTGGCGAGGCTCTCCACGGCGCGGACGACGTCGGGCGGCGGCGGGCCCAGCCTGGCGTCCCACTGGCGGTGCAGGATGCGCTCCAGCTTCCCGCAGTGGCGCAGGCCGTCCCCCATGGACGGCAGGTCCGGCCGGTGCGGCTGCGCCCTGAGTGGCCGGTCGTCGAGCTCGAAGTCGTACCAGCTGTAGCGGGGGCGCTCCATCACGGCCGCGGACAGTTGCTCGTGGCGTTCTCGCACCGCGAAACCGTCCCACGTCGTCTTCTGGGCATCAGCGGGGACTCGCTCGCCCTCGCCCGGCCAGGCCCGGCGCTCCCGCCGCTCAGCGCCCGGCCAGCGGCGCCGCTTCTCCCCGTTGACCCCTTGGCCCTCTTGGCCCTCGGCCGGGCCGCTCGGGGCCTCCTGGAGCCTCTCACGGGCGTTGGACCAGAACGAGCGCTCCGCCCCCCGCGGCGCCTCCGCGCGGCGCGAGAAGAGGTATGACCCGCGCCGCCACCAGCGACCACGACGATGGCGGCCCTTGTCGTGGGAAAAGGCCATCGCACCCCTCAACGCCCGTAGCACCTGCGGACACTCCACGGTACGACGGGGATCTTCCCCTAGTCACCCGAAATGGGACAACAGGAAGCACGATCACGTCGCGAATGGCTTACAGTTCGGGCATGGCAGGTGTTCTGATCGGCCTGGCGCTGCTGGCCTTCTGGCTCTTTTCCATCTTCGACGTGATCACCACTCCGGAAGACGAGGTAAGGAACGTACCAAAGGCGCTGTGGATCCTGGCCGTCGTCATGATCCCGCTGCTCGGCGGCCTGGTCTGGCTGGCGCGCGGCCGCCCGCGGGCCCCGCGGGAGCCCTGGCCGGTGCCCCCCGGCCCCGGCATGCCGAAGGGCCCCGACGACGACCCCGAGTTCCTGCGCGACCTCGACCGCCGCATGCGGGGTGAGGACCTGGGCTAGGTCACACGTCCGCGTAGCTGTGCAGACCGCCGATGAAGATGTTGACGCCTACCAGGTTGAACAGCAGGCACGCGAACGCCACCAGCTGCACGATCGTCGCGGCCCGCCCCCGCCAACCCGCCGTCACTCTGGCGTGCAGGTAGGCGGCGTACGCGACCCACGTGATGAACGACCAGACTTCCTTGGGGTCCCAGCCCCAGTAGCGGCCCCAAGCGCGGTCCGCCCACAACGCGCCCGCGATCACCGCGAACGTCCACACGGGGAAGGCGAACACGATCGCCCGGTGCGCCACCCGCTCGAGGTCCTCGCGGGCCGGCAGGCGGGACATCCCGTCGCCGCGGATCAGGTAGAGGATGCCGGCGACGCCGGCCATCGTCAGCAGGCCGCTGGCGATGATCGCGGCGGTGACGTGGATGGCGATCCAGTACGAGTTCAGCGCGGGCACCACCGGGCCCGCGGCCGTGTAGAAGACCTTGACGGCCAGCCCGAGCCCGAGCGCGGCCGTCACCATGACGAACGCGCCGAGGAAACGTACGTTGTTGCGAAGCTGGGTGGCGAGGAACGCGGTCACGGCGGCGAAGCAGATGGCCACCACGAACTCGTACATGTTGCCCCACGGCCACCGCTCCACGGCCAGACCGCGGGTGACGATGGCGCCCAGGTTGGCTGCCCAGCCGACCCAGGCGAGCGCCAACGCCACCATCCCGGCCCGGGCCGCACCGCGCGGCTGTCCGTCCGGGCCCTCTGCCGCCTCCCCGCCCCGCGTCTCCGCGGCGACGGAACCGCCGGCAGCGGGCACCGCGTCGGGCACCGCGTCGCCGCCGTCGGAGGCGGCCGCGGCTCCGACCGCAACCGGCTGCTTGAGGGCGCTCGGCCTGGCGCCGGCCCCTGCGGCCGCCGTCTTGCCGGGCCGGAACCGCCCGAAGGCCAGCTCCGTGGCGAAGCCGATCATGGCGAAGACATAGAGCAGGACCGCGCCGACGACGAAGAGGTCGCTCAGCTCAGCGAGTTGCTCAGCGGACATGCTTCTCTCCTGCTGATAGAACCTTGACGATGTCGGCGAACTCCTCGGCGAAGCCCGCCGCGGAGCCCTCGGTGCGGGTCAGACCGCCCACGTCGACCCTGCCCCCGTCGGGGCCCTCCTTGACCCGCACGAAGACTCTGCGCCGCCGGATCATGAGCGAGAGCGCGATGGCGACGACGGCCGTGCCGGAGAACACCAGGGCGGGCATCCGCCCCGGGTCGTAGGCGATCTGGAGGGTGATCCATTCCTTGACCCCCACGAACTCCAGCTTGCCCGCCCCCTCGGGCAGATCGATCGACTGCCCGGCGGCGAGCGGCTTGGGCACGTGCGTACCCATGACGAGCGGCTTGAGCTTCTTCATGAGCTCGGGCGGCGCGAGCTCGTAAACCGACTGCGGCTTGCCGGAGCGCAGCCCCAGGTCGCCGGTGAAGGCCCCTTCGAGCCGCACCTCGGGGTTGAGCGACCCGGGGAAGGCGGAGGCGTACGTGCCGTCGGTCAGCGGCACGCTGGTGGGCAGGAACCGCAGCAGGAAGCCCAGCTGCTCCGGTTGCGCGTCCGGCGCCTTGACCACACATCCCGAGGTCATCGTGGCCTTGTCCTCGATCAGGCACGGCACAGCGCCCTCGAACGCCACCTGCCCCTTGCCGTCGGTGACCTTGAAGACGGGGGCGTAGCCGTTGCCGATCAGGTACGTCTGCGTGCCGTTGACCTCGAGCGGCGTGTTGACCTTGAGGTCGAAGTCCCGGGCGGGCGCGTCCGGCGAGTCGTTGACCTTGAGATGGGCGGTGTAGTCGAGCGCCTGGCCCTTCTTGTCGCCTGCGACCTGGTAGGCGACCTTGAAGTCGGCCAGCTGGAGCGAGAACGGCTCCAGCGACTCGGCCGACACCTGGCTGCCCGGGATGTACCGGTCGTAGGCGGCGACGGTGTTGGCGAACCCGTCGCCCTCCACGACCAGGACGTTGCCGCGGTAGCCGAACAACGAGCCCGCGGCGATCGCGAGCAGGATGCCGAGCAGGGCGATGTGGAAGAACAGGTTTCCCGTCTCGCGCAGGTAGCCCTTCTCCGCGGAGACCCAGCCGTCCCCGGTCACGACGCGGAAGCGCAGCTTACGCAGCCGCCGGGCGGTCTCCTCGACTTCCAGATCGCTCTCGAACGAGGCGAAGTGCGGCAGCCGCGACAGGTTCTGCGGCGCCGCGGGCGGCTTGCGGCGCAGCTCACGCACGTAGGTCGCGGTGCGCGGGATGATGCAGCCGATCAGCGAGGTGAACAGCAGCAGGTAGACGGCCGCGAACCAGGTGGAGGTGAACACCTCGAACAGCTGGAACCGGTCGTACCACTCCGCCAGCGTCGGGTTCTGCTCGTAGATCCGCGCCACCTTGTCCGGCTCGACGCCGCGCTGCGGCACCAGCGACCCGGGCACCGAGCCGAGCGCCAGCAGGAACAGCAGGATCAGCGCCGTCCGCATCGAGGTGAGCGTGCGCCACCCCCACCGCAGCCAGCCCACCAGCCCGAACGCGGCCTGCTTGGGCGCCCGCTCCTTCTCCAGCTCCTGAACGCTCATCAGATCACCGGCTCGAACGCGCCGATCAGCCCCTGTATGCCCGCGATCATCTGTCCCCACAGCCCGGTCACCAGCAGCACGCCGACGGCCACCATCATGCCGCCGCCGACCCTGGTGATCAGTCGCGTGTGCTTGCGGATGGCCCGGAACGTCCGCAGGGCCTTGCTGTACGCCAGCGCCGCGCCCATGAACGGCAGCCCGAGACCCAGCGCGTACGCGACGGCAAGGAGGGCGCCGCGCGCGGCGCTGCCCTCGTTGAGCCCGAGCGCGAGCACGACGGCCAGCGTGGGCCCGATGCACGGCGTCCACCCCAGCCCGAACACCACCCCGAGCAGCGGCGCCCCGGCGAGCCCCGCGGCCGGCATCCGGTGGATGCGCACATCGCGCATCAACCCGGGCACCACGCCCAGGAACGCCAGCCCGAGCAGGATCGTCAGCACGCCCAGCACCCGCGTGATGATCTCGGCGTTGCCCAGCAACACCGACCCCAGCCCGCCGAACAGCGCCCCGCTGAGCACGAACACCACACCGAATCCGGCCACGAACAACGCCGTCCCGAGCACCAGCCGTCCGCGCTTGGGGTCGTCGCTCATGCCGGTCACGTACGACAGATAGCCGGGGACCAGCGGCAGCACGCACGGCGACAGGAACGACACCACTCCGGCGAGCACCGCGATCGGCACCGCCAGCAGCAGCGACCCGGAGGCGACGACGTCACTCATCGCGCACCTTGGTCACCGTGTCCATCAGGTCGGTGTACTTGACCGCGCCCAGCGCCCTGGCCGCGATCCTGCCCTGCTTGTCGATGATCAGCGTGGAGGGGATGGCCGCGGGCGGCACCGTGCCCTGGAAGGCCAGCGCCACCTTGCCCGGCTGGTCGAAGATCGAGGGGTAGCCGGTCTTCTCGGTGCGTTCGAACGCCAGGGCGTCGGCCTGGCGGTCCTTGAAATCGATGCCGAGGAACTCCACGCCGCCGTCCTTGGTCTTGGCCGCGACCTCCTTGAGCACCGGCGCCTCCGCCCGGCACGGGCCGCACCACGACGCCCAGAAGTTGAGCACCACGACCTTGCCCTTGTGCGCGGCCAGCGAGGCATTGCCCCCGTCGAGGGTCGGCCCCTGGATCGCCGGCGCGGCCTTGCGCTCGCCTGCGGCGAACACCTGCATCTTCCCGTCGCCGGCGACGAACCGGGTGTCGCCCGCCTGCGGCTGCCCGCTCTGGTTGCCGGCGCAGCCCCCGACCAGCAGGGCCAGGAGAACGAGGGAGATGGACTTGGCGCGCACGGAGGAAGATCTCCTTGTACTACAACCGGTAGAGCTTGCAACTCTACCGGCGGGGGCGTACGCCCTTCACATCGGGTGACAACGTGTTCATGCGCCGGGCACGGACGGCCCGGCGTCCAGCGACCCGGCGGGCTCGCTGTAGCCGATGCTGATCAGCCGGTCTCCGTCGAACGTCAGCGTGGTGAGGCTGGCCAGCGCGCACTGCCTGCGCCGGGGGTCGTGCCAGAGCCTGCGGCCCTCGGCGGCCATCCTGATCGCCCAGATCGGCAGCTGGTGGCTGACGAGCACGGCCTCGTGCCCGCGTGCCGCGGCCCTGGCCTCCTCGACCATCGACTTCATGCGCTGGACGATGACCGGGTACGCCTCGCCCCATGACGGGCGCAGCGGATTCCAGAAATAGCGGTAGTTGCGCCAGTCGCGAAATAGCGCCATCCCCTGCCCGACCGGGCGGCCCTGCAGGAGGTTGCCCGCCTCTATCAGGCGGACGTCCTGCTGGATCTCCAGGCCGAGCTTCTGGGCGAGCGGGGTCGCGGTCTCCAGGGCACGCTCGAGCGGCGAGCTGTAGAGCGCCACGATGTCACGGCCCCCGACCGCCTTGGCGACCGTCTCGGCCATGAGCAGGCCTGTCTCGGACAGGTGGTATCCGGGCAGCCTGCCGTAGAGGATGCCGCTCGGGTTGTGCACCTCACCGTGGCGCAGCAGGTGGACGACGGTGGTTTCAGCCATGGTGTGGCACAGCCTATCCGTTGGATCGGGTCACGCGGTCAGCTGACCGCCCAGGCGTTCTCCTGCTCACTGCTCGCCTGAGCGAGCGCCTCGACCAGCGCCCTGATCGCGGGCCTGCGGGCCGCGTCCGCCCGCCACACCGCGTAGATGCGGCGCGACTGCCGCGGCACGATCGGCACCAGCCGCACGCCGGCGGGCACGCAGTCACGGCCGAGCCGCGGCACGATCGCGCACCCCAGACCGGCCGCCACCAGCGCGAGCTGGGTCGGGTACTCGTCGGCCATGCACGCGATCACCGGCTCCAGCGAGGCGTTGCGCAGCGTGAACACCAGCCAGTCGTGGCAGACGGTGCCGGGCGAGGAGCTGATCCAGCGCTCGCCGTGCAGCTTGGCCAGCTCCACCTCCCTGGCGTCGGCCAGCGGGTGACCGGCGGGTAGCGCCACGTCGGCGATGTCGTCGAGCAGCGTGGCCCGGGACAGCCCGTCGGGCAGCGCCATCGGCCTGCTGAGCCAGTCCTGGATGACGCCCAGGTCCAGCTCGCCCCTGGCCACCTCGCGCACGATCCGCTCGGGTTCGCGCTCGATGAGCTGGATCCACAGGTCGGGATGGCGCTCCCGGAGCACGGACAGCGCCTTCGGCATGATGCCGCGCGTCGCCGTGGGGAAGGCGGCGACATTGAGCCGTCCGACCACCTCGCCGCGCAGCGCCTCGAAGTCCGCTTCGGCGGTCTCGACCAGGGCGAGGATGCGCTCCGCGTGCTCGGCGAGCAGGCCGGCCGCGTCCGTCAGGCGCACGCCGCGGCCGTTGCGCTCCATGAGCCTGGCGCCGGTCTCCCGCTCCAGCTTGGAGATCTGCTGGGACACGGCCGACGGCGTGACCATGAGCGCGTCGGCCGCCGCGCCCACCGACCCGTAGACGTGCACGGCGTGAAGAGCCTTGAGCCGGTTCAAGTCCAACATGTAAGCCAGACTAAAGGGTTTAGCGTAGAAAGTCTCGCTTGTCCTTCAATCTGAAGCAGATGAAAATATATGCATGAGAATCCTTAAGTCGAAGAAGCAGCAGTCTGGCTCCACCTCGTACCTGAAGGTGCTCGCCGAGCAGGCGCGCGAGCAGCGGATCCGGTACCAGAAGCCCGTCCGCTGACTTGCGCCCCCGCCACCTCGCCCTCGCCGTCGGCCTCGCGGCGGTCTGGGGCTTCAACTTCGTCGTCATGCAGATAGGACTGCGGCACTTCCCGCCGCTGCTGTACGCGGGAATCCGGTTCACCATGGCGGCGTTCCCCGCCCTGCTCGTCGTGGGGCGCCCGGGAGTGCCCTGGCGCTGGGTCGCCGGGGTGGCGGCCACCATCGGGGTGGGCCAGTTCGGATTGTTGCTCGTGGGCATGCGGGCAGGCATGCCGGCCGGGCTCACCTCACTCGTCCTGCAGATGCAGGCACTGTTCACCGTCATCTTCGCGGTGACGCTGCTCGGTGAGCGGCTCACCGCCCGCCGCGTGCTCGGGCTGGCCGTCGCCTTCGGCGGGCTGGCCCTGGTCGCGCTCGACTTCGGCGTGTCCGGCCCGATCGGCGCCTTCGCTCTGTGCGTGGCCGCAGCGGCGGCCTGGGGCCTGGGCAACGTGGTCCAGCGCCGGGCCATGTCCACGGCCTCACTCCGTGAGGCGGGCTCCAGGCGACGGCACTCCCTCGCGGCACCGGAGTCCCTGCGCTTCATGGTCTGGGTCAGCGCGCTGTCCGCGCCGCCACTTCTGCTGCTGTCGTTGTGGCTGGAGGGCGCGCCGACAGTGACGTCACCCCTTGAGGGCTGGCTGTCCCTCTTCTACGTCGCCTTCATCTCCACGCTCGGGGGCTTCGGCGTCTGGGGATGGCTGCTGCACCGCTACGACGCCTCGACCGTGGCGCCGTACACGCTGCTCGTGCCGGTGTTCGGCATGTCGTCGGCCGCGCTGATCACCGGGGAGCCGCTCACCTGGCTCAAGCTCCTGGCGGCGGCCCTCATCGTCTCCGGCGTGCTCTACGCCGGCACCAAGCCCCGCGCTACAAAACGGCGGCCGCCGCCTTCGCCGCGGCAGGAAGCGCTTCCGCGACGCGGTTGAGCGCCTCGTCGTCGTGGGCGGCCGACAGGAACCACGCCTCGTACGCCGACGGCGGCAGGTAGACGCCCTGGTCCAGCATCGCGTGGAAGAACGCGGTGAACGCGGCGGTGTTCTGGGTCTTGGCCTCGGCGAAGTCCGTCACCTCGGCGTCCGTGAAGAAGATCGAGAACAGACTCCCCGCCCGCTGCAGCCGATGCGGCACCCCGGCCGCGGCGAGCGCCTCCGCGGCCGCCTGCCCGACGGCCAGCGCCGCGGCGTCAACCCGCTCGTAGGCCGCGTCGTCCAGCGCACGAAGCGTCGCCAACCCGGCCGCGCACGCCAGCGGGTTCCCCGACAACGTCCCCGCCTGATAGACGGGTCCCTCCGGCGCGAGGTTGGCCATGACGTCGGCCCGCCCGCCGAACGCCGCCGCCGGCAACCCGCCGCCCATGACCTTGCCGAACGTCATGAGGTCGGCCTCGACGGGGTCCAGCCCGTACCAGCCGGCGGAGGAGACCCGGAAACCCGTCAACACCTCGTCCAGGATGAGCAGCGCCCCGTTGGCCGTGCACAGCTCGCGCAGTCGCGCGTTGAACCCGTCACGCGGCGGGACGACCCCCATGTTCGCCGGGCAAGCCTCCGTGATCACACACGCGACGTCGGCCGCGGCGAAAGCCTCTTCGACGGCCTCGATCGAGTTGTACGGCAACACGATCGTGTCCGCCGCCGACGCCCCCGTCACGCCCGGCGTGTCCGGCAGCCCGAACGTCACCACCCCGGACCCCGCCGAGGCCAGCAACGCGTCCACGTGCCCGTGGTAACACCCGGCGAACTTGATCACCTTGGACCGCCCGGTGAAACCGCGCGCCAGCCGCACCGCGCTCATCGTCGCCTCGGTGCCGGAGCTGACCAGCCGGACCTTCTCGACCGGCGCCACCCTGGCCACGATCTCCTCGGCCAGCTCGACCTCGCCCTGCGTGGCGGTGCCGTACGAGAACCCGTGGGCCACCGCCCCGGACACGGCCTCGACCACCGCGGGGTGCCGATGCCCGAGGATCATCGGCCCCCAGGAGCACACCAGGTCCACGTACCGGTTGCCGTCCACGTCCGTGATGTAGGGCCCCTGCCCCTCGGCCATGAAGCGCGGCGTCCCACCGACCGCGCCGAACGCGCGCACCGGAGAGTTGACGCCCCCGGGCACGATCTGGCGGGCGCGGGCGAACAGGTCCTCGGAGTTCTGTGTACGGCCTGTCTCTATACACATCT
>NZ_VCKY01000178.1 GCF_005889735.1 Nonomuraea turkmeniaca
CCGCAGCAGCGGCCTGACCAGCCGAATCCAGGTCACATAACGTCGACGACCTTCACGGTCACCCGCGCCCAGACGCACCCCGAGCCCGAACGCACCCGGACAAGCCGCGACCCGAGCACGGCGACCCTCCCACGCCCGAAAACGGCCCCTTCACCTGCGGAACCGGTCCTCGTGGAGGAATTGGACGAGAAAACGATCAGACCAAATCACGCCGTGGATTCAGGCTAAGACATTGATCGGGGACATCCACCGCCAGTTGAGCGTGACCAGCAGCCCGCCGAACACGGGGGCGATCGCGCCGACCATCTGCAGCACCGTCCCGAAGATCGCGATGGGCATATTGCGTTTCTGGCCCTCGTAGGCCGCGGCGATGAGCCGGAGCGAGTTGGCCATCACTATCGCCGCCCCGACACCGTGGGAGGAGCAGGTCGCGGCGTGCCTGACGGTGATGTGCCGCCTCGCCAGCGGCGAATCCGCGATACGCGAGGTCGGCCGAATGATCAACCGTACCTCGCAGGGATGCGAGCGCAGCGGTCGCGTCCCGGCGGCCTGGCTGCTGGTGCTGTCGCTGCCCGTGTCCGTCGCCTGGTTCCTGCTGGCGACAACGGGCGTTAGCAACTCCGCTGACCTGACGCCGACGTTTATGGCGTTCGTCCGCGGCCAGTAGCTGGCCGTCACCAAGTCTGGGGACCCGCCGATCAGCTCGATCATTTCGTTGACCGCGGTTTCCAAATCCCGCGCGGCCACGTCGAGCATTTGCGGCCCTTCGGCGTCGGCCGTTCGGGTACGGATGTCGCGCAGGTCGCGGACGGCGGCGCGCAGCGGCTCGCCGATGCTCGTGCGAACTTCCCGTGCAATCCGCTCGCGTTTCCACTTTCCTGGCGTACTCCTCCCGCAGGCGGTCGCTCACCGACCTCCGGGTGACGGTAGACAACCAGGGCACGAACCGGTCGGGCCTCGCGTAGCCGAGGCAGGCTGCGGACCACGGCCAGCCAGACCTGATCGTCGGCGTTCAGTCGACGGCTGTCTTCGCGGCGGCGTAGGCCTGGCCGCGGGGCCCGCAGGAGTGGATGGCACCCGCAGCTGGCCTCCATGATGGTGCCGCCATGGGTGGGCCTGTCGACGATTGCCGAACACGGTAGCGATGTTGAGGGAGCGGCTGGTCCTCAGTGGGAGGGCTCGTTGCAGCGCAGCAGGAGCATGGCGGCATCGTCGTGCAACGGCCCGTCGACGTGCGCCTTCAGATCGAGGCGCAGTTTCTCCAGTGCCGCCTCCGGATCGTCGCCCGCCAGCAGGAACGAGCGCTCCAGGAGCGGATAGAAGGTGTTCCTGCGATCGCGTGCCTCGATCACTCCGTCGGTGTAGAGCAGGATCTGGTCGCCGGGCCGGAAGGGAACCTGGTAGGGACGCGGCCCCTCCACATCGAGCCCGGGCAGGCCGAGCGGTGGTGCATTGACCTCCGGCTCGGCGAAAATCGCGTCCCCGTCGAAAGGCACCAGCAACGGTGGCGGATGGCCATAGTTGAGCAACGTCAGCCTACCGTCGGCAGCGGTTTCAGCCAAGATCGCGGTGACGAACTCCTCGCCTGACAGGCGGCGATTCAACGAACGTTCCAGCCGTTCGCTGACGCCGAGCAGGTCTGGTTCGTCCTGGGCGGCCTCGCGGAAGGCGCCGAGCACTGTCGCGGCGGTCTCCACGGCTTCCAGCCCTTTGCCCTGCACGTCACCAACGATCACGCGCACTCCGCCTGGGCCGATGACCACCTCGTACAGGTCACCACCGATCCGGGCCTCGGCATCGGCTGAGGTGTAGGAGACTGCTGCGCGCAGGTCGCCGGCGCGGCGCGGCACCGGCCGCAGCAGCACCCGCTGAGCCACCTCGGCGACGGAACGCACGCTGGCCAGTTCCCGCTCCCGCCGCTGCCGCCCCAGCGTGACCAGCACCCCCGCCACCGTCACACCGGCGATGGAGATGAGATTGAGGTCGCTCTGCCGGGACCCGAGCAGTTCGTCATACAGTCCCAGAAGCAGCGAGAGAACCAGCGCCATGCCTCCGATGAGCACCGTCCGGAGAGCGCCGCCGACCAGACACGCGAACGCGGGCCCGAGCGCCAACAGGGACAGATAGCCGTATTGGGGCCCGGCCAGGAGATCCACGGCTGTCACGGTGCCCATCATGACGAACGGCCAGGCGGTCGTCAGCGCGTGCATCAGCCGGGTTGCCCCCGCGTACTTCCGGCTCTTCACAGGCGCCTCCAGATCGATCGGCAAAGTGACCTGCCGACCAGACTTCCCGGCGCACCGCGGTCACTGTAACAACCTCATCCTCCAGACGGCACCCGTACGAAGCCGCGCCCGGCGGCTCACGAGGTGCTCAGCTCTTGGTAGGGTGCCTATCCTCGGGTGCCGGGCGGCACTCGCCTTGGTGTGCCGGGAAGTCTGGTCGGCGTGAACAGCGTCGACCCGACAGGAGACGGCACTCATGGCACCATCCGCTTCCGCCCTCATCGGCGTGTTGCCGCATGAATGAACCCGTTCTCACCGCGCTGTTGCTGTGCGCGGGACTGGTCCTCGCCGCCGCAGCACACCGCTACCGCTGGCGTCCCTCGTTGAGGACGGCTCTCCTGGTGGCTGTCGGGTTCCGGGTGGCGGTGCTGGCCATCGCCGCGCAGGGCGCCTGGCAGCCCGTCGACTTCGTGCAGAGCTTCCAGCCCGCAGGCGAGGCGATCTTGCGGCATGAGGATCCTGTGCTGTCCACCGATGGCTCATGGCGCTTCCTGCCGATGATCCCCTACGCCTACGCCGCCACCCTGGCGGCCGGGATCCCGTGGGAGGTGGGCGGCCGGCTGGTCACCGTGCTGTCCGACCTCGTCCTGGTGCTCCTGATTGGCAAACTCGCCGGCCCCGGGCAGGAGGCCACGCGGCGCTTCCAATACGCCTGCTCCCCGCTGGCGGTGATGGTCGCGGCCATTCACGGCCAGGTCGAACCCGTGTCCTTGATGTTCCTGGTGGGCGCCTACCTCATGGCGCGCGCCGATCGCGGCCTGGCCGCCGGGATCCTGTTCGGGTTGGCGCTGTCGGCCAAGAGCTGGCCGATCATCCTGCTGCCGGTGCTCCTGCTGATGCTCTCGACCTGGCGGCAGCGGGTCATCGCACTCATCGCCGGTGGCGCGGTGCCGCTGCTCTTCTTCTTTACACTGCCCTTGGGCGCCGGAACTCCCTTCTCGCGCCTCCCCGATGTGGTGGCCATGCTGCGCTGGGTACGCCCCATCGTCGGCGAGTGGGGCTGGACCGCGTGGCTGACCGGCGGCAACTGGTCCTTGGAGCCCACCTACGCGACGGTCGGCCAGATCCTCATCTACAGCGTTCTGGCCGTGGTGTTCTGGGTGTGGCGCCGCGCCGACCCGATCGATCTCACCACCGCGATGCTGCTGGGGTTCATGGTGGTCACTCCTCGGCTGGGGGCGCAGTACCTGCTGTGGTTCGTGCCCTTCCTCATCGCCCGCCCGACCCGCTGGGCGCAGTACGCGCTCGCCGCCTGCGCCGTCTGGGCCGGGCTCGGCTACATCTACCTCACCCAGTTCGACCACGATGGTTGGGCATACCACCACGCGTGGTGGGCGATGAGCTCGATCCTGGTGATCCCGCTGCTCATCGCGGCGATGCCGTGGAAGCGCAGGATCTTCTTGCCGAGCCACGCTCAGGAACCGGCACCGGCACCGGTGGCAAGAGACCTCGCCAAGGCCGGAAGCTGAAGCCCGTCGTTCAGCCCCCGCAAGCCGGCTGAACGGCCGTGCGGCTGCCGACATGGACCTCATAAGAGGTGCGACAACCGACGATTTGGGACGTTCCGGTAAAGAGCGGCGATACGGGAAGAGTGGTGATCGGTGTGCCGGGAAGCCTGGTCGGCTGGTTTGTCCCCGACCTTCCTGGAGATCCATGACGCACGCACCATCCCGTCGCTTTCGCCGGCTCAGCCGCAGTTCGTGGGCCGGGGCGCGGCGCATCGGCGACATCCTGCGCGCCGAGACCGTCGGCGGCGTGCTGCTCCTCGCCGGAGCGCTGCTGGGCATGTTGTGGGCGAACTCACCCTGGTCAGCAGCCTACGAGCGGCTGCGTGCCGTCGAGGTCGGCCCCGCCGTACTGCGCCTGGATCTGAACCTGGGCGGCGGACGGGCTGCTGGCCATCTTCTTCTTCGTGGCCGGTCTGGAACTCAAGCGCGAGTTCGTCGCCGGAGATCTGCGTGATCCGCGGCGTGCGGCCATCCCGATCGCGGCCGCGGTCGCCGGAGTGCTCGTGCCCGCCGCGCTCTACCTGCTCATCACTGGCGGCGCCGAGGCGGACGCGGCCCGGGGATGGGCGGTGCCCATCGCCACCGACATCGCCTTCGCACTGGCCGTGCTCGGGATCATCGGCCGCCACCTGCCTACCGCGCTGCGCACGTTCCTGCTCACCCTGGCCGTCGTCGACGACCTGCTGGCCATCGTCATCATCGCGTTGTTCTACACCGAGCATCTCGCACCGTTTCCCCTGCTGGGCGCGCTGGCGCCACTGGCCGCCTTCACCCTCTTGGTGCGGCGAGGAGTGCGTGCGTGGTGGCTGCTGCTGCCGCTGGCCGCGATCACGTGGACCCTGATCCACGCCTCCGGCGTGCACGCCACCGTCGTCGGCGTGCTGCTGGCCTTCGCCGTCCCCGTGGTCGACGGGACACGGCCCGGCTCGGGACTGGCCGAACACTTTGAGCACCGCTTCCGCCCGCTGTCGGCCGGCGTCGCCGTGCCCGTGTTCGCGTTCCTGTCCGCGGGCGTCCCGCTCGGCGGACTGGACGGCCTGGCCCGCGCGCTGACCGACCCCGTCGCCGTCGCCATCGTCGCCGGACTCGTCCTCGGCAAACCCCTCGGGGTGATGGCGGCCACCTGGCTGATGGCGCGCTTCACCCACGCCGACCTCGACGAGAACCTGGCCTGGGTGGATGTGCTCGGACTATCGATCCTGGCGGGCATCGGCTTTACCGTCTCGCTGCTCATCGGCGAACTGGCCTTCGGCATCGGCAGCGAACGCGACAGCCTGACCAAGATCGCCGTATTGGCCGGCTCCCTTGCCGCGGCTCTGCTCGCTGCCGTGATCCTCCGCCTGCGCAACAACGCCTACGCCGCATGGAGCAGGCCGAGTCCGCCTTCCTGGAGGACGAGCGGCAGGTCCAGGGCACGTGAGTGTCCATAGCTGTGCTCCATGGCGGACGGTGAGCGGACGGCGTGCTGGGCTGATCTCCCGCCGCAAGCGCCTGCGGATCTCCCTCGAGCGCTCCGCTCGAGTCCGCCGGTGCGCTCCAGCCCTTCGCCGAGGCCCTCACAGCCGAATGCCCGACGTCAGGCGGGCCGCCTCGGGCAGCGAAGGCCGGCGCGCGGGCGGAGCGGCAGTTCGCCGACCGTGGGCGGTAGGGCGATGGCTGCTGATCGAGCAGCCGAGGGTGGCTGCCGCTGCTGCGGTGTGTGCGGCTATGACGGGTCTTGATAGGTTCTTGGCAGGTGTGCCGGGAAGTCTGGTCGGCGATGTCATGTTGTCGATCTTTAAAGAGGGCCGCTGATGCGTGCACGTGATCTCGTCACTGACTTCCCGACCGTCGCTCTGGACACATCCGTGTACGAAGCCGCGCGGCTTTTGTCGACGCAGCGGCTGCCGGGCCTCATCGTGGTCGATGAGCGGGGACTGCCCTCCAGCATCCTGCCCGGCACACAAGTGCTCCGCCTCGCCGTGCCGGACTACTGCCAAGAAGATCCAGCGCTCGCGCGGGTGGTGGATGAGCCGCACGCCGACTTGTTCCTGCGGTCGCTGTCCGGGCGGACGGTACGGGAAGCGCTGCCGAGGGAGCCTCGCGAGCTGCCGATCTCCGACTCCGATGCCACGGTGCTGGAGCTGGCGGCCTTGATGGCGCGTACGCGCAGCCCGCTGGTGGCGGTGGTGCAGGAGGGGCGGCTGCTCGGCGCTGTCACTCTGCAGGCGCTGCTGGACTGGGCGGTGGCCGCGTGACGGTCACCGCGTGGCTGGCGGTGGTGGTCTTCCTGGGCGCGTACGCGCTGATCGCCACCGAGAAGGTCCATCGCGTCGTGGCGGCGCTCGGCGGGGCGGGGATCATGTTGTTGATCCACGCCACCGACGCCGGTGCCGCCTTCTTCGACGAGCACACCGGCATCGACTGGAACGTCGTCTTCCTGCTGCTCGGCATGATGGTCATCGTCGGTGTGCTGAAGCAGACCGGGGTCTTCGAGTATCTGGCGATCTGGGCGGCCAAGCGCGCCAAGGGGTATCCGTACCGGCTGATGGTGCTGCTGGTGGTCATCACCGCTGTCGCCTCGGCGCTGTTGGACAACGTCACCACCGTGCTGCTGATCGCGCCGGTGACGTTCCTGGTGTGCGAGCGGCTGGCGCTGCCGGCGGCGCCGTTCTTGATCGCCGAGGCGATGGCCTCCAACATCGGGGGCGCCGCGACGCTGGTCGGCGACCCGCCGAACATCATCATCGCCAGTCGCGCCGGGCTGAGCTTCAACGACTTCCTCATCCACATGGCGCCGTTGGTCATCGTCCTCATGATTGTCTTCATCGGGATGTGCCGGATTCTGTTCCGCAAGTACTTTCGCTACGACCCCGAGCGGGCGGCGGAGGTCATGGCGCTGAACGAGCGGGAGGCCATCGCCGACCCCAGGCTGCTGTGGCAGTCGCTCGCCGTGCTGGCCCTGGTCATGGTGGCGTTCGTGCTGCACCCGGTGCTGCACTACGAGCCGTCGGTGGTGGCCATCCTGGGCGCCGGCATCCTGGTGGCCGTCACCAAGGTCACCACCCAGGACGCGATCGCCGAGGTGGAGTGGCCGACCCTGGTGTTCTTCGCCGGGCTGTTCGTGATGGTCGGGGCGCTGGTGGAGACCGGCGTGATCGGCCAGATCTCGCAGGCCGCGGCCGAGGCGACCCAAGGTCAGCTCGGCCTGACCACCATGGGGTTGCTGTGGGCCTCGGCCGGGTTGTCGGCGATCGTGGACAACATCCCCTACGTCGCCACCATGAGCCCGATCGTCGCCGAACTGGTCCAGGCAGCCGGCGGCAACGGTTCGGCACAGGTGCTGTGGTGGGCGCTGGCCTTCGGCGCCGACCTCGGCGGCAACGCCACCGCCGTCGGCGCGGCCGCCAACGTGGTCATCCTCGGCATCGCCGCCCGCAACGGCACCCCGATCAGCTTCTGGCAGTTCACCAAGTACGGCCTCGTGGTCACCGTGGTCACCATCGCGTTGTGCGTGCCGTACCTGTGGCTGCGCTACCTGGCTTGACGTCCGCGCGGAAGGGGCGCCGCGCCAATCGGCGCTGGCACCGGAGAGTTGGGCCTTGCCGCCGAGCACGCGCGGGCGCGGGCGCGGGCGGGGTCGGCCAGGATGAACATGAACATTCCGAACCCCAGCGCGAGCCGTTCTTGAGACGGCTGAACTGAAATTGACGGGATCCCGTCTGATCTTGGGTGATCAGGCAGGATCTCCTCGTTTCAGAGACTTCCAGGCTGCCTTTGGGCGTCTTTGGGGCCTGTGTGGTGGCTGTCACGGAAGGTTCCGGTGGTGTCAGGCCGCTGCAGGAGCACGAGAATCGCGCCGCTGGACATGGCGAAGCTGGCGGCTGGCGGGGTGCTGCGTGCTGACGTTCTGGATTGCGGCTTAGGTTCCCGGTGGTGTTTGCCTGTCGCTTGCAGTGGAGCTGTCGGTGTCCGCGTGTCGTTTTCGGCGCTGGTATCGGTGTTCAGGTTGAGTTGTCGGAGTTCGCCTTCCGCTCCGGTCTTTGGGCAGAATGCTTGTCGAGCGACCGCGAGATCAGAGCCCCGGAATGACAGTGACGGCGACATGAGATGTCAGTGGCTCCGCTGCGCTGAGTAGTCGGCGGGGATCTCGAACCTGCGTGGGCGTCGGGACCGTTGTCGCGGAGCGTCAGTAGCCGCCTCAGTCGAACGTGTCAGCGTTGGCGCGCCAGAAGTCGGGTCGGCGTCGAGGTGGTCCTGGCGCCGGCTCTCGTAGTCACCGCGGCCGTGGAAGACTTCCCTCTGATTCGCCTCAGCGGGTGAACCAGCGGCGCTTTGTGGTCCCTCGGTAGCTGATGCGGACCTTGCTGAAGCTGAGTTCGCCGGTTACCCGCACATGCAGCAGGCCCGGTCGCGCCGCGCCCGGAGCCTCGGACGACACGCTGCCCCACTCGCAGGTCACCTCATCGGTGTCGGCGCTGGCGCCCTGTGGCAACGTGATGCGGGCGGAGCCGAAACTCAGGTGGAGATCCAGGATGATCTCCGGGTAGTCGATCTCCGCTTCGGTCAGGTCCAGGCGCGGGTCGGCGAACTCGGACTCGATGCGCAGCACCCGGGGTACCCGCCACTGGCCGGTACGCACGATCTTGCCGGCCTTCGAGGTGAGGGTCACCACCTCGCCGGGGCGTTCGGGCAGGTCGGCCGTCAACATGGCCAGGTCGCCATGGGACACGGCGGTCATGGCGCGTTCGACACGCGACTCCATCTCCTCCGAGGTCAGGCGGCCGTCGACATACGCCTGCTGGAGGCGTACGACGGTTGTCTCCCGGTCCCGGTCGGAGGCACGGGCTTCCGGATCCATACGGCCATCTTTCCGATGTTCACGACCTATGGGGAGAACTTCCCATGTACCCGGACGTTAGGTCTTCCCGCCGACAGAAAGACCTGAACAACTCCGCTCGAAACCGTTCAGACCAAGATGTCTGGCCGCAGGCCAGAACCCGTCCCGGCCGCCAACCTCATTCTGGAAGGGACACCGGTGTTGAGCGACAAGTTTCTGGGTCAGGGTCCGCGACAGGTGTTGCGCTCCATCAGCCAACCTCGTCAACCCGCCACCCCTGCGCTCACTCCGCGCCGGGCGGGCCCGGAGCGCTGGTGCTGGGACTGCACTTCCGTGAGTTCGATCTGGTCTGATCCGCGCTGGTCACCGGCGTGGTAAACGGGCCGAGCGTCACGGGGGTGCGGTGCCGGTCAGGAGAGGCTGTCACGCTGAGGCAGGTCGATAGCGCCAAAGGTGGCCAGGAGCACTACCACGGCCAGTAGGGCGAGGATCGCCCACGTGACGGGATGGCCGAGGTTGAGCGTCAAGGTCTGGCCGAAGCGGGCGTGGAGCACAATGGCGGGGTCGCGGCGGTTGGCGTAGACGGTACCGGCGAAGAACCAGTGCCGGTCGTCGTCGTCGCGCTGCGTGATCCCGGAGTCCTCCCTTTCCTCCCCCGGAAGAGCGGGGAGACGGTGCCCGCCGTGGCCGACCCGCATCTCCCAGACGAGCGCGCCGACCACAGGTGCGGCGAGCGGCAGGTATGCGGCCGCTCGCCAGGCGGAGCTGAGTGCGGCGAGTCCCCAGAGCTGCAGTGCGGCGATCATCAGGCAGAACGTGACGCTGGCCGCGCCCAATAGCGACATCCTGGCCACGCCATGCAGGTATATACGGTATTTGCGGGCTGATCCCTTCGGGCGGGCGGCGTCCAGGTCGGGCCGGGCGCGCAGCAGCACTAGCGTCATGGCGAGGAACACCAGGATGGTCGCCGCCTGGAAGATCGCCGGTTGGAAGGCCGCGATCGGCGTGGTGGGCTCGGGCTGGGTGGCGTCCACGTCAAGGCCCAGGAAGTGCGGCAGCGTCGCGGGCAGCGCGCCATAACGCCACCAGCCGAGACCCGTGGTGGTGAGCGTGATGGCCATGGCGGGGATGAGCCAGACCCAGGGCAGGCGCACCGGATCGGTGCGGAACGTGGTATCCACGGTGACGCCCTGACGTCGGCCCTCATGCCAGCCTCCAGCGCGCTTGGCGTGGCGCAGCTGACGGTGGGCGCGGTAGTACAGCAGCAGGCAGGCCACGCCCAGGCCCGCCGTCGTCATACCGGCGAGCGAGGCACGGCCGGCGCCGATGACGAGGGCGACGGACAGAGCCGCGGCGGCCACGCCCGCCAGGATGGTCGTTCTCGCGTAGGCGCGGCGCTGGGCGAGCACGACCGGGTCGGCGATGCGCTCGTGCGGCACGCGTACGCCGAACGGCAGCGTCGGCCGGGCCAGAGCGGGCATGACCAGGGCGACGCAGGTGATCATCGCCGCAGCCGCCAGACTGGTGAGGATGATCGTCATCACGTGGTCACCCGCGCCGCCGCCCGGAATCCGGACAGCGTCGCCGTACACCGCCGGATGACCTCGTCCTGGCTCAGGCCGTGCACGGTGGCCTCGGCGAGCAAAATCCGCATGCGTTCCTCCCACCTTTCACTGAATCCTGGGTCCGGCGGCCCCGCGCCGGGATCGCGCCTGATAACCGCGCCGCTTTTGCGGTTGACGCGGATCAAGCCCTCCTGCCTGAGCAGGTCGTAGGCCTTGTTGACGGTGTGGAAGTTGATCCCGAAGTCGGCGGCGAGCTGGCGGGTGGAGGGCAGCGGATCGCCCTCCACGGCCTCGCCGCGGGCGATCGCCTCCACGATCCGGTCCCGGATCTGCTGGTAGATCGGGACGTCGCTGTCGAGATCGATGGTCAGGTTCACACGCTCATCTTATCTGATATACAACTAATAGAACAGATAGAAATGGCCGACAGAAGGAGCCGTTATGTTCCAGGTGGAGATCAGGGACGGAATGCTCGTGCTGCGGCACGAGCCGTGGACGCGGCTGCTCGTCGGGAGGGCGCGCACCAGCGTGCCGCTGGCGGCGATCCGGGAGGTGCGGCTCGTGCCCGCACCGCTGGCCGAGGCGCGCGGGCTGCGCCGGGGCCTGGTCGTCAGCGGATTTCTCAAGGTCGGCGTCTGGACCGGGCTGGACGGCGTCAAGCGCCTCATCTGCGCCCGTCGCGCCCCAGGCGTGCGGATCATCCTCCACCGGCGGATCACGGGCATCGATGAGCTGGTGCTCAGCGTCGGCGACGCCGAGCGGCTGCGGGCCCGGATCGCGGGTGTCTCGGCATGATCGAGGTACGCGGCCTGAGCAAGACGTTCGGTGCGGTGACCGCGGTGAGCGACCTCAGCTTCGACGTCGCGGCGGGGATCGTGACCGCCTTCCTCGGCCCGAACAGCGCCGGGAAGACGACGACCATGCGCATGCTGCTCGGCCTGGTCACCCCGAACGCCGGCGTCGCCACCATCGGCGGGCGGCGCTACGCCGACCTGCCCCACCCGTCATCGCAGGTCGGCGCGGTCCTGGACACCTCCGGGTTCCACCCGGCCCACACCGCCCACGCCCACCTGCGCCTCTACGCCCGCATGGGCGGCCACCCCCGATCCAGGGTAGGCGAGGTGATGGACCTGACCGGAGTGGCGGCGTTCGCCGGGCGCCGGACCCGCACCCTGTCCACGGGGATGCGCCAGCGCCTGCACCTGGCGACCGCGCTCCTCGGCGACCCCCGGGTGCTGGTGCTGGATGAGCCGGGCAACGGTCTAGACCCCGAGGGCATCGCCTGGCTGCGTCGTTTCCTGCGCGACCTCGCCGGACAGGACCGCACGATCCTGGTCTCCAGCCACGTCCTGAGCGAGGTGGAGCAGATGGCCGAGCACGTCGTGGTGGTCCGTGAGGGCCGACTGGTCGCCGCAGGAGCCGTGGCCAACCTGTACGGCGCGGCCGCAGTACACCTCCGCTCCCCGCAGGCCGGCCAGTTGCGGACCGTGTTGCTCGGCCGGCGCGAACCCGCCGTGACGGTGGAGGCCACGGGCTCCGATGCCCTGCGCGTGCATGGCTTGACCAGCGCCGAGATCGCCGCGGACGCAGCGGCGCACGGCATCGCGCTGCACGAGATCACCCCGGAACGGCCCACACTCGAAAAGCTGTTCCTCGACCTCGCGGGAGGCACCGTATGATCGCGCTCGTCTCGGCCGAATGGCGCCGCCTGACCGCCTCCAGGCTGCCGCTGTGGGGACTGGTCGCGGCGCTCGGCAGCGGCGCGTTCGCCGGGCTGCTCGCCCTCGTCGGCCCGGAGAACTTCCAGCCGCCGCTGCCCGGCCTGGAGACCGAGGCAGGTACGCGCATGCTGCTCGGCATGCTCGGGATCCTGGCATTCGTGCCCGCACTGATCGGCACGACGGCAGTGGCCGCAGAATATCGCCATCGGACCATCACCACCACGGCGCTCTTCGCGCCGAAGCGGTGGACCGCGCTGGCCGCCAAGCTGGTCGCCTACGCCGCCGCTGGGCTCGGTTATGGGCTCCTCACCGTCACAGTGGCAGGGATCGCCCTGTTCGGGGCGGCCGCCGCCAAGGGCGTCCCGCTCGGCCTGCCCACGGCCGCCGTGCTGGCGCTGCTGGCCAGGATCGCGCTCACGATGGCCGTGTACACGCTGCTCGGCGTGGCGGTCGGGGCATTGCTGCGCAACCAGGTGGCCGCGCTCGCCGTGCTCGGCGGCTACTTCTACCTGGTCGAGACCGCGCTCCTGCTCATCCCCGGCGCCAACCTGCTCTATCCCTACCTGCCAGGAGGGGCTGCGGCGGCTCTGACCGGATTCACCTACATGGCCGACGCAGTCGCCGCCCAGACCGGCCAGTCCGCCGTCGCTCTGCTACCGGCCTCGCTCGGGGCCGCCGTCCTGCTCACGTACGCGCTGCTGGCCGCCCTCGTCGCCGTCGCCGTACCGCTGCGGAAGGACCTCACGTGAATGACCAGGCCGACCAGATGGCGCGTCATCGTCACCTTCGTCGCTCTCAAAGGGGTGCTGCGGCCACCCAGCGTCGCCCGCGCCGCCGGCTCCCCGCTCCACACTTGGTTCCGGAACCGGGCGTTGCGTGACCGGTTGACCGCCTTGTTCGCCCGCGCCGTGGCCGACGGCTCGGCGCGCGCCGAGCGCCACCCGACGACGCTGGCCGCGGAGATGGGCGCGTTCCTGGAAGGGGCGCACTTGCTGTGGCATCTGGACCCGGACCAGGTGGACCTGGTCGCGTGCACCGTGGCTACTTCGAGGGGTTGGCCGCCCGGCTCGATCCGGATGGAGACGCCTCACGACACTTCGCCGGATGAGGTCCCGCGCCGGGCGGCTCATGCTCAACGACCCCTGGTCGCAGGGGCCTACGTACCTCCGGTGGCCGGTCGGCCGCGACGCGCATCGCACGGGCCAGCAGATGATCAACGGCGGTTCGTTCAGCCACCGGCTCACCACCGCCATGCTCCGGTTCATCCCCTCACCGCTGTCGCGACGCCTGCTCGCACACGAGCGCAACCTTCTATGGAACTGGCATCCACCTCGGTTAACGGCAATGCCGGTTAGTTAGGGCTGGGGCCGGTATTGCAAGACCCTCAGAAGATCAGGACATGAGAACGGAGATCCGGTAGAACGGGTGATCTTCCCAAACCATCCGTCACACACTGGATCTCCGTTGAGTGCTGAGTCTGCCAGGTCACAGATGGCCTGCGCTATTGCTGTGGTGAATCGTCAGGTCCGAACGGCCGCGGGGGTGTTCGCGCCCGGCCATCTGGGTGAGCTGACCCAGGTGGTGCCGTTCGAGATGGTCGATGAGGTGCTGGCCGAGGCCGGTGGTCGTGAGCGGCGGTTACGTGATCTGCCGTCGCGGGTGGTGGTGTATCTGCTGCTGGCGGCGGGCTTGTTCGCCGAACTGGGGTATCGGCAGGTGTGGGCCCGGTTGACCTCGGGGCTGGCCGAGCCCGGTCCGGTGCCGTCGTCGTCGGCGTTGGCCCAGGCCCGGCGCCGGGTCGGGGTGGAGCCCGCCTCGGTGAGTCGATCCCTGCTGACCTTCGACACCAGCACGTTCGAGGGTCGGTCGGTCACCGATGCCCGGGTGGAACTTTACGCCGGCGGCAAGCTGGCCGCCGGGTGCTTCCCAGGCCAAACGATCAAGGCACAGCGCGTCACCTCAAGTTGGGATGGGCGACGTGGTCAAATCCACCGGCCACCACCAGCGTCGGCGAGGTTATAGCCACTGAGCCGGCAAGTGCGTTGGATCTGGCCCCCGGATATCCCTTCGGGAACGTGGACCTGGAAGGCCACTGACTTCGCCAAGGCCTGGGCCAGCGGAGCCCCCAACTACGGGATCATGCTCCGCCCTATTTAGGTTCGAACAGCCCGCAACGCTCGCCCACACAGCCGACTTTTCAAGATCGCGAAGATAGCCAAAGTCGAGCTCGGATTGCGGCTTGAGTTAAAGATGAGTTAAGCAAATCTGGTTAGCTTCTTTTAAACCCTTGTCCAGCATGCTGCGGGGCATGGCGAACATAAAGATTGCCCTGAAGGGAGCAGCCTTCCTCGCTACCTCAGTGGTCCTCGTGTCATGCGGCGGTGGCCCCGGGGCGCAGAGAGACTCCGGTGATCAGGCGAAGTACGCGGCGTGCCTGCGGGATCAGGGTCTCACCGTCACGGAGCGGAGCGACGGGCTGGACATCAAGGCGGACTCCCCGGAGAAGAGCAACGCGGCCAAGTCGGCCTGTAAGCAGTACGCCCCGGCCGGTGAGGAGGTGTCGCCCGAGGACAAGAAGCAGGCGATGGACACCGCGCTCCAGTACGTCGCGTGCATGCGCAAGGCGGGAGTCGACATGCCGGACCCGAAGCAGGATCCTGACGGCGGTGTCGCTGTAAAGCTGCCGGACGGGATGACCGAGGACACGCCGGTGGTTCAGCAGGCGCAGAAGGCGTGCAAGGAGCAGGCTCCTGGGAACTCCGAGTGAGGCGCACGGCGGTGCTGCTGAGCGGCGTAGCGGTGATCGGAAGCGGGGCTGTGGTGGGGTTCATGAACCTCCCCGGTCGTACGGCAGCGCCGGCGTCGAGCCCCAACGGTGCGCAGACGTCGTCCGTGCCGATCACGCGTTCCGACATGGTGGACACCAAACAGGTCAGCGGCACCCTCGGGTACGCGGGCCGCCGCATCCAGCCGAACCGCGCCAGCGGGGTGGTCACGGCCACCCGCGCCGAGGGAACGGTGGTGCGTCGGGGCGGCTGGCTGTACAAGGTGGAGGGCAAACCGGTGTTCCTGATGTATGGCGCCGTCCCGATGTATCGGCGCCTTGGTGTCGGCACCACAGGCCCGGATATCCAGCAGCTGGAGCTGAACCTGGTCAAGCTGGGATACAAGCCCGGCACGGTCGACAAGACCTTTACCGCTGTGACCGCCCAGGCGGTGTGGGCCTGGCAGCGCGATAAGGGGCTGGTGGCGACGGGCAGGGCGGAGGTGAGCCAAGTGATCTTCTCGAGGGGCGCGCTTCGGATCGCGGAGAACACCAAGGAGGCGGGGGATGCCGCTGAAGGTTCAGTGGTGACAACAACCAGGACCGAACGGGCTATCACCATCAAACTGGAGACCTCCAACCAGCAATTCGCTCGAAAGGGCGCCAGGGTGAGGGTGCAACTGCCGGACGGCAAGAAGGTCGCTGGAACGATCTCCTCTGTCGGGACCATCGCACGACCCGGGAAGGATGCGGACAGTCCGGCAACGATCGATGTCAGTGTCAAGGTCGGCGGCGAACTGGGCAGGCTGGATCGGGCACCGGTCACGGTCGAGCTACGAACCGGGCGCCGCAAGGACGTGCTGTCGGTGCCGGTCGAGGCACTGATCGCGCGAGAAGGCGGCCAGTACGGTGTGCGGGTGGTGCAGGGCGGGACCCGGCAGGTGGTGCCGGTCGAGACGGGCCTGTTCACGGGGAGCCGCGTCGAGATCTCTGGTGCCGGCCTGTCGGAGGGCGTGAGAGTCGAGGTTCCCAAGCTATGACCGCCGTCGTCGAGCTGACCAAGGTGACCAAGGAGTTTCCCGGTGGCGTTCTGGCGCTGCAAGGAGTGGATTTGCGCGTGGATACCGGAGAGCTGGTCGCCATGGTCGGCCCTTCCGGGTCGGGCAAATCGACCCTGCTCAACATGATCGGTACCTTGGACCGGCCAACGCAGGGCCAGGTGCGCATCGCCGGCTACGACGTGGCGCAACTAAGCGATCACGAGCTGTCGGCGCTGCGTGCCCAGCACATCGGGTTCATCTTCCAGCAGTTCCACCTCGCGGACGGAGTTTCCGCTCTCGACAACGTCGCTGACGGTTTGCTATATGCCGGGGTGGCGCGGCGTGAACGCCGGCGACGGGCGGGTGAGGCATTGGAGCGTGTCGGCCTGGCGGATCGGCTGGAGCACCGATCGAATCAGATGTCGGGCGGGGAGCGGCAGCGGGTCGCCGTGGCCCGCGCCGTGGTCGGGGAGCCGTCGCTGGTGTTGGCCGATGAGCCGACCGGCAACCTTGACACCGCATCAGGGGCAGAGGTTCTTGCGACGTTGCGGAATCTGAACGCCGCCGGCGCCACCGTGGTGATCATCACGCACGACCTGGAGGTCGCGGCCGCCGCGCCACGCCGGATCCACATCCGTGACGGCCTGGTCGTCGCGGATGAGGCCTCCGAGGCCGGTGAGATTGGAGCTCTCCGATGACGGATCGGATCGGCAAAGCACGGCTGACCCCGGCCCGGATGAACCTGGAGGATGTGGCGCGGGTGGGTGTGGGGGGGCTACGGGCCCGGCCCACGCGGGCCGTGCTGTCCGCGTTGGGGATCGCCATCGGCATCGCGACCATGGTGGCGGTGCTGGGCATCTCCTCCTCCAGCCAGGCTCGCGTCATGGAGACCCTAGATGAGCTGGGGACGAACATGTTGACCGTCGCCCCCGGCAAGCAGTTCTCCGAGAAGAAAGCCAGGCTGCCGAAGAACGCGGGCCGGATGATCCGGGGCGTGGAGCATGTCGCCATGGCCGGTCAGACCGGTGATACCGGCAAGGCCATCTACCGCAACGATCGCATCCCTTCGACGCGCACCGGTGGCCTTCAGGTCCGCGCCACATCCCTGGATCTGCTGGAGGTCCTGCAGACCCCTGTCCACAGCGGAAGGTGGCACGATGCGGCCACCGCGGCGCAACGCACCGTGGTGCTGGGATCCACGGCCGCCACACGGCTCGCCGCCACCGCCGGAGACTCGGTGTGGATCAACGGTCAGTGGTGGACGGTGATCGGGGTCCTGGCCGAATCGCCACTGGCGGAGGACGTCGACGTAGCCGCGCTGGTCGGCTTCGCCGCGGCGGATGCCTTCCTCGGTTTCGATGGACACCCAACCTTGGTCTACACGAAGATCGCTGAGGAGAAGGTCACGGCGGTCAGGGCGTTGCTGAATCACGCGGCGAACCCGGAGCATCCAGAAGAGGTCACGGTCAGCCGCCCCTCCGACGCTCTGGAGGCGAGGGCCGCGGTGGCGGGGGCATTCACCAGCCTGTTGCTTGGTGTCGGCGGCGTGGCCCTGCTGGTGGGCGGGGTCGGCATCGCCAACACGATGATCATCTCGGTACTGGAGCGGCGTCGTGAGATCGGCCTGCGTCGCGCGCTCGGGGCCACCACCGCCCAGGTTCGCATCCAGTTTCTCGCCGAATCCCTGATTTTGGCCGGGGCGGGCGGGCTCACCGGCTCGCTGTTGGGAGTGGTCGGCACCATCGGGTTCGCGCTGACACAAGGGTTGCCGCCGGTCGTGCCCACGTGGGTGATCGGCGGCGGACTCGGCGCCACACTCGCCGTCGGCGCCATCGCCGGACTCTACCCGGCGATGCGGGCCGCTCGGATGTCGCCGACGCTGGCCCTGTCCGCCTGAGACGTACCATGACGACCGACATCCGGGAGCATCGAACATGCGCGTGCTGGTTGCCGAAGATGAGAAAGGCCTGGCCGACATCATCGGCACCGGGCTGCGCAAGGCCCGGATGGCCGTGGACGTCGTCTATGACGGGGACGCGGCCCTGGAACGGGCGATGACCAATGAATACGACGTGATCGTGCTCGATCGGGACTTACCCGAGATCCACGGTGACGATGTCTGCCGGAGGCTGATGGAGGCGCAGGTCCCCGCACGGATCATCATGCTCACCGCCGCGGGTGACCTGTGGTCGAAGGTGGAGGGGCTGAGCCTGGGTTCTGACGATTACCTCGCCAAGCCCTTCGACTTTCCCGAGCTCGTCGCCCGGATCCGAGCCCTGGCACGGCGGGTGCCGACCCGGCTCCAGCCGGTTCTGCAGATGGCGGGCATCACCCTGGACCCCGCCTACCACGAAGTGCATCGCAACGGGCGCTACGTGGCTCTGAGCCCCAAGGAGTTCACGGTGCTGGAGGTCTTCATGCGGTCGGGCGGAAGCGTCGTCAGTGTCGAGGATCTGCTGGAGAAGGCATGGGACGAGAACGTCGACTACTTCACCAACTCCGTGCGGGTAACGGTGGCGACGCTGCGCAAGAAGCTGGGACCGCCACCGGTAATTCAAACCGTGATCGGAGCGGGCTACCGTCTCGTCGACCCTGGCCACGGAGCACCGTCAGGGTCCGGCTGACCGCGCTCTATGCCAGCCCCTTCCTCATCATGGCCGTGGTCATGCTGCTCGCGGTGAACCTGCTGCTCAGCAGCGCGCTTGGGGTGAGCGTCTCCGTCTCGGGCCGAGCACCTCAGCCCTCGGCCGCCGGGGCGCCGACCCGGGGCGAAGTCGACCAGGAAGCGGTGTTCCAAGGCGACCTTCAGCTGCAGTATGAACTCCTGAGGTACCAATGGGCCGCCACCGCGATCATCATCGCTGTCCTGACGGTGGTCTCCGTGATCCTGGGCTGGTGGCTGGCCGGACGCGTCCTGCGCCCGATTCGCAGCGTCACCTCCACGGCCCGCCGGCTGTCCCTGTCCAACCTCCATCAGCGGATCGCGATGCAGGGCCCCGACGATGAGCTCAAGGAGCTCGCCGACACCTTCGATGACATGCTCGACCGGCTCGAGCGCTCGACCGATGCTCAGCGCCGGTTCGCCGCCAACGCCTCCCATGAGCTCAAGACACCCCTGGCGCTGGACCGGGCGCTGCTGCAGGTGGCGTTCGGCGAACTTCCCGAGGAGCTGCTGGAGGCCCGGGATGAACTCCTCGCCTCCAACAGCCGCCAGCATCGGCTCATCGACGGACTCCTGATGCTGGCCGCGGCAGAACACACGCTGACCAACGCAGAGCCCGTCGATCTGGCCGACCTGGCCCGGCGTGTCCTCTGCGAGCACCCCGGCGCGACGGTGGACCTGTCACCGGCCCTCACCTCCGGCGATCCCGTTCTGGTGGAGCGGTTGATCGCGAATCTCGTGGAGAACGCCGAGAAGTACAACGACCAGCGTAGGTTCATCGCCGTCCGGACCGGAACGGGCAATGGAGGCGCGGTCCTCACCGTGGAGAACACCGGGCAGGAGATCGCCCACGAGGTGGTGTCATCGCTGTTCGAGCCGTTCCGGCGCCTCACCAGCGACCGTACCGAGTCGGTGTCCGGCGCGGGCCTCGGCCTGTCGATCGTGGCCGCCATCACACGCGTCCACGGAGGCACGATCGATGCCGTCCCCCGCACCGGCGGCGGCCTCGCCGTGACGGTACGACTCCCGGACATGGGGTCAGTGTTGAAAGCGCAGCTAAGGTTCTCAACGGGCGGCCGGGGGTAAAGCAACGCAGCGACTCCACCCATGTGATCAGTTGCCGTACGGGACCTGAATCGGCTCGAGCTGGCCGGAAACCGAGACTTTTCGTTCCGTTGCTCGTCGCGCCCCGGCCCTGGCCGTGGAGGCGATCACCGCCTCAGGCGAGGGGAACCACGAACTGGCGCTGTGCCTGGCCGACGAGATCCGCGGGGTTGCCTCCCGGCTGATGACCACCGCGGTGGGCAATGCCCGCCGCGATGGCCGCAGCTGGGCGCAGATCGGCCGTGCCGCCGGGCTGAGCAAGCAGGCGGCGTGGGAGAAGTGGCGGCGCATCGACGCCCGGTCCCGATCGCCGCTGCAGAGCGCGCTTGGACAACCCCGCCTTGGCGTCGCGTCGGATCGCAGCGTACAGGTCGACGCGTGAGGTGGGTGCGCGAGCCATGATGCTCAGACCCAACTCAGTGGCAGATCAGTTCGTCCCTTGGCGGACGTCCGTCCCGTGCTCGGCGAACGCCTTGAAGTCCTCCATGTGCTGCTGCGACTGCTTGCGGAAAGAGCCAGGCATCACAAGCCGGTCACCTACCCGCGCAAGGCTGGGCGTCCTTCTATGCCTCCTGGTGTCCCCGAGCTCAGGTCACCACTCGTTTCGAAGACCTGAAGAGCGACCCTGAACCCATCATGGCCGCCGCACTGCGGACACTTGGCCTGGACGTCAATCGAGAACGGCTTCGCCGGGCCATCGCCAGCAGCACCTTCGAGGCCATGCGAGCCCATGAGGACAAAGTCGCCGCACTGGACCGGGACAAGGGGCATGCCCGCATTATGCGTCGGGGCAAGGCAGGTGAATGGAAGGAGTGGATGACGCCTCAGCTCGAGTCCTGTTTCGCCGCACCGGAGGTTCGCAGCGTAGCTAGGTCCCTGGGCTATGACCTCGGTTGAGCAGCCGTGCACACGCCTCGATCACGCACGTGCCGGCCGGCTCCACGCTGAGTTCGCGCCTGAGAAGGTCCCGGGCGACGGGCAGCGCGGAAGGCAGCATCGCCACCGTACGGGGCTCGCCTGCACGCCGTTGCGTGCCCGATGGCATTCGGCACCAGTTCCACCACACCGCATCCCCCGCACGCGAGCCTGGGGCGGCCAACGCGTCATGGGCCCGAACCATGCGGTCGAACTCGCCCGGCTCCAGCTCGGTCACCACCGGAGGATCGTGTCCCCCAAAGATCCGGACCAGGTCGAGCTCGCTCACCGAACCCGCCGCCACGGCGGACACGCACCCGTCCAAAGGTGCCTGCGTGACATGTTTGCCGGGCGGCACGAAAGCCGCCTCCGCCCCGCTCGCCTCCGCCAACGCGGCGGCGATGAGATCGGGCAGGTAACGGCCTACCGCTGTACGGGACAACCAGGTGTGCCGCGACTCCCCTATGATGCGCCGCTCGGCCTCCTGGACGGCCAGCGCCGCCGGACCAGGCGGGACGGGCTCGTCCGCCGGTACCTTGAACAGGCCGCGGATCACCGCGCCGCCTGCGTCGCAGGGCAGGTCGGCGACCAGGACCGTGGAGGCGAAGGCGTAGGGATGACCGGCGGGAGTCCCGCCGATCGCCCCCGTCCAGCCCGCCGGCGTGTGCCCACCCACGATGAGATCGGCCTCCCCCGCCCACGCGCTCGCCAGCCGTACCAACTGCGATTGCCGGGTCCCGACTGGAGCGGCAGGCCACCACGTCACGCCCTCGTGCAACAGCACGATTACCCAGCGCGCTCCCGAGGCGCGCAGATCCTGGGCCAGCGCACGGACGACACCGCCGGTCTCAGAAACCGGCTCGGGAACATCGGCGAACAGGTGCACGAAGGGATGGGTCAGACCGATCACCCCCAAAGGGCCGCACGGCGTCTCCAGCAAAACGTGCCCGGGAAGACCGGCGCTGACGTTCGCACACAGCAGGGGGAACGGAAGCCTCCGAGCGGCCGCGTTCAGGGCTGCCGCTCCCTCGTCGAAGTCATGGTTCCCTGCGGCAGCGGCGGACAAGGGCAGGCTGGCCGCCTCCTGCCAGGGCCGTTCGCCACGAAGCTGCGCGGCCGCGCCCACGGTGAGATCTCCGGCGTCCAGCCACACCGTCGGCTGCCTCTCCCGCTCAAACTTCAGTATCCGCGCGACGCCGGTGCTGGTCCCACACATTCCCCAGCTGGTCCTCATCGCGGTCCAGGCGAAGCCGAGATCGGTCGTCGTGATGACACGCACGACCCTGCCCGGCAGCGCTGCTGGAAGTCCACGGCCCACCCC
>NZ_VCKY01000179.1 GCF_005889735.1 Nonomuraea turkmeniaca
GCTCGGCTCGGCGGGGGATGGTCAGGCGGCCAGCTGCAGCGGGGCCCTGTGCGGCGCCACGACGGTGCCGTCGGGGAGCAGCAGCCCGGTGTCCTCGAACAACACGACACCGTTGCACAGGAGGCTCCAGCCCTGGTCGGGGTGGGCCGAGATCACGTGCGACGCCTCACGGTCAAGCGCATCGGCACTGGGGCAAGAGGGGTAGTGACTGCACATCGCGCACCTCTCAGATTGCGCTGGGAATACCGGGTCTTCAAAAGGGGAGCTTGCGCCCCGACGGCGTGCGAAGGTCCAGTGCGGCTCCGCTCGGCTTCCTCGGCCGGCGGCGAACCTGTGTCTGGCGCATCTTCATCACGTCCCTCAACGGTCTGCGGTTAGTTGTCGAGCTCCGGTTTCACCCCCAGTGTGACGATCGGCACTGACACTTTCGGCCGTCTCTGGGAGATCGCCTTCTCTCTTGGCTTAACCATGCCCCCGCCCCCTTACGACACCCTTACAACTCGCTGACGGCGCTCCTGAGTTCCCTGTCAGCGGGCCTTCCCCGTACTTGAAAGTCCCCTACTAGGCATCATGCATCTTTCTGCGTCACACGTGTGTGCCGCCCGACACACCCTCGGTGAGCTGCGGCGACGCAGACATGGCTGCCCGGTCGCCGGTCGGTCGGCGGGCTCGCCACTGGGCGGGTCCACGATCATGGCGACTTTGGGGATGAACACCATGCCGCCGGCCCGCCGGTTTGCTGACGTGACGAGTCAGGCGGGTTGACTTAAGTTCGCAACAATTTATCGGCCGCGCCTCTACTGGTCGGTTTACACAAATAGGTAAGCTGCCTGGCATGCGTGCGCCCTCCGGTTACCTACTCGCGGCGCGCTATCGGCTCGTGGAGCCGGTCGGGCGCGGCGGCATGGGCACCGTTTGGCGGGCGCATGACGAGCTGCTCAACCGCTACGTGGCGGTCAAGGAGGTGCGGCTGCCCTCCGTCCTCGACGAGGAGCTGCGTGCCGAGTTGTGCGCACGCACCGAGCGGGAGGGCCGGGCGACCGCGATGGTCGCGCACCCGTCCGTGATCACCGTCTTCGACGTGGTCACCGAGGACGACCGGCCGTGGATCGTGATGGAGTTGCTCCGGGCCAAGTCGCTGGAGCAGCTCATCCAGGAGGAGGGCGCGCTCGAGCCGCGCAGGGTCGCCGAGATCGGCCGGCAGATCCTCGGCGCTCTCCGGGCCGTGCACGCCAAGGGGATCCTGCACCGCGACGTCAAGCCGAGCAATGTGTTGGTGACCGAGGACCGGGCGGTGCTCACCGACTTCGGCCTGGCCGCACTCGAAGGTGACGTTTCCATCACCCAGGCGGGGATCGTACTCGGGTCGGCGGGATACATCGCGCCTGAGCGGGTGCTCGGTTCGAAGGCCAGCCCGGCAGGCGATCTGTGGTCGCTCGGCGCGACGCTCTACACCGCCGTCGAGGGCAGGGGCCTGCATGGCCGCCGCACGGCCGCCGCCGCGCTCGCGGCGCTCACCAGCGGCGAGCCCATCCCCATGACCAAGGCGGGTCCGCTCGCGCCCGTGCTCGACGCGCTGCTCAGGATCGACCCGCAGACCAGGCTCGATTCCGTACGCGCCTCGCTCATGCTGGCCAGGGTGGCCGCGGGCGGGTCGGCCGAGGAGCCGCTGACGCCGCGCAAAACCGCACGTTCCGGGCCCGGGATCACGTCACCGTCTTTCACACGCCGGCCCGCGCACCGCGGGCTGCACCGGGCCGACGTCACCACGGCAACGTTGTCCGTACCCGTACCACGGCAAGAACGTAGACCCGGCGAGGGAGTTCACAGGAAGCGTGTGGAACCACGGCCCACACCGTCCGCTTATGCCCGTTTCAAGGCAACGGTGATAAAGTTGTGTCTTCCTCGGCGGTTCTGGCCAAGAGAACTTCGCAAGCGAGGGTAAAGCACTTCCCAAGCGAGAATCGATATCTTCTTCTCATGCCGGAACAGCAGACACGCCTGCTCGCGGAGCGCTACGAGCTCATCGCCCCGCTCGGTCGGGGAACCATGGGCACCGTGTGGCGCGCTCGCGACCGCGCGCTCGGGCGCGAGGTGGCGGTCAAGGAAATCCGCCAGGACCCCGGACTCACCGAGGAACAGCGGACCGAGCTGCGCGAACGTATGGTCCGCGAGGGACGCATCGCCTCGCGGATCAACCACCCGTCCGTCGCCTCCATCCACGACGTGCTGATCCAGGACAACAGCCCGTGGATCATCATGGAGCTCATCGAGGCCCGCTCGCTGGAGCAGGTCATCGAGGAGGAGGGGCCGCTGCCGCCGCGGCTCGTGGCCGAGATCGGCGTCGACCTGCTCGGCGCGCTGCGGGCCGCGCACGCACAGGGCATCACGCACCGCGACGTCAAGCCGGGCAACGTGCTCATCACCGAGAACGGCCGCGTGGTGCTGACCGACTTCGGCATCGCCAAGGCCGAGGGTGACTCGCGGCTGACCAAGACGGGCATGGTGATCGGCTCGCCCGGCTACACGGCGCCGGAACGTGCCAGGGGTGACTACACCGGGCCCGAGTCGGACATCTGGTCGCTCGGGGCGACGCTGTACTTCGCGGTCGAGGGGCGGCCTGCCTACGAGCGGTCCACGATCGCGGAGACGCTGGCGGCGCTGCTCACCGAGAGCGCCGATCCCCCCACGCAGGCGGGGCAGTTGCGGCCCGTGCTGAACGGGCTGCTCAACAAGGACTATCGGCAGCGGCTCAACGCTGCCAAGGCGGAGACCCTGCTGCGCATGGTCGCCGACACCCCGACGAGCGAGATGCCGGTGCTGACGGCCGAGGCTCTTATGGCGCAGGAGGCTGCTTTGCCTGATCCGTTCGCCGCCCCGAAGCCACCCCTCGGTCAGGCCCCGGCCGGTCCGGGAGGTCCAGGGGCGCAGGGAGGTCCAGGAGCTCAGGGTGGTCCAGGAGCCCCGGGACCCGGCGGTCCCGGCATCGGTGGTCCCGGCCCTGCCGGTCCTGGCCCTGCCGGTCCCGGCGTTCACGGCCCCGGCGCGCCCAACAGGCCCGGCACAGGCGCCCCCGTCCACGGCCCCGCAGGACGCGGCCGGCCAGGTGGGCCGGGTGCGGGCGGCCCCGGTGCGGGCGGCCCGGCTACCGGCGGCCCTGGTGGGCCCGGTGTAGGGGGACCGGTCGCCGGCGGCCCCGGTAGGCCGGGCGTGAGCGGGCCAGGGCAGCAGCCTGTTTCCGGGCCTCAGGGGCCCGGGGGCGGGCGAGGGCCGGCGTCAGGGCCGCAGGGGCCGATGCGCGGCCCGAACGCGCCCACCGTGCCCCAGAGCACCGGACAGCCGCAAGGACGGCAGTCGGCGGCGCAAGGCCCCGGCTCTCAGGCCGGCGGCCCAGGAGCACAGGCCGGCGGCCCAGGAGCACAGGCCGGCGGCCCAGGGGCTCAGGGGGCGTCCTCCGGGGCGGACTTCGATCCCGAGCGGACGGTGAGCATCGCGCGTCCCAAGGGGACGTTCCCCACGGCACCCCAGCAGGGGCAGCCGCCGCAGCAGCCCGGCGACGAGGGCGCCATCTCCACCATGCGGATCCAGACCCCGCCGAGCGGTTCGCCGGGCCAGCAGGTGTACCCGCTGCCCGCGCCCCCAGCGGGCGGCCGCCAGCAGGCCGCGCCGCAGCCGCACGGGATGCCGCAGCAGCCGATGCCGCAGAACCCGCAGCAGGGCCAGCAACCCGGACCGCAGCAGGGGCCGCACCAGAGCAAGGGCTTGGGGACTGACCTGTTCGCCATCGCCGGGCAGGAGGAGCAGAAGTCCGCGGGCAACCGCAACGGCATGCTGGTGCTGATGGCGGTCGCCGCCGCGGCCGCCGTGGTGATCGCCGTGCTCATCGTGGCGCTCTTCTCCAGCTGAGCGCGGGGGTCGCAAGCTCTGCTCGCCGGCTGGGCGGAAGGCTCTGCAGCTGAGCGCAGGTTCTCCACCTGAGCCCGGCGGTCAAAAGCTCGGCACGACGTCCCCCGCGGGTCTCGAAGGCCGTGGGTAAGACTGGGAGTCATGAGCGAGTTCAGGATCGAGCATGACTCGATGGGCGAGGTTCGCGTGCCCGCAGGTGCGAGGTGGCGCGCTCAGACCCAGCGGGCAGTGGAGAATTTCCCGATCTCGGGACGGCCCTTGGAGCCGTCCCACATCGCCGCGCTGGGCCTGATCAAGGCGGTCGCCGCCGAGGTCAACGGCGAGCTGGCCGTGATCGACAAGGATATGGCGGAGGCGATCGCGCAGGCGGCGGCCGACGTGGCCGACAACGAGCACGACGACCAGTTCCCCATTGACGTGTTCCAGACCGGCTCGGGCACCTCCTCCAACATGAACGTCAACGAGGTCATCGCCACGCTGGCCGAAGAGCGGCTGGGACGCCCCGTCCACCCCAACGATCACGTCAACGCCTCGCAGTCGTCCAACGACGTGTTCCCCACCTCGATTCACGTCGCCGCCGCCACCGAGGTCGTCTACCACCTGGTGCCGTCACTGCAACACCTGGCGACCGCGCTGCGCGCCAAGGCGATCGAGTTCGACGAGGTCGTCAAGTCGGGGCGTACCCATCTGATGGATGCCACGCCGGTCACGCTCGGCCAGGAGTTCGGCGGCTACGCCGCGCAGATCGAGCACGGCGTCAACCGCGTCAAGAGCGCGCTCGTCCATGTGGTGGAGTTGCCGCTCGGCGGCACCGCCGTCGGCACCGGCATCAACACCCCGCCCGGCTTCGCCGAGAAGGCGATCGCCAAGCTCAGCGAGGCGACCGGCATCAAGTTCGTGGAGGCGCCCGACCACTTCGAGGCGCAGGGCGCGCAGGACTCCATCGTCGAGTTGTCCGGGCAGCTCAAAGTGGTGGCGGTGTCCCTCACCAAGATTGCCAATGACCTCCGGTGGATGGGCTCGGGGCCGCGGGCCGGGCTGGGCGAGATCAACCTGCCCGACCTGCAGCCCGGCTCCTCGATCATGCCCGGCAAGGTCAACCCGGTGATCCCCGAGGCCACGGCCATGGTCGCGGCCCAGGTGATCGGCAACGACGCGGCGATCACGTTCGCCGGCGCGTCCGGCACCTTCGAGCTGAACGTGCAGCTGCCGGTCATCGCGCGCAACGTCCTGGAGTCGATCAGGCTGCTGGCCAACGTCTCGCGCCTGCTCGCCGACCGCTGCGTCGCGGGCATCACGGCGAACACGCAACGCCTGCGCGAGTACGCCGAGTCGTCCCCCTCCATCGTGACCCCGCTGAACAAGTACGTCGGCTACGAGGAGGCCGCCAGGATCGCCAAGCAGGCGCTCGCCGAGCGCAAGACCATCCGCGAGGTCGTCATCGAGCGCGGGCACGTGGCCGACGGCACCCTGACCGAGGACCAGCTCGACGCCGCGCTCGATGTGCTGTCGATGACCAGGCCCTGACGATCGGACCCTTGACGATCGGACCCTAGACGATCAGGCCCTAACGATCAGGCGCTGACGCGAGCGCCCGCGTGGCGTGCCCCCAGCGGGTGAGGAGGGACAGGGCGGCGCCGGAGTCGACGGCGTCGGCGGCGCGTTTGTACGCCCCGGCCATGGCGGGGATGAGCTCGTTCGCCTGCGGCGTGCCTTCGGCGGCGACGACGGCGGCGGCCGCGTTCAGCAGGACGACGTCCCGAACCGGGCCTCGCTCCCCCGTCAGGACCTCGCGCGCCACGGTGGCGTTGTGCTTCGCGTCGTCGCCGCGCAGGTCCTCGGGGCGGGCACGCGGAATCGACAGGTCGGCGGGGTCGAAGGTGGTACGCGTCACGGTGCCGCGGCGTACCACCCAGATCGTCGAGGAACCGCAGGTGGTCAGCTCGTCGAGCCCGTCGTCGCCCCGGAAGACGAGCGAGGAGCCGCCGCGCTCGGCCAGGACGCCGGCGATGACGGGAGCCATCGCCGGGTGGTAGACGCCGACCGCCTGCGCCGGGGGCAGGGCGGGGTTGGTGAGCGGGGCCAGGAAGTTGAACACCGTGGGCACGCCCAGCTCGCGCCGTGGCGCCGCGGTGCGCCGCATGGCCGGGTTGAACGCGGGCGCGAAGCAGAACGTGATGCCGATCTCGTCGGCGACCTCGACCACGGCGGCGGGCGGCAGGTCAATGACCACCCCCAGCTCCTCGAGCAGGTCGGCGGCGCCTGTCTTGGACGAGGCCGCCCGGCCGCCGTGCTTGGCCACCTTCACGCCGACGGCGGCGGCGACGATGGCGGCCATGGTGGAGATGTTCACGGTGTTGGCGCGATCGCCGCCGGTGCCGACGAGGTCCACGGGGTCGCCGGAGATGCGGATCGCGGCCGACCTGGACAGCAGGCCGTCGGCCAGCCCGGACACCTCCTCCACGCTCTCGCCCTTGGCGCGCAGGGCGATGGCGAACGCGGCGATCTGGGCGTTCGTGGCCTGTCCCGAGATGATCTGCTCCATGGCCCAGGCGGCCTGGCGCGCGGTGAGGGACGTGCCGTCGAGGAGCAAGGAGAACAGGTCGGGCCAGGTGATGGAGGTGGTGGCGGTGCTGGTCACGAGGAGCGCCCCTTTCTTCAGAGCTCGACGGGGGCGCGTGCAGATGCTTACGGCCGCCTCGTCGAGGCGGCCGTGGTGCGTATGCGCTAGGTGGTCCGCCTAGGAGGCGGGCCACCACTGCTGCGAATACGCGATCATGCGTCCAAAGATACCAGACTCGTTGATCCACATAGCTCGGCACCGATCTATGTCGTCGGCACCCATGCGTACCGGCGCGGCGAGCGCCTAGGGTGCGGGGTATGGCGAAGGAGCTGACTGGGCGGACTGCGCTGGTGACGGGGGCGGGGAGCGGCATCGGGGCGGCCTGCGCCCGCCGGCTGGCCGCGGATGGGGCCAGGGTGCTGGTCCTCGACCTGCGGGCCGAGCCCGCCGAGAAGGTGGCCGCCGAGCTGGGCGGCACGGCCGTGGTGGCCGATGTGAGCGACTCCGGGTTCGTGGCGGCGCTGCCGGACGAGCCCATCGACATCGTGGTGAACAATGCCGGGTTCCAGCACGTCGCGCCGATCGAGGAGTTCCCGCCCGAGGTGTTCGCCGCGATGTTGCGGGTCATGGTGGAGGCGCCGTTCCTGATCGCGCGGCGGGTGTTGCCCGGCATGTACGCCAGGGGCTGGGGGCGGTTCGTGAACATCTCGTCGGTGCACGGGTTGCGGGCCTCGCCGTTCAAGTCGGCTTACACGACGGCCAAACACGCGCTGGAAGGGTTTTCCAAGGTAGTGGCGCTCGAAGGGGCGCCCCATGGGGTGACCTCGACCTGCGTCTGTCCCGCTTACGTACGGACCGGGCTGGTGGAGGCGCAGATCGCCGA
Source organism: Nonomuraea turkmeniaca (assembly GCF_005889735.1). Taxonomy (GTDB): domain Bacteria; phylum Actinomycetota; class Actinomycetes; order Streptosporangiales; family Streptosporangiaceae; genus Nonomuraea; species Nonomuraea turkmeniaca. The sequence continues at coordinate 7,353 of NZ_VCKY01000179.1, forward strand.
CCAGGCTAAAGTGCACGGCATAGAGCCCGGCGAGGTCGTCGAGAACATCATGCTGCAGCCCGCCGCCATCAAGCGGCTGATCGAGCCGGAGGAGGTGGCCGAGCTGGTCGCCTACCTGTGCGGGCCTTCCGGGGCGTTCATCACCGGCGTGTCGCTGCCTGTGGACGGTGGCTGGACGGCCCGCTAGTGAGCACGCGAGGGAGTGCCGTCGCCTGGAGGAGCGGCGGGAGCGCAGCGACCAGAGCCGGGCCGCCGAACGGAGTGGCGCCATGAGCAGGCGGCGTATGGCGACCGAGCCGCCGAACGGAGTGAGGCGATGAGCAGGGCCTTCCTTGAGCTTCTCGCCAGGGAGGCGTCGGCGGTCGAGTTCGAGGGGCCGATCATCGAGGCCAGGGCTCGGGGTGCGGATCCGGCCGAGATCGAGGAGCTGGAGCAGGCCAAGGTCGCCGCGCTGAAGGTGCGGGCCCTGCTCAAGCGGCGGGCCAGGCGCGAGGCGGAGCTGTCGGCCCTGTACGACACGGCCGGCGACCTGGCGGCCCTGCGTGACCTGGACGCCGTGCTGGAGGCCATCGTGCACCGGGCCAGGCAGCTGCTGGCCACCGACATCGCGTACATGACGCTGCACGACCCCGAGCAGGGTGACACGTACATGCGGGTCACGGACGGATCGATCTCGGCCAAGTTCCGGGCGTTGCGACTGGCCATGGGGGCCGGGCTGGGCGGGCTGGTGGCGCAGACGGCGGTGCCGTACTCGACGGCCGACTATTTCGCCGACAGCCGGTTCCGGCACAAGGACCACATCGACGAGGCCGTCAAGGAGGAGGGCCTGGTCGCGATCCTCGGCGTGCCGCTGCGGCTGGGCCAGCGGGTGATCGGCGTGCTCATGGCGGCCAACCGCAGCGCGCGCCCCTTCCACCAGGAGGAAGTGTCGCTGCTGGCCAGCCTGGCCGCGCACGCCGCCGTCGCGATCGACAACGCCAGGCTGCTGCAGGAGACCAGGAACGCGCTCGAGGAGCTCTCCCAGGCCCACAGGACGGCCAGGGAGCACGGCGAGGCGGTGGAGCGTGCGGCGCTGGCCCACGACCGGATGACTTCGCTGGTGCTGCGTGGCGGCGGCATCGAGGACGTGGCGGCCGTGGTGACCGACGTGCTCGGCGGGTCGCTGGCGGTGCTGGACGACCTGGGCCGGGCGATCACCGGCGACGTCGGGGAGCTCGACGCCGGGGTGTTCGAGGCCGCGCAGGCGTCCAGGGCGCTGGGGCGTACCGTGCGCAGGGGCGATCTGCTGATCGCGTCCGTGGACGTCGGCGGGGAGCCGCTGTGCACGCTCATCCTGCGCAGCGACGACGCCGACGAGCGCATCCTGGAGCGGGCGGCGCTGGTGTGCGCCTTGCTGCTGCTCTTCCGCAGGAGCGTGGCGGAGGCCGAGGGCCGGGTCAGGGGCGAGCTGCTGGACGACCTGATCGCCCGGCCGGACTCGCCGGGGCTCGCCGACCGGGCACGCAGGCTCGGGGTCGATCTGGGGGCGCCCCATGTCGTGGTGGTCGTCAAGCACGGCGGGCAGCGGGAGCGGGCGGCGTTCTGGGCGTCGTCGCAGGCCACCCTGCGGCACGGGCTGGCCGCGGGGCGCGGCGACGAGGTGGTGCTGCTGGTCCCCGGCGAGAACGCGGGCACGGCCGCGCAACGGGTGGCAGCCGAGTTGAGCGCGTCGTTGCAGAGCCCGGCCACGGCAGGCGCATGTGGTGTGCGGGGCGGCGCGGGAGACCTCCGCGGCGGCCCAAGGGGCGGGCACGGCGGCACCGGGGACGTGGCCGCGGCGTACGTGGAGGCGCGGCGGTGCGCCGAGGCGCTCATCGCGCTGGGCCGCGCCGGGGACGGGGCGAGCGCGGCCGAGCTGGGCTTCGTCGGCCTGCTCGTCGGCGACGGCCGCGACGTGCGCGGCTTCGTGGACCGGGTGCTGGGCGCGGTGATCGACTACGACACGCGGCGGGGCACCGCGCTGGCCGACACGCTGAGCGCGTACTTCGGCACGGGCGGTTCGCCATCCCGTACGGCCGAGGCCATGCACATCCATGTCAACACCGTCACGCAGCGGCTCGACCGGATCGGCAAGCTGCTCGGCGACGGCTGGCTGGAGCCCGAGCGGGCGCTGGAGATTCAGCTGGCGCTGCGCCTGCACCGGCTCGGCCACACATCCACACCACAGACTGTGGGCCCGGACTCCATATAAGTGATGCCGGTCACTCTTTACCGTGACCGGCATGGCCACTTCCATCAAGAAGATCGTCGCCGCGAGCCTGATCGGCACCACCATCGAGTGGTACGACTTCTTCCTGTACGGCTCGGCAGCCGCTCTCGTGTTCAACACCCTCTTCTTCCCCAACTCCGACCCGCTGACCGGCACGCTGCTGTCGTTCCTCACCTACGCCGTCGGATTCGTCGCCCGCCCGCTCGGCGGCCTGATCTTCGGCCACTTCGGCGACCGGGTGGGCCGCAAGACGCTGCTGGTCGTCAGCCTGCTGCTGATGGGCGTCGCGACGTTCCTCATCGGCTGCCTGCCGACGTACGAGACCCTCGGCCCGGCCGCGGCGCTCCTGCTGACAGCGCTCAGGCTGGTGCAGGGCTTCGCGCTCGGCGGCGAGTGGGGCGGCGCGGTGCTGATCGTCTCCGAGCACGGCGACAACGCCCGGCGCGGCTTCTGGGCTTCCTGGCCGCAGGCCGGGGCGCCGGGCGGGAACCTGCTGGCCACCGGCGTGCTGGCCGGGCTGGCCGCCTGGCAGCCGGACGAGGCGTTCCTGGCGTGGGGCTGGCGGGTGCCGTTCCTGCTGTCGGGCGTGCTGGTGCTGATCGGCCTGTGGATCAGGCTGTCGATCAGCGAGTCGCCGGTCTTCCAGCAGGCTCCGCCCGAGACCCGTGCGCCGATCGTCGGCGTGCTGCGCTACCACTGGAAGGACGTGCTCACCGCCATCGGCGCCCGCCTGGCCGAGAACATCTCCTTCTACCTGCTGACCGTCTTCGTCATCACCTACGCCAAGACCAACAACATCCCGAACTCGACCGTGCTGACCGCGGTGCTGATCGCCTCGGCCATCCACTTCGTCACGATCCCGATGTGGGGCGCGTTGTCCGACCGCGTCGGCCGCCGCCCGATCTACCTGGCCGGCGCCGCCGGCATCGGGGTGTGGATCTTCGCGTTCTTCCCGCTCGTCGACACGGGCAACTTCCTGGCGATCACTCTCGCCGTCACCGTCGGCCTGCTCTTCCACGGCATGATGTACGGCCCGCAGGCGGCGTTCTTCTCCGAGCTGTTCGGCACCCGGATGCGCTACACCGGCGTGTCGATCGGCGCGCAGCTGTCGGCGATCGTGGCGGGCGCGCTGGCTCCGATCATCGCGGTGGCGCTGCTGAAGACGTACTCGAGCAGCGTGCCCATCTCGCTCTACCTTGGTCTGGCGGCGGTGCTCACCCTGGTCGCGGTCTACACCGCACGCGAGACCCAGGGCCGCGACCTGGCCGAAAGGATTCACGCGCGATGAAGGTCACCACGCCGCGGCTCACACAGAACGTCCTGACCGGCAGGGACGCCGGCGAGCCGGTGTTGTTCGTGCACGGCAACGTCTCCTCGGCCGCGTTCTGGCGAGACAGCATGGCGGCGCTGCCGGAGGGCTACCGCCCGCTCGCGGTCGACCTGCGCGGGTTCGGCGAGACCGACCCCGAGCCGGTGGACGCCACGAGGGGCCTGCGCGACTACTCCGACGACGTGCTGGAGCTGATCGCGGAGCTGGGCCTGGACGGGGTGCACCTCGTGGGCTGGAGCCTGGGCGGCGGCGTGGTCCTGCAGGCCCTGCGCGACCGCCCGGTGGCCGTCAGGAGCGTCACCCTGGTCAACCCCATCTCCCCGTACGGCTTCGGCGGCACGGAGGGCGCAGACGGCCGCCTGACCCACCCTGACGGCGCGGGCTCGGGTGCGGGGGCGGCCAATCCGGACTTCGTGGCCCGCCTCAAGGCAGGCGACATGTCGGATGAATCCCCCACGTCCCCGCGCAGCGTCTTCCGCTCCGCGTACGTCAAGAGCGCCGGGGTCCCCGACGAGGACTTCTACGTGCGTTCGATGCTCACCACCCGGGTGGGCGAGGCCCACTACCCGGGCGACGGGGCCACGTCCGCCGCGTGGCCGGGCGTGGCCCCGGGCAAACACGGCGTGCTCAACGCCATCGCCCCCACCCACTTCCGCCTGGACGAACTCCACGAGATCGACCCCAAGCCGCCCGTCCTGTGGATCAGGGGCGCCGACGACATCATCGTCTCCGACACGTCCCTGTTCGACCTGGCCCACCTGGGCGCGCTCGGCGTGGTGCCCGGCTCCCCCGGCACGCCCGCCCAGCCGATGGTGGCTCAGACCAGGGCGGTCCTGGAGCGTTACGGCCCGTACCGCGAGGCCGTGCTCCAGGACTGCGGCCACAGCCCCCACCTGGAGCACCCCGAAGAGTTCCGGCGCCTGCTGGCCGGCCACCTGAGAGAGGCTTAGATGATCGTCGCGCTCACCCTGGTCGCGAGCCTGTTAACGGCGCCCCAGCCGCTCACGGTGCCCGGCGCCGAACGTACGGTCGTCGCCACGCTCGACGACCTGACCACGGCCGGCACCGCGAAGACCGGCCACACCGACCCCGCCGACTGGGCCGGGCTGCACTCGGCCGCCACCGTCAACCCGACGGGCGTGCCCGGCACGCAGATCGACGGCTACTTCCCCGACACCTCCACCACCAACGCCACGCGCGGCTGGAACCACGACTCCCAGTTCGTGATCAGGCTCCCCGACGACTGGAACGGCGGCCTGGTCGTCAGCGGCACCCCCGGCAACAGGGAGCAGTACGCCAACGACTACACGATCTCCGACTGGGTCCTGTCCAAGGGGTACGCCTTCGCCGCCACGGACAAGGGCAACGTCGGCGTGAACTTCCACGAGGACGGCCGCCGCCCCGGCGACGCCATCGCCGAGTGGAACCACCGCGTCACCCAGCTCACGGTGGCCGCCAAGGCCGTCGTCAGGCAGCGGTACGGCAAGAAGCCCGAGCGCACGTTCGTCGCGGGCATCTCCAACGGCGGCTACCTCGTCAGGTGGCAACTGGAGAACCGCGGCTGGCTCTACGACGGCGGCGTGGACTGGGAAGGCACGCTCTGGCGGGTCAAGGGCGACAACCTGCTGAACTTCCTGCCGCCGGCGCTGAAGGCGTACCCGGATGAGGCCGGGGTGCGGGCGGCCGGCTTCGCGGCGGGCTCGGAGTTCCTGTGGCCGTTCCACCGGCAGTACTACTGGGAGCTCACCCAGCAGCTCTACCAGAAGGAGCTGGACCCGTCCTACCAGGGCGCGGCGGCCGACTACGACTACGACGCACGCAAGCCCTACGCCGCAGTTGCGAAGATCGCACTGACCGGCCGGATCACCAAGCCGCTGATCACGATTCACGGGACGCTCGACACGCTGCTGCCGATCTCCCGCGACTCCGACGTCTACGCGGAGATGGTCGGACCGCACCGGCCGTTCAAGTACTACCGGGTCGAGGGCGGCAACCACCTGGACAGCCTGGTGGACGTCTACCCCGATCGGCTGAAGCCGATGCTGCCCGTCTTCAGGAACGCCTTCGAGGAGCTGGAAGACTGGGTCAGCTGAGGTAGCGGTGCCCGCCCGCGCGCGCCAGGCGCACGATGTGCCGCGCGCCGGGCAGCCGCCGGCCGATCCGGTGCAGGAGGGTGTCGCGGCCCATCGGCGAGCGGCGCTCGGGGTCGACCGCGGCGGCGGGGCGTGCCTCGACCTTGCCGCGGCGTACCTCCAGCGCGAAGCGGAGCCCGACCTCGTCGTCCGGCGAGCGCAGCGACGTCAGCCAGCCGCCCGGGCCCAGATGGTCGGCGCTCGGCAGCCGGCTGACCGGCAGCTTGGCCACCAGCTGCCCGGCGATCTTGCCCGGCACGCCGGCCTCGACCAGCGCCGGGGCGCACACCTCGCGTCCCTTGCGCCCGGTGCTGCGCAGCACCAGCTCCAGCGGCGGGCCGCCGCTCGGCGGCACGTACGGCACCGGCAACACGACGTACGCGTGCCCGTCCATCTGCTTGACCTCCACCCCCGGCGACACCAGCGCGATCGACTCGGAGAACGAGCGCGGCTCGACGGCCAGGCCCAGCTCGCCCTGGTCGGTCCAGCACGGCACCACCAGCCGCATCCTGGGCCGCTGGGCCAGCACGCCGAGGCAGTTGAGCGGGCCGTCGGGGCGGCTGACCCGGCTCCTGGCCTGGTTGGCGCCGCCGAACATGCGGACGTGCACCTCCCAGTGGCCAGGGCTGAGCGGCTCGCCGAGCGCGGCGGTGGTCACGTCGATCCTGGTCTCGCCCTTGATCTGCACCCGGACGCGGCGCCGGCCGTCCTCGATCACCTCCACCCGCTGGGCCAGCGGCAGGAAGTGCACGACGCCGGTCTCGGCGTGCCGCAGGTAGACCTCGATGCGGGCCCGCTCGACGGCCTCGCTCACGTCGGTGACGCTCTCGCCCAGCAGCTTGGTGTCGACGGCCCGCGGCGGGACCCAGTGCAGGCGCGGGCCGTCCGTACGGTAGCGGTCGGGCCGGCCGTCGCAGCCCTTGACCTCCACGGTGAGCCCGAGCACCAGCACCTGGGCATCCCAGCGCACCTCGGTGAGCTCGGCCCGGAGCCCAGCGCGTTTGGAGGAGGTGGCCAGCATCACGACCTGGTCGAGGCGGCCCTCCCTGACGAACGCGGCCACCGCGCGCAGCTGGCAGGGCAGGTAGCGGTCCAGCCGGTCGGGGAAGCGGTCGGACATGAGCTCCTGGACGAGGCGGAAGTGCATGCCCCGGTCGACGGAGGAGTCGGCGAACCTGGCGGTCAGCAACGGGCGGAGGACGGCGTAGCGGAACCAGTAGCCGTACATGCGGTCGCGCTGCCGCCCCTCGCCGACGTAGGTGTCGATGTCGTCCAGCAGCTCCCTGAGCCCCTTCACCATCGCCCGCGGGTCCTCTTCGGCCTTGGGCCGCTCCCCCAGGTGACAGCACACGTGCTCGGCCAGCACCGCGATGATCTTGGCCCGCAGGTACGCCCGCATCACGAACGCCTGCTCGGCCAGCCGCCCGCCGGGCACGCTGAAGCCCAGCTCGTGCTCCTCAAGGAAGGCACGGCGGTAGAGCTGCTGAGGACTGAGCAGGCTGAGCAGGCGGTCGCGCAGGATGTCGGCGCGGCCGGTGCTGCGCGCGAAGGCGATCATCGGCGTGCCGTGGTCGCGCACCATGCGGCCGATCAGCACGTCCGCGTCGGTCTCCAGGGCACGCTCGTGCATGCGGGCGAGCGCGTCCCGTTCGAGCCGGTCACGCTGGTCGAGGAAGTAGACGTAGTCGCCAGTAGCGGCCGCCAGGCCGACGTTGCGGCCGCGCATGGGCGACCCCGTGTACGGCAGGTGGAACGTGCGTACGTTGTCGCGGACCGTCGCGATGGCGTCCAGCCGCTCCGCCATCCCGTCCGTGGACCCGTCGTCCACGAGGAGCACTTCGTAGTCGGCCGCGGGCATCGTCTGCTCCAGCACGGAGCGGATGCACGCGTCGGCGGTGTCACCCGGATTGTGGACATTGACGATCACACTGACCTTCACACCCATGCGGTCAGCCTCCGCCCGAATACACGATTCGGGCGCGGCGGCTTGCCGATTACAGAAGGAAAGTTGACCTCCAGCTGTGACCCTCTAGGGCTAGTACCAGCCGACCCGCTGGGAGTGGCCCCAGGCGGCGCAGGGCGTGCCGTAGCGGCCCTTGATGTAGCCCAGGCCCCACTTGATCTGGGTGGCGGCGTTGGTCTGCCAGTCGGCGCCCGCACTGGCCATCTTGCTGCCGGGCAGGGACTGCGGGATGCCGTACGCGCCGGAGTAGCGGTTCATCGCCCGCTCGTTCCAGCCGCTCTCCTTGTGCCAGAGCCGCTCCAGGCAGCCCCACTGGTCCTCACCGAACCCGAACTGGCCGAGCATGGACTTGGCGGTGGCCTTGTTGCTGCCCGGGGAGGGGTCGCTGCCCGGCGGGAAGTTCACCGCGGGGAATCCGTCGCCGGCGGGCGCCTGCTTCGGTACGACCCAGTCGATGTCGTCGGGGTTGTCACCGGCGGCCGAGCGGCCGTCCTTGAGCTTGTCGGACCGGAACGCCTGCTCGGCCGCGGCCTTGAGCGCGTCGGTCTCCGGGTCGGGCGCGGACAGGTCGCCGCTGGCCAGCTTGCTCATGTCCTCGAGCGTGAAGCCCTCGGTAGGCGGCTTGTTGGCGTTCTCGATCGCACGGTAGGCGACGAACCCACCGCCACCGCCGAAGATCGCAATGGCCAGGGCGGTGATGGCGACGCGCTTCGGCGTGAAGCGCGAAGGCCTGCGCGCCGAGGGGACGTCTTCTCTCGGGGGGCGCTCACTCAAACGCGGACCAGGGCTCACGATCCATGAGCTTGCCCTGTCCTAGGGGGTGGTCCGCAACCGAAACGCGGGAATCGCTTGGGGCTACCTTGGCTAACCAGCACGTTAGCGTGGCATTTCGGAATACTGTGATTTTCGTCACAGCATATCGGCTCCCCTTCGGGCGCCCGTGACCGAAGGGGAAGCCGCTTCCATGATTTCCCTGGTTCGTCGGGATCCCGTAGTTGCCATGTCACAGTTTGATGACTTAGTTCGGGCATTCGGGACATGGAATAATAATGTGCGCGTGGCTGGCATCCTCCTTGTTGAAGACGATCCCTCCGTCCGTACGGCTCTCGAGCTGGCGTTGACCCGGCAGGGACACTCCGTCACGTCCTACGCGACGGGTGAGGAGGCCCTCGACCACATCAGGGCCCGCCGCCCCGAGATCGCGATCCTGGACGTCATGCTCCCCGGGATCGACGGGATCGAAGTGTGCCGCCGCGTGCGCAAGCTCGATCAACTCCCCGTCATCCTGCTCACGGCCAGGGGCGACGACCTCGACATCGTGGTCGGCCTGGAGGCCGGCGCCGACGACTACGTGGTCAAGCCGGTCGAGCCCCGCGTGCTGGACGCGCGGATCCGCGCCATCCTGCGCAGGGCCGAGTCGGCCGCCTCCGATCGCATCACGTTCGGCGACCTGGTGATCGACCGCGGCGCGCTCAAGGTCACGCTGGCCGGCAAGGAGATCCACCTGACGCCCACCGAGCTGCGGCTGCTGCTGGAGCTCGTCCGCCACCCCGGCCAGGTGCTCAACCGCCGCTACCTGCTGCGGGCCGTCTGGGACCACACGCACATCGCCGACTCGCGCCTGGTGGACGCCTGCGTGCAGCGCGTCCGCGCGAAGATCGAGCCGAAGCCCGCCGAGCCCGTGTTCATCCACACGGTGCGCGGGTTCGGCTACCGGTTCAGCCCTCCGTGATGATCCCGTTGCCGACCGGTTTGCGAGCGCGCCTGGTCATCACGTTCACGCTCGTCGCCGTCACCGCCTCCACGCTGGTCGCCACGATCGGCTTCGAGCTGGCCAAGACGGCGCTGGTGACCCGGACCGAGACCACCTCGCTCGACCTGGTGACCAGGGAGCTGAGCAACATCGACTTCCCGGTCGGCAAGCTGCAGCCGGGCGAGGCCGCGCCGACGACCCAGGAGCTGGACCGCGTCGCCCAGACACTCAGCGCTCCCGGCCGCGGCGTCATCATCGAATACGGCGACCTGGTGTCCGTCACCGGTCCCATGGTCCTGAGCGACGTGCCCAACGAGTTGTACGGCCGAACCAAGCAGAGCGTCGTCACCCAGCGCAGGGTGATCCGCAACGAGCTGTGGTTCGTCGTCGGCGCCGAGGTCTACCGGGACAACGCCGGAGTGCCCCAGGCCACCGGCCTGCGGGCGTTCGTGTTCTTCCCCATGCGCGCCGACGTGAGCCAGCTGAACGCCCTCAGGGCCAGGCTCTTCCAGGGCGGCATCGCCATCGTGCTGATCGCCGTGGTCGTGTCGCTGCTGTCGGCCCGGCAGGTGTTGCTGCCCGTCCGGCGGCTGAGCGCCGCCGCGCAGGCGCTCGGCGAGGGCAAGCTGGACACGCGGCTGCCCGTGCACGGACACGACGAGCTGGCCGGGCTGACCGCCAGGTTCAACGACGCGGCGGCGGCGCTGGAGCTCAGCGTGTCGGAGCTGCGCTCGCTCGAGGCCATGTCCCGCAGGTTCGTGGCGGACGTCTCGCACGAGCTGCGTACGCCGCTGACCGCCATGACGGCCGTGGCCGACGTGCTGTCCGAGGAGGCCGACCGGCTGCCCGATGCGCCGGCGGAGGCCGTACGGCTGGTGCTCAGGGAGGTGGAGCGCCTGCGTGAGCTGGTCGAGCACCTCATCGAGATCAGCCGCTTCGACGCGGGCACGGCCATGCTCAACCTCGAGCCCGTCAACGTGGCCGACGCGATCGGCGACTGCTTGGAGACGCGCGGGTGGACCGACCAGGTGAAGGTGAACGCTTCGCGGGGCTTGACCGGCAACCTCGATCCGAGGAGGTTCGACGTCATCGTGGCCAACCTCGTCGGCAACGCGCTCAAACACGGCCTGCCCCCGGTGGTGGTCACTGCCAGGAGCACGGAGAACGGCCTGGAGGTGAAGGTGCGCGACCACGGCAAGGGCATCCCGCGGGAGGCGCTGCCCCACGTCTTCGACCGCTTCTTCAAGGCGGGCGCGGGCCGGACCCGCAGCCAGGGCAGCGGCCTGGGCCTGGCCATCGCCAGAGCGAACGTGCACCTGCACGGCGGCACGATCTCGGTACGCACCCAGGACCCCGGCACCCTCTTCACGGTCTGGCTCCCCCACTCATGAAATGCGTGTTCATGGCCTCACTCCGTGAGGCCGGCTCGGTCGCCAGACGCCACCGCCTTCCCCCGCTCTGGTCGCTACGCTCCCGCCGCTCCTCCAGGCGGCGGCACTCCCTCGCTGCGCTCGTCGCCGCCACGTTCCTGGCCGTGGCGGCGTGCGGCATCTCGCCCACCGACGTCCTCGACAGGGACAACGCGCCCACCACCAAGATCCCGCCGCCGTCCAAGACGATCTACCTGATCAGGGACGGCGAGCTCACGCTGGAGCCGGCCGACGTGGCGAACGACACCGTCGAGAGCCTGCTCGGCGCGCTGTTCGCGGCTTCCACACAGCCGCTCGGCGACCGGGACACGGCCTTGCGCGGCTTCACGTACCTGGGGATCAAGGATTCGCTCAACCCCGTACGGCGCGACGAGGTGATACTTCCCCGCACCTCGACGCTGACGGTCTACATCCAGGGCGAGGGCACGCTGAGCCGGCTCGGCAAGGCGCAGATCGTCTGCACGGTGCAGCAGGACGCGGCGTTCGAGGAGGTCAGGATCGTCCGCGACAACCAGAGCCGCCCCCCGCAGGACGAGGGGCGGCACACGTGTCCCGATCTGAAATGATCACATGGTGATGTCCTCGAGCATCTCCGTCACCAGCGCGGCGATCGGAGAGCGCTCGGACCTGGTCAGCGTGACGTGCGCGAAGAGCGGGTGGCCCTTCAGCTTCTCCACCACCGCTACCACGCCGTCGTGCCGGCCTACCCGCAGGTTGTCACGCTGGGCGATGTCGTGGGTGAGCACGACCCGGGAGTTGGCGCCGATCCGGCTCAGCACGGTGAGCAGCACCCCGCGTTCGAGCGACTGGGCCTCGTCCACGATCACGAACGCGTCGTGCAGCGAACGGCCGCGGATGTGCGTCAGCGGGAGCACCTCCAGCATGCCCCTGTCGAGCACCTCCTCGATCACCTCGGGAGTGGTGACCGCGCCGAGCGTGTCGTAGACCGCCTGCGCCCACGGGCCCATCTTCTCGCCCTCGGTGCCCGGCAGGTAGCCGAGCTCCTGGCCGCCCACGGCGTACAGGGGGCGGAAGACGACGACCTTGCGGTGCTGGCGGCGCTCCAGGACCGCCTCCAGGCCCGCGCAGAGCGCCAGGGCGGACTTGCCGGTGCCGGCCCGGCCGCCGAGCGAGACGATGCCGATCTCTGGGTCCATGAGCAGGTCGAGCGCGATGCGCTGCTCCGCTGAGCGGCCGTGCAGGCCGAACACCTCGCGGTCACCGCGGACCAGGCGTACGGACTTGTCCGGCAGCACCCGGCCCAGCGCCGAGCCCTTGGCGGACAGCAGGCGCAGCCCGGTGTGCGTCGGCAGGTCCCTGGCCTCCTCCAGGTCGGCCGTGCCGTGCTCGAAGAGCGTCTCGACGTCCTCCGTGGTCACCTGGATCTCGGCCATCCCGGTCCAGCCTGACTCGTGCACCAGCTCGGCCCGGTACTCCTCGGCCGCCAGGCCGATCGAGGCCGCCTTGACCCGCAGGGGCAGGTCCTTGGACACCAGAACGACGTCGCACCCCTCGGCGGCCAGCGAGCGCGCCACGGTCAGGATGCGGGTGTCGTTGTCGCCCAGGCGGAACCCGACGGGCAGGATGGACGGATCGCTGTGATTGAGCTCAACCCTGATCGTGCCGTCCCCCGTGGGCATCGGCTCGTCGAGCCTGCCGTACTGCACGCGCAGGTCGTCGAGGTAGCGCAGGGCCTTCCTCGCGAAGTAACCGAGCTCGGGGTGGTGCCGCTTACCTTCCAGCTCCGTGATGACCACGATCGGAAGGACGACGTCGTGCTCGGCGAAGCGGGTCATCGCCGCCGGGTCGGCCAACAGGACCGAGGTGTCCAGCACGTACGTACGCTGGGTCGGCTTGGTCGAAGGGTTGCTCGAGGACACTGCCACACGTTCTCCCCCGGGCGCCCATACATTCGGGCACCCTGCAGACGAGGCGGGAATCGGACCGGACCCGCTCCCCCGACCGCCACATGCCGTCGGTGCCGGGTTCCGGCCCCCTCGGCAGATGTTGGTGCAAAGGCGGGCCCTCTCCGGAGAGTCCGACCTGTGGCCGGACACTTCTAACGTTACGTCCTAGATGCCCGATTGTCGTGCTAAGAACCGTAACGTCGGTGTCTCGCAGCGTAGTCACGCAGCGCCCGCAGGAAATCCACCCTGCGGAAGTCCGGCCAGTAGGCCTCGTGGAAGTAGAACTCGGAATGAGCGCTCTGCCACAACATGAAGCCGGACAAGCGCTGCTCGCCCGAAGTCCGGATGAGGAGGTCCGGGTCGGGCTGGCCGCGAGTGTAGAGATGCTCCGCGATGTGCTCGACATCGAGCACCTCGACGAGGTCCTCGATGCTCGCTCCCTTGCTCGCGTGCTCTTGGAGCAGTGAGCGCACCGCATCGGCAATCTCACGTCTTCCTCCATACCCAACTGCAACGTTCACAATCAGGCCTGGACGGTGTGATGACCCTTCCTTTGCATTTTTTAGGACATTCGCCGTCCGGTCGGGGAGCAAGTCGAGCGCGCCTACCGGGATGATCCGCCAGCCCTCCGCGACGAGTTCCTGCGTGACGTCCTCGATGATGCGCAGGAGCGGCTCCAGCTCCTCCCGCGGCCGGTTGAGGTTGTCGTTGGAGAGCATCCAGACAGTGACGACCTCGACACCGGTCTCCCGGCACCAGCCGAGCAGCTCGGATATCTTGTCCGCGCCCTTGCGGTGGCCGGTGGCCACGTCGCGCATGCCCATGGCGCGCGCCCAGCGGCGATTGCCGTCGATGATGACCCCCACGTGCCGGGGGATGCTGTCCTTCGACAGCTTGGCCTCCAGCCGGCGCTCGTACAGCCGGTAGACCAGGTCGCGCAGGCCCACGAAGTGCCTCCCTGGCGGTGCTGTGCCTTCGGTCCAATGACCCAACAGGCAATTATCACCGTGATTCGCCCGTGCCTGGTCCTTGTACTGGATTCCTTACCAGATCTCTTCCTTCCAGACATCCCTCGGCCTCTTCGACCAGGCCGCGGACGAACGCCGCCAGCTGGGCCGAGGTCAGCACCGCCCGCATCCCCACGCCCGTGCTGCCCCACGCCTCCACGTACGCCCTTCTGGTCAGCCGCCACTCGCCGCGCCTGCCCTGCCCCGGCACCCAGAGAGCGATCGTGCGCAGGCGGCAGCTGAGCTCCCCGCCGCCCACCAAGCCGGTCCTGCTGCGGTAGCGGAAGGAGAACAGCTCGCCGTCCGGCTCCTCGTCGGGGAACCTGTCATCGGGGTCGGCCCACCGCCTGGCCTCGCCCCGGCCCCGGCGGGCCTCGTCGACGCCGCGCGCCAGGCGGGCGAGCAACCAGCCGCAGCGTTCGCCCACGCTGCCGTACGGTGTGCCGTCGCGGTGCAGCTCCAGGGTGACCTCGTACGGTGTGCCCACGCTGTCCGTGCACGCGACGGGCGTGACGCTCAGAAAAGATCCATCGACGCAGCGCAGTCCCCCCATCCCCCCACCG
>NZ_VCKY01000017.1 GCF_005889735.1 Nonomuraea turkmeniaca
CCCCAAGGCCGTCCCCGCCCCCGACAACTCGAACCCGGCCGGCTCGAACGCGAACGGCTCATCTTGAGGCCCCACATCCACCCTCGCGCGAGTCCATCCTCCGAACTCCTCACCCCACGGATGGCCCACCTCCAGGTACGGCCGCCGCAACACCGCGCTCCAGACCGCCAGATGCGGCAGGACGGCCGCTCCCGACACCGCCCCCGCCAGCACGTACGCGCCCGTCCTGGAGGTGTCCCGCAGCCGCCCCGCCGCGCCGGCCAGCGCGAGCGCGCCCACCGCCAGCACCAGCGACAACCGCGCCGGATCGTCCCCGGTCAGCACCATGGCGACCAGCCACAAGGCCAGCGCCGTCCCACCCACCGGCGCCGCGACGGCGCCGGGCAGGACGGGCAGCGCGGCGGCCCGCGACAACAGCACCGCCACCAGCAGCAGGACCAGCGCCGCGTTCCCCGGGCCGAGCCCGCCGCCGAGCGCCGCGGCCACGCTCTCCGCCCCCACCGCCAGCCCGGTCACCGTCGAGGCCACGCTCGTGACCGGCGAGCCCTTGCCCCGGATCGCGCACAACACCCCGGTCACCACGATCGCCGCCAGCACCGCGAGCGTCGCCGTGCGGTCCGCCAGCGACCACGAGACGGCCAGCGTCGCCGTCCACAGGCTCGCGCTGCCCGCGGCCGACCGGCTCACCGCCGACCAGAGCGCCAGCCCGGCCGTGAGCACGACGAGGAAGGCCAGCGCCGTCCAGTACGGCAGGTCCGCCGCCACCGGCAGCGTCGTCGCCGCCAGCGGGAACACGATCCGCGCCACGCCCATCCCCGCCGGCCTCCGCCAGCATGCCCAGGCGGCGAGTGTCCCGGCGGTGCCGGCCAGCACCAGCACGGGCAGCAGCAGCGGTTGTACCTGCCACGCCCCCGCCGGGCTGAGCGCCTCCCTGGCCCCTTCCGCCGCGCCCGCCCAGGCGTGCGTCACCCATTGGTACGGACCCACGAGCGCGGGCACGACGGCCCTGCTCACCGCCAGCGGCGCGAGTGCGGCCAGCACGCACGCCTCGACCGCCGCCACCGTCCGCCACCGGCCCCTGGGCCGCCGCCACGCCGAGGCCGCCGCCAGCACCGCGCCGATCGCCAGCACGAGCGCCGTCCATTCACCGCGCACACCCTGCTGCCCGAGCGCGAACAACCCCACGACCACAGCGGCGGCCTCCACCGCCGTCCGCCCGCCCGGCTTGATCGTCCTGGTGAGCCGGTCCACGCCGCCGAGCGCGAGGGTGACGGTGGTGCGGCGCGCCCGTACGACGGCGGCGGCCAGTTCGCGTGACGGCCGCGTCACGACCAGCGTCACCGCCCGGACGCCGAGCAGGGCGAACGCCGCCCCGAGCCCGTCCGCGAACAGTCCCCAGACGAGCAGGCCCGCCGCCAACGTCGCCCCGGCCCCGCCCACCGCCCGCACGGCCTGCGGACGGGCGGCGACGGCACAGGCGAGCAGGATCACCATGAGCCCGGCCGCCACCCCGATGGTGGCCTGCCGATCGGCCAGAGCCCAGCACATCGCCAGCGCGGCCACGTATCCGCCCAGCCACAGCGCCCTCCTGCTGGGCCCCGTCATGCCGGGCGCGTCGCCCGGGCGGGCCGCCGTCAGGAACAGGGCCGCGGCCAAGGCCAGGAGCACCGCCAGCGCCGCCTCGTACGGCAGGTCCGTCGCCACCGGGGCGGTGAGCACGGCCAGGGAACCGAACACCAGACGGACGGTGCGGCGGAGCTCGGAGGTCCACGTCTGGCCCCGGGCCGGCAACAGCGTCACTGCCAGCGCCGCCGCCCCCATCACCAGAGGTGTGGCCGCCGTGTCGTTCCACAGGATGAAGTCGTGGGGCGCGAGCACGCTCGCGGCGGGGCCGCCGGTCCCCGACCAGATGGACCGCAGCCAGGTCACCGGTGCGACCGCGGCCGTGACCACGGCAAGCGTCTTCGAGATGACCGGCATGGCCAGAGCCAGCACGGCGCCGGTACGCAGGCCGTCGCGCAGCCGTAGCGGGAGCGTGAGCGTGACGGCGAGGACCAGGCAGGCGCCGTACGCGCCGACGGCGGCCTGCCACGGAGCGGGGACCAGCGAGGCGGGCACCACGCAGAGCGCGCCCACGGCGGCGAGGGAGCCGCAGGTGGCGATCAGCCGGCGGGCCGCCTTGCCGCGGGTCGCCACCGCCCACAGCAGGGCGACGAGCGAGGCGGTAGCCAGGACGAGGGCCGAGACCGGTGGGGGTATCGGGGGGTCGCCGCTGTCGATCTCCTGGAGCAGGATCAGGCCTGTGCAGAGCACCCAGGCGAGGGAGCCTGCGACGCCCGCGGTCACGTACTCGACGGCGGCTCGCGCCCGGCGGGCCGCCTGCCACAGGACCAGGTCGAAGGCGGCGGTGGCGACCAGCGCGGCGGCCAGCCAGGCCCATTTCGCCGGGTACTCCGGCTCCACGGCCAGCCCGGCCAGCGGGAGCGGGGCCTGCGCCAGCGCTATCGCGACCGGGGCGGGGAGGCGCAGCGGGGCCCACCGGCCGTACAGCGTCCACGCCAGGGCCAGCGCGGCGCCGCCCAGGGAGAATCCCCACAGCGGGTTCAGGTCCGGTCCGCCGGAAGGGCCGCCGTCGTCGAAGACCTGCATGACCGCGACGCCGTCCAGCGGGATCAGCACGAGGCCGATCAGGGCCACCGTCTCGGCGGTCGCGACCAGCCGGCGGCGGACCAGGAGCCAGGGGGCGGCCAGGACGGCGAGGGTGAACACGCTCAGGATCAGCGCGCGCAGTGTGGGGACCTGCCAGCTGACCAGGGTGAACACGACGGCCGCGATCGACAGGAGCATGCCGCCGAGCAGCAGCAACAGGTTCTGCACCGCCCGATGCGACAGGTCCCGTCCAGGCGCTTTCCCGCCGGTCGCGGCCCGCGCGCCCGCGCCGCGCCGCGTCCCCGTGCCGGTTTGCGGGCCTGTGCCGGTTTGCGGGCCTGTGCCGCCCTGCGGGCCTGTGCCGCCCTGCGGGCCTGTGCCGCCCTGCGGGCCTGTGCCGGTCTGCTCGTCGGCGGTCGTTGTGGCGGTGCCGGTCCCGTTGGCGGCGGTAGGCGTCCCGATGTCTGTGGCGCGCGTCCCGTCCGCGTGGACGGGTGCGGGCGCTCGGCCGGCGGTGCGCAGGGCGGCGAGGGCCTCGTCGTGGCGCGTCACCAGCTCCGCCCGGCGCTCCTCCCACTCGGCGAGCGCGGCCACGGCGGCGAGATAGGCGTCGGCGGCGGGGCCGCGCAGGAGCAGCCGGCACTCGGGACAGGCGGCAGGCAGCGGGTTCCCGGGCAGGGTAGTGCCGGTTCCCGGTAGGGCGGTGCCGGTTCCCGGTAGGGCGGTGCCGGCGGGCCTGGGCGGGATGGTGCGGAGGCCGGGTAAGGCAGGGTCGAGCCCGGGCAGCATGGCCCCGCAGCCGGGACAGGTGGGCGTCGTCCGGTCCATTCCGTGAACCTCCCGAAGATCGGGTCGTCCACGACCTTGTCGTACGAAATAACGCTTTGTCTGGTAATCAGAAAAGCCGCTATCCGCTCGTGACGGAAGCCGCCAGCCAGACGCCGCGTCAGAGCTCGCGTTCCTGCTGGTCCAAGATGGCCACCGACACCGCGACGGCCCGCGCCGGATCCCCGTCCTCGATCGCCCGCAGCAACTCCTCGTGCGAGAGGTCCGGCTCCAGCGCCGCCTCCTCCTGATCCCGCACGCTGTCGCGCAACGCGTCGCTCATGCTCCGGTACAGGTCGGCGAGGAGCGCGTTGTGCGCCGCGTCCGCCACTGACACATGGAAGGAGACGTCCGCGTCCGCGAAGCCGTCCAGGTCGCCCGCCCGCCCCGCCGCGTCCCTGCGGGCCAGCGTCTCGCGGAGCGCGACCAGGTCCTCCTCGGTCCGCCGCCCGGCCGCCAGACGGGCCGCTACGAGGTCGAGCCCGCGGCGTACGTCGATGATGTCCATGGCGGCCGCCGTGTCCAGCCGCCGGCGCAGTGCGACCTTGGACTCGTCGGTGGCGGTCACATACGTGCCGTCGCCCTGCCGCGTGTGCAGCAACCCGGCGTGAGCCAGGACCCGGACCGCCTCACGTACGGACAACCGGCTCATGCCCAGGCTCTGCGCGAGCTGGCTCTCGGACGGGATCTTCGTGCCGACCGGCCACGCCCCGCGGGCGATCTCCCGGCGGAGCTCGTCGATCGCGGCGTCGACGAGCGAGGTCCGAGCGACGTTTCGCATGCAATCCTCTTCCCATTCCGGCTGGGGAGTCCCACCCTAAGCGCTGATCAGGCCAGCTCGGCGGCCAGGCGCTCGATCGTGTCCCGGCCCTCGAGCGGGTCCAGCCAGGCGGCCGGGAGAGCGGCGACGCCGTGCAGCGTGCCCAGCAGGTTGCCGCACACCGAGCCGGTCGAGTCGCTGTCGCCGGAGTGGTTGACCGACAGGAGCAGCGCACGTTCGACGGAGGTCTCGGCCAGGGCGCAGTACACGCCGATGGCCAGCGCCTCCTCGGCCACCCAAGCGCCGCCCAGCGACTCCACCCGCTCGGGGGAGGGCGGACCGCCGAGCTCCAGCGCCGCCCGGAGTGCCGCCGTGGTCTCCTCGTGCGCCGGGTAGCCGACCAGCAACTCCATGGAACGGTGGACGGCGGGTTCCAGAGCCTCGCCGGCCATGAGGTACGCGATGATCGCCGCGAACGCCCCCGCCGCCAGGTAGCCGGTGGGATGGCCGTGGGTGATCTGCGCACACGCCGCCGCCAGCTCGAAGGCGCCTCGTGGATCGGGGGTCGTTGCCCTGCTCCACCCGACCAGACCGAACGGCGCCGAGCGCATCACGGTGCCGCAGCCCTTCGAGTGCGCGTTCACCGGCCCCGGCGCGCCCAGCGGCGACGGGCCGGGGAAGGGCCGGTGCAACCCCGACAGGCAGGTGTTGCCGGGCGCCCGGCGCGAGTACAGCCAGTCCTCTTCCCGCAGCCACCCCGTGCGATGCGGCAGGCCGGCGGGCGGGGGAGCGTCGTGGTGTCTCTGGGTGTCGAGCCAGCGCTGGTAGGCCTGCCGCACGGCCTCGACCACCGGCGCGCCACCCGGCCCCGCGGCCGATGATCCGCCGGCGTGGTCGGCGCGGATGAGACCCTCGACGGTGAAGAGCGTCATTTGGGTGTCGTCGGTGATGAGCCCGGTCTTGCCGCGCCAATCGGCGACATATCCGGAAATGCCGTCTGGGCCATGATGCTTGCGGATTTCCCGCAACGACGCGAACTCGATCGGTGCGCCGAGCGCGTCACCGACCCCGCCGCCGAGGAGGCATCCCCGGACTCGATCCTGACCATCCATACCCAGGATCTTGTCAGGTCGGGAGCGGTCTGAGAGATTGCCATGTATTTTCGCTAACTCGCACGGAGGTCACGCGTGCCACAATTACGCCCGGCCCTCATCGCCCTCGCCCTCACCCTGGCGATCGCGACCCCAGCGCAGGCTACTGCCGGACCTGCCATCACCATAGAGAACGACCGTACGCAGCCGGTCTTCTCCTACGCGGACGCGATCCGCGAGCACGTGTACGTCGAGTCCACCGTCGACAGCGACCTGGACGGCAAGCTCGACAAGGTACGCGTGGACATCATCAGGCCCAAGGAGTCCGGCCCCGGGCTCAAGGTGCCCGTCATCATCGACGAGAGCCCGTACTACGACAACTCGGGCCGCGGCAACGAGGCAGAACGGAAGGTCTACGACGCCGCCGGAAATGTCGTCAAATTCCCCCTCTTCTACGACAACTACTTCGTCCCCCGCGGCTACGCCGTCCTCAACGTCGACATGCTCGGCACCACCAGGTCGGAGGGCTGCCCCGACATCGGCGGCAAGGCCGACGTGCTGGGCGGCAAGGCCGTCATCGACTGGCTGAACGGCCGCGCCAAGGCGGTCAAGGCCGACGGCACCCCGGCCGTGGCCGACTGGACGACCGGCAAGTCCGCCATGATCGGCAAGTCGTACGACGGCACCCTGGCCAACGCCGTCGCCGCCACCGGTGTGGAGGGCCTGAAGACGATCGTCCCGATCTCGGCGATCAGCTCCTGGTACAAGTACCAGCGCTCGAACGGCGTGATCTACAACTACGACTACGCCTCCTGGCTGGCCAACTACGTGGACACCGACCCCGAGGCCAAGTGCCAGCCGGTACGCGACAAGATGGACGCCGAGGACGGCGACGACACCGGCAACTACAACCCGTTCTGGGCCGAGCGCGACTACATCAAGGGCCTGCTCGGCGACGCCTCCAAGGTCAAGGCCAGCGTCTTCGTTATCCACACGGTCAACGACCTCAACGTCAAGCCGGACAACTTCTCCGCTTGGTGGAAGGCCCTGGCCGACAGGGGTGTGCCGCGCAAGATCTGGGTCGGCCAGACCCAGCACGTGGACCCGTTCGACTTCGAGGGTCGCAGAGGGCTCTGGGTCGACACCCTGCACCGCTGGTTCGACTACTGGCTGCACGGCGTACGCAACGGGATCACGCAGGAGCCCCGCGCCGACGTCGAGGTCGGCCCGGCCCGGTGGATCACCCAGCGCGACTGGCCGGCGCCGTTCGCGATGAAGGCGACGCTGCGCCCGGCGCCCGACGGCTCGCTCGGCCTCGATCCCGCCGCCAAGGACAGCACCGCGTCGTTCACCGACGTGGCCATGAGTGAGACCGCCATGGTGGCCGACGTGGGCACCCCCAACGCGGGGCGGGTGGCGTTCACCACCGGCGCGCTCCCGCTCGACCTGCGCCTGTCCGGCACGCCCACCGCGGACCTGCGGGTCAAGCTGGACAAGCCCACCTCCAACCTGACCGCCCTGCTCGTCGACTTCGGCGAGGACACCCGCGTCGACTGGCGGCGCGGCCAGGGCATCACCACGCTCACCGAGGAGGACTGCCACGGCGAGAGCACCGCGGCCGACGACGCCTGCTACAAGAAGGTCGTCACGAACGTGGCCACCCGCCCGCTGGAGATCGTCGCCCGCGGCTGGATCGACGTGCAGAACCGTTACTCGCTCAGCCAGGCCGCGCCGCTGCCCGTCGGCACGTACGGCACGGTCAAGTGGCTGACGTTGCCGCAGGACTACACGTTCAAGAAGGGCCACAGGATCGGCCTGGTGATCGCGGGCACCGACTCCACCTACAGCGGCGAGACCGGAACCGGCGCCAACGTCACCGTCGACCTGGCCAAGAGCAGCGTCGTCGTGCCGTTCGCACTGGCCGCGCCGCTGGGTGACATGCCGCAGGACAAGGCCAGGTTCCACGGCCCCGACCGGATCGAGCTGCCGAAGCCCGAGCCCGAGTTCCAGTTCTTCTAAACCGCCCCGGCCTCGGGCTTCGCGGAGCCCGAGGCCCCTTACCGGCAGTTGCTCCAGCGCAAGCCGTCCGCGTCGAGCAACCGCACGCCCTGGTCCTTGGCGACGGTCCACGTCACGTTGAGGGTCAAGGTCCCCTTCGCGGCGGTCGTCCCGCCGGTACGGGTGCCGTCACCGGTGGCCTTGCCGGCCCACTGGACGACGATCTTCCCGCGCCGGACGGTCGCCCGGTCACCGCAACCCGGCCTGGAGGCCGGCTCCGTCACCCGGAACCTCGTGCCCGACACCGCGATCCCGTCCGTGCCGGCGGCCGAGGTGATGGCGCAGCGTCCCGTGCACGACAGCGCGAACGACCCGGTGCGCTGCGAGCCCAGCCACGCCGACGCCGGCGACAGCCGTGCCACCGGCGGCGCGGGTTGGGGCAGCTCCGCCTTCCTCGGCACGCTCGTCAGGCCGGACTTGGCGGCGGTGGTGACCTCGGCCACCCACCGGGACGGCTCCTCGAGCAGCACGTTCGTCTGCGCGGCGGCCTTGGTGATCGTGGCCGGGTGCTCGCGGGCGTTCAGCATCGCCCACACCAGCCCGGCGGCCAGCAGGCCGACGCCGAGGATCAGAGCGAGCCTGACCACCGCCCTGACGGGTGTCCCGGCCTCGGGATCGTCGTCGTTGGAGCGGTCGCGCCAGTACTCCTGCCACTGCTGGCCCTGGAGCTCGGCCAGCTCGCCGCTCAGCGTGATCCCGCCGTACCGGATGATCTCTCCGGGGGGCTTGTGGAACCCGTTGCTCTCGCCCTTCACCGCGGCGCTGTAGACGAGCTTGTCGCCGTAGGCGCCCCCGCGGAAGGCCCGCGTGCGGCTCGGCGGCGTGAACGGGTGCCGCCCGCGCACGGCGGGCGCCGCAAGATGCTCCTGGTCGGCGGCAGCCGCGCCCGCCGCCGACCAGGGCTCTCCCGAAGTCGCCGTCGTGGGGTCGGCGACCGGGACGTGCGGCGTGGCGCCGGCGACCGGCGGAACCGCCGCTGTGCCAGTGTCCACTGGGCCGGTCTCTCTTGGGCCGGTCTCCACCAGCAGGCGGGCCTGCGCGGGAAAGCCGTCCGCCCGCCAAAGAGGCCCCTCGCCGGGCAGTGGCTGCGCCGACGCCAGCCGGTTCGGAAGCGTGCCGGGCAACGTCGTGATCGGCAGGCGGCGCAGCAGGGCGCCCGCCGTCATGGTCCTGGGCGCGGCCCGGCAGGTCGCGCAGGACAGGATGTGGCGGCCGATCCTGGCCCTGGCCCGCCGGCCGGGCGCCGCGACCCACTCCGACACCCGCGCCGTCAGGTCGGGGCAGCCGTCGTGGCCGCGGGCGGCCATGATCGCGGCGAACCACTCCTCGAGTCCGGCCGCGGCCTGCGTCACGACGGTCCGCACTTGGGCGGCGTCCAGCTCGAAGATCACCGCCAGCTCGGCGTCCGACAGGCCGTGCCGTACCGACAGGTCGAGCAGCTCCCGCTGCGGGCGGTCCAGGGACAGCAGGGCCTCGGGCAGCAGCTCCGACATGCGGCCGGGGCGCGACCAGGAGCCGATGCTGGCGGGCTTGGCCACGATCGCGCGATGTGCCCTGGCCAGCCCGTACAGCCAGGGGCGGCGCAGGGCCAGATCGATCACGCGGTCGCCGTACTGGTGCGCCGTCAGCAGCGCGCCGGCGACGGCCTGCTCCGCGTCGCCCGCGGCGAGCTCGGTGCGGCAGTAGTCGTAGAGCCGGGCTCCATGCTTGTCGCACAGGTCGCGAATGGCCTGGCGAGACTCGTCAGACAGAGTTCGCCACATCCGGCGTACCTCCTCCCAGGTCTTCTCCGGCTCAGGTCTTCTCCGGCTCAGGTCTTCTCCGGCACCGTCATGTCCAGCAGGGACGCCTGCGCCAGGTAGGCCCGCGTGGCGTCGGGGTCGCCGGCGATCGCCCGCAGCCCCGCCATGGCGGCGGCCAGCCTGGCGCTGTCGTGCTCGCGCACGCCCGCCAGCCGGGTCTCGCCGCGTGGCACCACCCGCTGCATCAGCACCGACCGCCGCCGCCAGGCCCACGCCTCCAGCGCCGCCGGCGGCGCGAAGCCGCCGAGCACCGCGGCGATCACCTGGCCGACCTCGGCCGCGTCGTGGATGCCCGCGTTCATGTTCAGGCCGCCGACGGTGGACGTCAGGTGCGCGGCGTCGTCGACGAACATGACCCGCCCGCACCGGTACGACGTCAGCACGCCCCTCGACAGGCCGAACCGGTCCGCGCCCGTCACGTGGATCGGCTCGCTGGCCCCCGGCAGGGCCCGGCGGACGAGCAGCGACAGGTTCGCCGGCGACAGCGGCTCGTGCGAGTCGACAGGGATCTTGAAGATGATCCGCCAGTGGTCCGGCAGCGCGAGCAGCGTGCACGACTGCTGCACGTCCCGCACGTACGTCAGCGGCGCCATGCTCGGCAGCAGCCGGTCCAGCGGCGAGTCGGTGAACACCCGCAGCGCCTGCGTCGGGTACCCGGACCTGGGGAACGGCAGCCCGAGCGAGCCCCGCACCGTGCTGTGCGCGCCGTCGGCGGCGATCATGTACCGGGCCCGCGTCCAGGTGTGGCCGACGCGGACCCGGATCCCTGTGCCGCCTTCCGCCACGCCGTCCACGCGGGTGCCGAACCGTACGTCGACGCCGGGGTAGACCTTCAGTGCCGCCAGCAGCAGCGGCGTGAGCGCGGTCTGGTCGGCGTGGATCCTGAACGGATGCCTGGTCAGGCCGTCCAGCCGGTTCATGCCCATCTCGGCCAGCACGATCCCCGACCGGTCCCGCCACTGCACCCGGTCGACCACGCGGCCCTTGGCGACGAGCTGCGCGGCCACGCCCAGCTCGTCGAGCAGGTCCAGCGTGGCCGGATGGAACGTGCAGGCCCGTGGCTGCCGGATCGGCTCGCTCTCGCGTTCCAGGACGGTGACCGGGATCCCCGCCCTGGCGAGGGAGAGCGCCGCTGTCAGCCCTGCGGGACCCGCTCCCACCACGATGACGCCGTTCATGCCGGGCGCCTCCCCTGCGCCGCCATGAAGCGGCGGTACGGCACGCGGCCCAGCTTCACGTGCTGCCCGACGGCGTGGGACAGGGCCCACCAGGCCGTGCAGAGGTTGGAGGTGAGCAGCGTCCGGTCGTTGCCGGTGCTGAGCGGTCCGAGCACGGGCAGCGTGGCCATGCCGGTGCCGGTGAACAGCAGCACCGCGTCCCCCGGCACCTCGGCCAGCTCGACCTGGGTGATCAGCTCGGCCGGGGTGACCGCGTACGACGAGTAGCCGTCCTTGGCCCGTACCTGGACGACCTGGGTGACGTTCAGCCCTGAGGTCTTCCAGAACCGTTCGGCCAACTCGGTCAGCCACGGCTGGTACGGAGACACCAGCACGATGTCGCCCACCCCGACGTGCTCCATCGCCTCGCGCGTGGCCAGCGTGGCCGAGGCGAACGGGACCCCGGCCACGGCGCTCAGCTCGGCGCACTGGTCGCGGTCCTCATCGGGGCCGAGCAGGTAGCGAGGCTCGCTGCAGGCCATGACCAGGGCGCTGAGCGGCAGGCCGTCGAACGCGGAGACCATGAGGGGCAGATCGTCGTTGTAGCCCTCCAGCCGTTCGGCCAGAGGCAGCGTGGGCCGTACGGGGAGGCGGGCGACGTGCATGTCGGCCCGCGACCCGAGCAGGCGGGTCAGCTCTGGCTCCGCCGACGGGTTCGCGGGCGCGACGATCACGCCCACCCGGCCGCGGCTCACCGAACCGGTGCGCATGGGGTGTCCTCCAGAGGGGGGTCAGGAGGCGCGGTGCCGCAGCGCCTGGTCGATCTCGGTGATGGCCTGCACGGACACCTGGCGGATACGGCGCAGCCGATGCACGGTGCGCGCTGATGTCGACTCGTCCCGGTCCTGCGGCGGCATGCCGGACCTGGCGCCGCGCGTGGGGACTTCGTGGGGTTGTGACCTGCGCATCTCGTCGGCGAGCATGATCGCTCCTGTCTATCGCGGGTTGACGACTCGAGAGTCGCTTGCGGCGAAGCGGGCCGGCTGCTCCACGGCCGCGCTCCGAACGTTGTCGGATCGTTCGCGCAGTCCGGCGAGGAGCCGGCCGGGAACGGCCGGCTCCTCTTCCGCCGCGCATTGAGATCGAAGGCCGGTCTCACGGCCCGACGCCTCGGCGACCCGCACCAGCGCCGCGGCGGCGAGCAAAACGGCGGCCGGGAAGGCCACCAGCAAGGAGGCGTGCACAGGCGCCGGCTCCCGCAGGAACCGGCCGATCAGCACCGTGGCGCCCGTCACGCCGATCGCCCCACCGAGCACCACCCCAGTGCTGATGGCTCCGATCGCGGAGGCGGGCCGAGCCGGCCCGCCTCCGCCCAGGGCATAAAGCCAGCCCCAGGCGCTACCCCTCGGTTTGGCCAGCACGCCAGCCGCTACCGCGCTGGCCAACAGCACCGCGCCGACTAGGTCGGGCACGTGCCGCACGGTGCCGGAGGGGCGGGGAAGCGCCGGGGCCAGCGCCAAGGGCGCCGCCACCAGTCCCGCGCAGGGGACGAGCAGGCCGCGTCGACCGCAGTCGGCCGGCGGCGGCGCGTACATCATCGCGGCACCCGGAAGGGGACCCGACGGCCGTGCCGCCGGGACCGGGTGGTCGCGAAGGAGGGCCGGCGTCATAGCGCCGATCCCGCGCTCATGGCCACGTTGGGCACGCTGACGCACACCATGCGCTCCGTCAGTCCCGCTCCTGGTCCGGTCGCACGGGACCTGGCCGGCATCGCACCACCGGCCACCGTGCGCGCGACCTTCGAGGCGAGCGCGAGATGTTCGCCGCAGCGGCGGGCCACCTTGGCCTCCAGGCCGGCCACCTGGGCCAGCCTGAGCCTCAGCGGTTCCAGTGACGACCGGCGTTCGAGGCCGTCGAGGTCGGCCAGCCGGGCAGGCCAGCTCAACGCGTCGCCGCAACGGGATTCCACCTCGGCCGGGAGCTCCTCTACCGGGAAGCCCGTGTGCCGCAGCCGGGTGGCGATCATGACGGCCATGAACGCCGTCTTGTCGAAGTGGGACAGCCGTCCCGCGAGGGCCGCGCTCAGCATCCTGGCGCGGTGGGTCAGGCACACCGAACTCCACCCGAGCAACAGCAGCCGATCCGGGCCCGTCTCCGTGTGCCAGCCGGCCAGCCGCAGCTCGCGGGCCATCCGGTGGTAGAAGCGCCAACGGTGACGGGGGCTCTCCAGCCAGACCTGGACTCCGCCGAGTGGCAGGCTCGCGACGCGCACGTCCGGCCCGATCAGCGGACCGGCCACGCGTGCGCAGATCCGCTGGACCACCTGCTCCTGCCCGAGGGGGACCGGATCGCTGAGGAACCAGGATCCACCCGAGTGATCCATGGTCATGTCCGGCCACCTCCTCGACGGGAACTCTCCAGAACCGTCTTGCTGTTAAGCCTCAGTTACCACACGCTCCGATAGTCCGCTTCCTCCAGGGGCTATGTCAACTGACAGTTTCCGCATAAGTTGATACCTGCCCGCGTGGCAGAGCTTGCCCGCATGGCAGGGGACAGTGGGGCTCGCGTCCCTTACGCTGGAAAAGTTCCGGGCAGTAGGAGGTGTGCCGTGGCGAACTTCGCCGAGCGCCTCGATCTCGCGCTGACCAAGCGCGGCTTCACCGGCGCGCAGGTCGCCTCCGCCCTGACGGAGGCAGGCATCCCCATCACCCGTGCCTACGTCAGCCAGTTGCGCACCGGCAAGCAGACCAACCCGACGCTCCAGGTGTTGCGGGCGCTGGCCTCCTGCCTGCAGGTGAGCGTCGGCTGGCTGGTCGGCGACGACCACCTGGAGTCGGGCGCCGTGGAGGACCTGCAACTGCGGGCGGCGACCATCGGGCTGTCCGCCTCCGGGTTGTCGGAGAGCTCCCTGGCTGTCCTGCGCGGCGTGGTCGAGCTCGCCCGCAAGGCCGAGGGCCTGCCCGACGAGCCCGAGCCCACCTCTGACATCCCCGACGCCGCCGCGCCGCTGAGCGGGCCGCAGCGCCGGGCCCTGGGCCGCCGGCTGCACAGCCTGCGCCTGGCCGCGCAACTGACGGAGGAGCAGGTCGAGACCGCGATCGGCAAGGGCGCGGCGGCGATCCCCGCCATTGAGGAAGGCCGCATCGCCCCAGCTCCGATCACCGTGGAGCGCCTGCTCACCGTCTACGGCATCGCCTCGCCGCCCATCCGCGAATACGTGTTGTCGCTCGCCCGCGGCGAGCGCCAGGCCGCCTGGTACGACGCGCAGTCGATCCCGGTCTGGCTGGCCACCACCTACGCGCTGGAACAGCGCGCCACGCTCATCCGCACCTTCCACACCCAGTTCGTCCCGCCGCTGCTGCAGACCGAGGACTACGCCAGGGCCGCGATCACCGCG
This sequence comes from Nonomuraea turkmeniaca, assembly GCF_005889735.1. GTDB lineage: Bacteria > Actinomycetota > Actinomycetes > Streptosporangiales > Streptosporangiaceae > Nonomuraea > Nonomuraea turkmeniaca. The sequence continues at coordinate 13,740 of NZ_VCKY01000017.1, forward strand.
GCCGGGCCCGCCACCCTGGGCCAGCTGACGGTCGAGGAGGCGCTGGCCCTGGTGCTGGCCCGGCAGGAGGCCGTGGCCAGGGACACCGGGATCGTGGTGTGGGCGGTGATCGACGAGAGCGTGCTGATGCGCTCGATCGTCGGCGGGCACGTGCAGCTACGCCAGCTGGAGACGCTGCTGCAGCACGCCAAGCGGCCCAACGTATCCCTGCATGTGGTGCCGATGGAGGACCCCGCGTACGTGCCGCGCACCGGTCCGTTCACGCTCTGGCGCTTCGCCGAGGCGTTCGAACCCGACATCGCGTGCCGGCACGGCATCGAGGGCGACGAGCTGATCACCGAGACCGGCGCGGTGGAGGCGTACCACCAGGCGTTCACGAAGTTGTCGGTGACGACGACCACCCGCGAGGAGACCATCGAGGTGTTGAATTATCACCGCGAAAGGCTCTCGCGTTCGCTCGGAAAGTGATCTCTTTCCCTGGTAAATGATCGTTACGCGCGCGCTTCGGTTATCCACACATACCCAAAACTAATGGCATTTCGTGTTGTGTTCTCGCGAGTAGCGAGGATCATATGGTCTGGGTCATCGAGTGGGGTCCGCAAGGATCAGCTTTTCCCGAGATAGTGGGCGAGGGGAAAGGGGCAACACTCAATGCGTCAGCGTGCCATCCGAAACCTGGCGAAGCTGGAGATGACCCAAGCAAGTGTCACCCGGATTCTCGACGCCGCGGCGGGTGGGAAGAACAACTTCGTAGCGGACAGAGACGTGTTGCGCCGCTACGACGTGGCCGCCCCCGTCACGACGACGGCCGCGCGGGCCGTGCTCCAATATCTGTGCCGCGTGGTGCGTCATCTGGCGACCAGGGGTGTGGACCAGTTCGTGATCGTCGGCAGCGGCGTCCCCAGTGGCCTGCCCGCGGGCAGGCAGCTGCATGACGTGGCCCGTGACGCCCTGGGCGCCTCCGTGCCCCGGGTGGTCCCCCGAGTCGTATACGTGGAGAGCGACCCCATGGTGCTGGCCGGGGCGCGGGCGACCATCGAGCCCGTCACCGACCTCGTACGCGTTGTAGAGGGCGACGTGCGCGAGATCGACGACATTCTCGATGACAGGGTCGTCCAGACATTCCTGGAGTGGGACCGGCCCGTGGCGGTGCTGCTGCTGTCGGCCCATAGCCTGAACGACGAGGAATACTTCCATTACGTGATCAAGCGGATCAGGCAGGCGGTGCCGGAAGGCAGTTACCTGTCATTGCTGCAGACCACGTTCGACGCGATTCCCCCGGAGTTGTTGCCGGCCATTCACGATCTGCTGGCGATGACACTCCCTGGGCACGCTATTCGCACCCGGGAGGAGGTTGAGGCGTTGCTCGAGGGTCTGGTGCTGGTGGATCCGGGATTGGTGTGGGTCCCGGAATGGCGGCCGAACGGCCACGACACCTCATGCCTTGATCAGCCGAGCGCGTCGGGGAATTACGGCGCCGTGGCCTGTATTCCGTGAGGGGAAAAGGGTTCGGCCGGTCGCCGGCCGGACCCTCAGTCCCACCAGAACGACCAGGTGTGCCCGCCGATGATCTGCTCGGCGTACCTTTGCAGGTCGCCGGGTCCCTGGACGACGTTGTCCGGGCAGAACGTCCAGTGCTCGGCCGCCACGTGCGACGCGTGCTCGAGGTCGACCGGCGGCGCGGCCACGCTCAGCTCCAGCGTGTTGAACCCGACGCTCACCACCCGCGCCCCGAACCGGTCCTCCCAGCTGCGCACCACGGCCGCCAGCGGCACCATCCACTCGTTGTGGTGCAGCGCGCCCTGCCAGCCCATGACCGCCAGCGCGTCGGAGCCCCTGGCGGCTGCGACCAGGCCGAGCGGCATGCCCTTGGCCACCAGCTCGCCCGCGTACCAGTCGGCGACCGCCTCGGGGTCGGCCTTCAGCACGCCGGGCGGCGCGGGGCCCGGGCAGATCGCCCCGTACGGTTCCAGCTCGTCGAGCGCGTCGTGGGGCATCTGCGACACCCACTCCTGCCACACCTCGGTCATGAAACCCTCGGCGGTGAAGTGGTCGATCTGGCGGGGATCGTCCGGCACGACCTGCCCGAGCCCCCACGGCTGCGCGGACTCGTCCAGCAGCAGCGGCCACAACCCGCTGTGCGGGTGACACTCGCGCAGGCGTGCCCAGTCCTCGCCGCCCGCCGGCTCCGCGCTCATCCAGAACGCCGGCCGGGCCGCCTCGCCCTGCCGCGTGTACCCGGGATCGGGCCAGACCACGTCGCCCGCGGGCAAGGGGGCGGGCAGCACGCGGCCCCTGCCGCCGTCGGGGAACAGCTGGCACAGCTCACGTGGCAGCCGCTGATCGTTCATGCCCTACCGTTCCGCTACCGAATCCTGTCTCGGAGATGGTAGTGCGGCAGATCGCCCCGGCACCGTCACCGGTACGCGAAAAGCTCAGTGCTGCGAGAATCTTGGGCTGTGATGCCCTTTGCCGCGGTTCTGACCGACCTTGATGGCGTGTTGCGCCACTTCGACCACGCCGCCCAGACCGACATCGAGGTCCGCTACGGCCTGCCCCTCATGAAGACCGCCTTCGACCCGGAGCTGATGTTGCCGCCCACGCTCGGACAGGTCACCGAGGCGCAGTGGCTGGAGTCGATCATCGCCGCACTCGGCGGGGACGATCGGGCGCGGCAGGCCGTCACCGAGTTCGCGGGGATCGGGTTCTGGGTGGACGAGCAGGTCAAGCAGTTGCTGGCCCGGGCGCAGCAGCACGTTCCGGTGATCATCGTGACCAACGCGATGGACACGGTGGAGGAGCACCTCGACCGGCTGGGGCTCACGTACTTCGCCGACGACCTGGTCAGCAGCGCCAGGGTCGGCGTGGCCAAGCCGGACCGGCGGATTTACGAGATCGCCGCCGAACGCGCCGGGGTCGCGCCCGAGCGCTGCCTGTTCGTCGACGACCGGCTCCCGAACGTGGAGGCGGCCAGGGCGCTCGGCATGACCGGCATCCACTACCGGACGGTTCAGGACCTGGCGGCGGTGCTGGGCTGACGCGATGCGCAGGTGGTTGTTTCCGGCGCGGCTCGCGCCAACCGCGCCGGAAACGTCAGGTCGACCGCCGCCCCCGGCCTGCTGTCGGCGAGCTGCGCTCCTCGCCAGGCTGGGGGCGGCGGCGCGAGAGCGCCGGTCAGTACCCGCCGTAGGGGTTGTTCTGGGAGGGCGGCTGGGTAGCTGGGGCGCTCGACTTGTGGCCGGCCGGGTGCGTCGGCGAGGCCGACGGGCTGGCTCCGGTTCCCGTACCGGTGGACGTCGGCTTCGTGCCCTGGGGGGCGATGACGCCGATCAGGCCGTGCTTGGTGCCGTCGATGCCGGCGGAGAACCACAACGACTTCTCGCCGCCGGTGGCCGCGGTGCCCCGCTCGAGGTCCCACAGGCCCGGCAGCACGATCTGCTTGCCGCCGGAGTCCCGCAGCGAGCCCAGGTGACGACCCTGCTTGTACGCGTGCACGGTGCCGTCGCCGAAGTTGCCGACCAGCAGCGAGCCGGAGTACGGACCCCAGCCCTGCGGCGCGGCGGTGATGCCCCAAGGGGCGTTCAGCCCGGTCCGGGAGATACGGCCGGTCAGGCGGCCGGAGGCGTTGAAGCGGCTGACGAAGCCCTTGCCCCTGCCGAAGACCGGCTTGCCGGTGGCCGGGTCACGCAGCGCGTAGGACACCCAAATGTTGCCGTTGGCCACCGCGACGTTGTAGGCGTGGTAGCCGTCGGGCAGGGCACCGTCATGGAACTGCCAGCGGGCCAGGCGGATGCGCCGGAAGTCCTCGTCGAAGGCGTGGATGCGGCCGTTCGCGAAGTCGGCGGCCAGCAGGAATGCCTCGTCCTCGGTCTGGACGAGCTCCAGGCCCTTGTAGTCGGCCCCGCGGGTGAACGCGGCTATGATCGCGTTCTTCGGGTCGACCTCAGCGTTCCATCCGGTGATGGCCCCGCTCGGGCTGGAGAAGATGAATGTGGCAGGCTTGCCCTTCACGGTGAAGCCTTCGCCGGGGTTGAACACCTGGCCAGTTGGGGCTCCGCCCGGGATGGCCACCTCGGTCTGCTCCTTCTTGCCCGTGCCGGAGTAGACGGTGGCGGTGCCCGTGCCGGTGTTGGAGACCCACAGAGTCTTGCCCATGGCCAGGCCCCACGGGTTGACGACCTTGGGGTCGGTGACCGGGGCTTTGCCCTGGACGTCCGACACAAGGGGGATGACGTCGAAACGAGTCCTGGTGGTGGCGTGTGCGGGAGTGGTGAGAGTCGCTCCCAAGACGACCGCAACAGCGCAGAGTGTGATGATGCGTGGCCGCATCCGTTGCCTCCTAGTTAGCGCTTGTGACGCGAGATACGCGGAGGGCGGGAGAGCGGTTCAGCAATTCGGGAAGGAAGAAAATGAACGTGTTGGGCATTGACATCGGCGGTTCGGGGATCAAAGGCGCCCCCGTGGACACCGGCGCGGGCCGGTTGAGCGAGGAGCGCCTGCGCGTTCCCACACCTCAGCCGTCAGGCCCGGACGACGTGGCCGAGGTGGTGGCGACGATCGTCCGGCACTTCCACTGGAACGGTCCGGTCGGTGTGACGTTTCCCGGTGTGGTCGCGGACGGGGTCGTGATGTCGGCCGCCAACGTCGACCGTTCCTGGATCGGCGTGGACGCGGCGGCGTTGTTCGGCGGCGCGAGCGTGGTCAACGACGCCGACGCGGCCGGCGTGGCCGAGATGACGTTCGGCCGGGGCCGCGAGGTGCGAGGGACCGTGCTCGTGCTGACGTTCGGCACGGGGATCGGCAGCGCGCTGTTCACCGACGGGACGCTCGTACGCAACACCGAGCTGGGGCACCTGCAGCTGCACGGCAAGGACGCCGAGCACCGCGCCTCGGCACGGGCCCGGGAGGAGCACGACCTGAGCTGGGAGCACTGGGCGGAGCGGGTGCAGGAGTACCTGGAGCACGTCGAGATGTTGTTCTCACCGTCGCTGATCGTGATCGGCGGGGGAGCGAGCAGGAAAGCCGACAAGTTCCTGCCGCACATCACGCTCCGCACGCCGGTCGTCCCCGCCGCCCTGCAGAACGAGGCGGGCATCATCGGCGCGGCCCTGGCGGCCCGTCCCTGATATTGGGATGCGCGCCGCGCGGCCGGTGCGGCACGATGGGCCGTTGGCTCCGGGGAAGCGGAGCTCAAATATCCTGAAAGCGATATGGGAACGCCTTCGTTGTCCTCTCCACTCGCCGAGCTCCAATCACGCCTGCCCGAGCTCATGCCGCGCGACCAGCGGCGGTTGCGGCGCAGGCTCGACGGCATGCGCCGGGTACGCTCCCGCGACACCCGAGACAAGATCGTCGCGGAGATCCTCGCCGACGTGGAGCGGGCCGAGCAGCGACTGGCACGCCGCCGTGAAGCCGTACCGCGGGTCACCTATCCGGAGAACCTGCCGGTCGCCCAGCGCAAGGACGACATCCTCGAGGCCATCCGCGACCACCAGGTCGTGATCATCGCCGGCGAGACGGGGTCGGGCAAGACGACGCAGATCCCCAAGATCTGCCTGGAGCTGGGCCGTGGCGTACGCGGGCTGATCGGCCACACCCAGCCCCGCCGCATCGCCGCCCGCACGGTCGCCGAGCGCATCGCCGAGGAGCTCGGCACCCAGCTGGGCGAGGTGGTCGGCTACAAGGTCCGCTTCACCGACCAGGCGAGCGACCGCACCCTGGTCAAGCTGATGACCGACGGCATCCTGCTGGCCGAGCTGCAGAACGACCGCATGCTCGACCAGTACGACACGCTGATCATCGACGAGGCCCACGAGCGCAGCCTCAACATCGACTTCATCCTCGGCTACCTGAAACAGCTCCTGCCCAAACGCCCGGACCTCAAGGTCGTCATCACCAGCGCCACGATCGACCCCGAGCGGTTCTCCCGCCACTTCGGCGACGCGCCGATCATCGAGGTCTCCGGCCGCACGTACCCCGTCGAGGTGCGGTACCGGCCGCTCGACGAGGACGACGACCAGACCCAGGGCATCGTGAACGCCTGCCAGGAGCTCGTCACCGAGGGCCCCGGCGACATCCTCGTCTTCCTGTCCGGCGAGCGGGAGATCCGCGACGCCGCCGACGCCCTGACCAAGGCCGACTTCCGCAACACCGAGATCCTCCCGCTCTACGCCCGCCTCAGCGCCGCCGAGCAACACCGCGTCTTCCAGCGTCACACCGGCCGCCGCATCGTCCTGGCCACCAACGTGGCCGAGACCTCGCTCACGGTCCCCGGCATCAAATACGTCGTCGACCCCGGCTACGCCCGCATCTCCCGCTACAGCCACCGCACCAAGGTGCAGCGCCTGCCGATCGAGGCCGTCTCGCAGGCCAGCGCCAACCAGCGCAAGGGCCGCTCGGGGCGCACCTCCGACGGCATCTGCATCCGGCTGTACGAGGAGGAGGACTTCCTCAACCGGCCGGAGTTCACCGACCCGGAGATCCTGCGGACCAACCTGGCCTCCGTCATCCTGCAGATGACCTCCATCGGGCTCGGCGACATCGAGGCGTTCCCGTTCGTCGAGCCACCGGACCGCCGCCAGGTCAAGGACGGCGTCAGCCTGCTGCACGAGCTGGGCGCCTTCGACGCGCACGGCAAGCTCACCCCCGTCGGCCGCAAGCTGGCGAACCTGCCGGTGGACCCCCGTCTGGGCCGCATGGTGCTGGAGGCCGAGAAGAACGGCTGCCTGCGCGAGGTCATGGTGATCGCCGCAGCCCTGTCCATCCAGGACCCGCGCGAGCGCCCTGCCGAGAAGCAGCAGCAGGCCGACGAGAAACACCGCCGCTTCGCCGACCCCGAGTCCGACTTCCTGGCCTACCTCAACCTGTGGAACTACCTGCGCGACAAGCAGAAGGAGCTCTCCTCCAGCGCGTTCAGACGGCTGTGCAAGGCGGAGTTCCTCAACTACCTGCGCGTCCGCGAGTGGCAGGACATCTACAGCCAGCTCCGCCAGACGCTCGGCGCCCAGCTCAACAGCGGCCTGGCCGAGCCGCACCACGTGCACGCGTCCCTGCTGGTCGGGCTCCTGTCGCACATCGGCGTCAAGGACGTCATGGAGAAGCGCGGCGCCGACGGCCGCCGCCCCATCCAGGAGTACATCGGCGCCCGCAACGCCCGCTTCGCCATCTTCCCCGGCTCCACGCTGGCCAAGAAGCAGCCGCAGTGGGTCATGTCGGCCGAGCTGGTCGAGACCTCCCGCCTCTGGGCCCGGGTCAACGCCAAGATCGAGCCGGACTGGGTCGAGCCGCTCGCCCAGCACCTGGTCAAGCGCACCTACTCCGAGCCGCACTGGGAGAAGAACCAGGGCGCGGTGATCGCGCTGGAGAAGGTCACGCTGTACGGCGTGCCGCTCGTCGTCGGCCGCAAGGTCAACTACGGCCGCATCGACCCCGACCTGTCACGCGAGCTGTTCATCCGGCACGCGCTGGTCGAGGGCGACTGGGACACCCACCACCGCTTCCTGAAGGAGAACCGCAAACTCCTGGAGGAGGTCGAGGAGCTGGAGAACCGCGCCCGCCGCCGCGACATCATGGTGGACGACGAGGCGCTGTTCGACTTCTACGACCAGCGAGTTCCCGCCGACGTGGTCTCCGCCCGGCACTTCGACTCCTGGTGGAAGAAGGCCGGGCGGGAGACGCCCGACCTGCTGACGTTCTCGCCGGAGATGCTGGTCAACGAGGGCGCCGACGTCAGCGCTCGCGACTACCCCGACACCTGGAAGCAGCTGGGTCAGCGGATGAGGCTGACCTACCAGTTCGAGCCGGGCGCGGACGCCGACGGCGTGACCGTGCACGTGCCGCTGCAGGTGCTCAACCAGGTCAGCGCCGATGGTTTCGACTGGCAGATCCCGGGGCTGCGGGAAGAGCTGATCACCGCGTTGATCCGGTCACTGCCGAAGAACCTGCGCCGCAACTTCGTGCCCGCCCCCAACTACGCCAAGCAGGTGCTGGCCGGGGTCGAGCAGGGCGGGGAGCCGCTGCTGGCGGCCGTGGAGCGCGAGCTGCTGCGGCTCACCGGGGTCCGCGTGCCGCGCGAGGCCTGGCAGCTGGACCAGGTCCCGGATCACCTGCGGATCACGTACCGGGTGATCGACGAACGCAGGCGCACGGTGGCCGAGGACAAGGATCTCGACGCGCTCAAGCGCCGCCTGGCCCCGCGGCTGCGCCAGACGCTGTCGCAGGCCGGCGACGACCTGGAGCAGACCGGCCTGCACACGTGGAGCTTCGGCAGGCTGCCGAAGGTCTTCGAGCAGGGCCGCATGAAGGGCTACCCGGCCCTGGTCGACGCCGGCGACTCGGTCTCGATCAAGATCTTCGAGACGGAGGCCGAGCAGCGTCGCTCCCACTGGCCCGGTGTCCGCCGGCTGGTGCTCCTCAACGTCACCAACCCGGCCAAGTCCCTGCTCGGCGGCCTGTCCAACCAGGCCAAGCTGGCCCTGTCCCGCAGCCCCCACGGCGGGGCGGTGGCGTTGTTCGACGACGTGGTCAACGCGGCCGTGGACAAGCTCATGCTCGACGCCGGAGGCCCCGCCTGGGACCCGGTCGCCTTCGACCGCCTCTACCAGCACGTGCGCGCTCATGCGTACGACACGGCGGCGGACGTGCTCGGCAGGGTGGAGCAGATTCTGGTGGTCTGGCACGAGGCCGGGGCTCGCCTCGACGCCCTGCGCCCGAGCGCCGCGACGGACGACATCCGGGACCAGCTGGGCAAACTCATCTATCCAGGCTTCGTGACTGCCACCGGCTACCGGCGGCTGTCCGACATCTTGCGCTACATCCGGGCGATCGACCGCCGCCTCGCGAAGCTGCCTGAGGAGCCGTGGCGGGATCAGGAGTGGATGGATCGGGTGCACAAGGTCGAGGACGATTATCACGACCTGCTGGAGAAGCTGCATCCGGCGCGACGCGGGGATCCGGACGTCGCGGAGATCCGGTGGATGATCGAGGAGCTGAGGGTGAGCTTCTTCGCGCAGACGCTGGGGACGCCTACGCCGGTTTCCGAGAAGCGGATCGCGAAGGCGATGGAGAAGCTCACACCGTGAAGATCGAGGTGTCGAGCTCGAAGTCAAGAGGGGCGGGCAGGTAGAGCGGCTTTCCGATGGCCACGGAGGTGACCGTGCGGTATTCGCCGTCCTTGATGTCGCTGTGGACGGTGGCGGTCGGGGACTTCGCGATCGGATCGATCAGCAGGTAGATCGGCAGCTTGCCCACCGCGTAGAGGCGCACCTTGTCCTCGCGGTCGATGCGTACGCTGCTGGGTGAGACCACCTCGGCAGCCATGATCACCTCATACGACAGCAGCTCATCGCCCCATCGTTTGCAGTCGGGTGACCACACCACGTAGTCGGGGCAGAGCGAGTCTCGAGGCCCTTCGATGCACAAGCTTGGCCCATGTTGCGTGCCCTCCCAGCCATGCTCGTCGCACAGCGGAATGAGGGCACGGTCCAACGCCTTGATCCTGCGGAAGTGCTCGGGGCTGCCCGCTGGGCTCACGATCAGATTCCCTTCGATGACCTCAACCCGGAGGCCGGGGAGGGGGGGTAGGGCATCGAACAGCTCTCTTACGGTTCGTGGCAGGCGCTTGCTGGGCTTGTCCGGCTTGGTCGCTGGAGGTTCGGTTGCCATGGCTACCATCGAATCTGTCCCTTCGTATTCGAACGGGCACTCTGAGTATCCCATATATCGAAGATCGGCGTGGCGACCCGGCCGGCTCCCGTGCCCGACGGAGAGGATGGGTGCTCGCATACGGCTGACGGCAGGAACGCCGCCGAGGGGCGCATGAGCACCCCCGCACTCATCCGCCATGATGGGCCTGTGGACTTCGAGACCTACCGGGGTGAGCTGGTGGCGTACTGCTACCGGATGCTGGGCTCGTTCCACGAGGCCGAGGACCTGGTGCAGGAGACCATGCTGCGCGCGTGGAAGGCCCGGGACCGGTACGACCCCACACGGGCGTCCGTGCGGACGTGGCTGTACCGCATCGCGACCAACGTGTGCCTGACCGCGCTGGAGGGGCGTGCGCGGCGGCCGTTGCCGTCCGGGCTGGGCGCCCCGAGCGACGACCCCGGGGCGCCGCTGACCCCGGCGCTGGACGTTCCCTGGCTGCAGCCGTTTCCCGACGCGCGGTTCGACACGGGGTTGCGGGCCGACCTGCGGCTCGCGCTGGTGGCGGCGATGCAGGTGCTGCCGCCGCGGCAGCGGGCCGTGCTCGTGCTCCGCGAGGTGCTGGAGTTCAGTGCCGCGGAGGTCGCCGCGCAGCTGGGGACCACGGTCCCGGCCGTCAACAGCGCCCTGCAACGGGCCCGCGCCGCCCTCGCCGAGGCGGGAGACGTGGGCGAGGTCGCGGAGCCGGGCGATCCCGCGGTCCGCGCGGTGATCCAACGGTACGTACGGGCGTTCGAGGCGGCCGACGTCCCGGCGCTCGTCCGGCTTCTCACCGATGACGCGGCCCTGGAGATGCCGCCGGTGCCGCTGTGGTATCGAGGCGGCCGCGACTACGGTCTGTTCATGCGGCGGGTGTTCGACATGCGCGGGACGGGCTGGCGGACGAAGGAGCTCACCGCCAACGGGCAGCCCGCGCTCGCCGCGTACGCGCCGGAGCCCGGCGGTGGGCATCGGCTGCACACCTTGCAGGTCTTCACGGTCGCCGGTGGGCGGGTGTCGCGCAATGTCGTGTTCGCCGATCCACGGGTGTTCGGGGCCTTCGACATCCCGTACGCGCCCGCGCCCCTGGCGTGGACGACGCGCTCGGGGATGCGCTCGTGGTCGAAGTGGGTGAGCTTCTCGCGGACGTGGAAGTCCTCCATGAGCGTGTGGCCGCGGGTGCCCGCCTTCAGCGAGTTGTCGGTGTCGTCGACCGGGATGCCCTGGTCCGTGGTCAGATTGCGGTCGTCCAGTGGCACGCGGTCGGCGTCGAGCCGGCGGTCTTTCGCGTCACGCTCCGGTTGCATGAAAAATCCCCCTTATGGTTATTTGTCGGGCGTTCGTCACGTGCCCACATGACTGAGCTGAAACAGGGTGGAGCTGGGGGACTGATGGTCAAGGCTGTGGTGTTCGACGTCGGGGAGACGCTCATCGACGAGACGCGCATCTGGTCGCGCTGGGCCGATCGGCTGGGCGTGAGCGGCTTCGTGCTGATGGGCGCGCTCGGCGGCATGGCCGCGCTCGATCGCCCGCACGTGGAGGCGTTCGAGCTCGTTCGGCCCGGCTTCGACCTGCGCGCGGAGGAGGCCGCCTGGGAGCGCGACGACCCCGGCGGCCTGCGTAACCACTTTGACGCCGACGACCTCTACCCGGACGTGCGCGCAGCGCTTGCCGAGCTCCGCGCGGCCGGGTACCAGGTGATCATCGCCGGCAACCAGCCCCGCCGCGCCTACGAGGCTCTGGTCGCGATGGACCTGCCGGCCGATTCCATCCACACCTCTGAGGGATGGGGCGTGGAGAAGCCGCAGCCGGAGTTCTTCGCCAAGGTGGCCGCGGTCGCGGGCAGGGAGCCCGCCGAGATCCTCTACGTGGGGGACAGGCTCGACAACGACGTGCTCCCGGCGGCGCGGGCGGGCATGCGTACCGCGTTGTTGCGCCGCGGCCCGTGGGGCTACCTGCACGCCGCGCGCCCGGAAGCGGCGGGCGCCGACGTGATCGCCGACGACCTGCATGCCCTCCTGGCCGCCGCGCGGAGGATCACCTGAGGTTCTCGCCGGGATCGATGCGGACCGCCCGCTCCTCTGCGGACAGGTCCGAGGAGTCGTCGTCGCCCCAGTCCTCGCCGATCTCCTCGTCCTCAGTGTCCGGTTCCAGGCCCTCGTCCGGCTGTGTCAGCCGGTGTTGGGAACGAGGCTCGCGGAGCCGATCTGGGGCCTCGCGGCGCAGGCGCTCGTCGAGAGTGTCCCTGCGCCGCGGGTCGTCCTCCACGACCTCATGATGGAGCCCGAGATCGTCGGTCCACTCAGCGACCTCGATCGCTTGCTCATCGCTCATGCCGTGCCGGTTCGGAGGTTTTTCGGTCATATGCGCCCCCTACCCAGGGAGCGGCCCGGAATCCTACGACTTGGCGTGCCTTAGGGCCTCGGCCAACTCTTCCTTGCCCATGTGGGACCGGCCGGGGATGTCGGCCTTCTGTGCCTGCTCGTACAACTCCGCCTTGCTGGCGCCGGCCTGCTTGGGGACGCTGAGCGCCTTAAGCTCCTCCGCCCTGCGCTCCTGGAACGCCTTGCCCAGCTCCTTCAGCCCCTTGTCGCCGGCCTTCTTGGCCAGGGCGGGGAGGATCTTGCTCTCCTCCTCTTCGACATGGTGCGTGACGGACTCGATCAGCTGCTCCAGGGTCTTGCGGAACTCCGCCGTCCCGGGCTGCGACCTGACCAGAGCGTCGAGGAGGATTTCGGCCTCCTTGTGCTCCTCGACGCTGTGATGCGCGTCGAGGCCGGGGTAGACCCGGTCCTCCTCGGCGCGGGCGTGGGCGATGAGGAGCGCGTGCAGCTCGGCCACGGTGGCCTTCTGGTCGCCCTCCTGCTTCTTCAGCCTCTCGAAGAGGGACTCAACGGTCCTGTGGTCCTTGGTGATCAGGGTGATGACGTCGGTTGCCATGGTGGCCACTGCTACCCGGCGGCTCGGGGTTCATTCGGACTCGCCGAGCCGCGCCCGGGCCTCCTTCAGCTCCTCGCGCAGCGCGGCGAGCTCTCGCTCCAGCTCCAGGATGCGCCGGATGGCGATGAGCGTCATGCCTTCCTCGGTCATCCGCGTGACGTGCTGGACGGTCATGATGTCACGGCGGGAGTAGCGCCGCTGGCCGCCGCTCGACCGGCTCGGGCTGATGATGTCGTGCCGGTCCAGCCGCCGAAGGTAGGCCTGCTGCACCTGGAGCATCTCCGCCACCTGCCCAAGGGAGTAGAGGGCGGCGTGCTCGTCGTCGAAGGGCAGATCGGCCATCATGGCCTCCTCATGGTACGGGGGGCGGACCCGGCGTGTCCGCCCCCCGTACCGACTGTCGCGGTCAGGCCCTGATGGCCTTCGACTCGCCTCGTTGGATCTCCACCTTGCGCGGTTTGGCGCGCTCCAGCACCGGGATGCGGACGGTCAGCACGCCGTTGGCGTAGCCGGCGTCGATCTTGTCGCTGTCCAGGTGCTCGGAGAGGTAGACGCGCCGCGTGAACGTGCCCATGGGACGCTCCCGCACGAACAGGCGCTCATTCTCGGCGATCTCCTGCTCACGGCGCGCGCTGACGCTGAGCACGCCGCGGTCGACCGTGACCTCGATGGAGTCGGGGTCGATGCCGGGCAGGTCGAAGCGAAGAAGCACGTCGTCGTCGCGGCGCAGCCCGTCCATGGGCATGACCGACCCGCCGGCGTCGAAGGTCTGCTGAGCCAGACGGTTGAACTGGCGCTCGAACTCCTGGAAGAACGGATCGATCGAGGTCAAGAGCATCTCCAAACCTCCTTGCTGCTCGTGGTTCTGCAGCTAACCTCTAACTTCATTTGTAGGTTACCTGTAGAGAGGAATGCAAGCAAGTACGGTAAGAAGCTCCTCACCCCCTAGTCAGGCCTGCTCCAGGCGAGGGCGGAGCCGGGCGGCCTGCCTGATCGTCCGGCCGGAGAGCCTGGCCAGCGCCATGGCCGCGACCAGGGCCGCTGTCACGCAGGCCACGCCGCCGATCTCCAGCGCGATCCGCGGCCCGAGTGTGTCGCTGAGCCAGCCCAGCAGGGGCCCGCCGAGCGCGCCCGAGGCCGCGCTCACGATGGACAGCGCGGCGATGACCCGGCCACGCATCGGTTCGGGGCTGTCGAGTTGCGCGCGTGCCGAGACGGTGGTGTCGAGAGCCACCGCGCCCGCCGCGATCGGCAGCATCAACGCCGCGAACGACCACAACCCCGGCATCAGCCCGCTCAGCGCCTGTGCCACCCCGATCGCGAACGCGGTGATCAGCAGCAGCCGGATGGTCAGCTGCGGCCTGGAGGCGACCAGGAAGCCGCCGAGCACGGTGCCGACGGCGAAGACCGTGGACAGCAGGCCGTACCCGCCGGCGCCCGCCTCCAGGGGGCCGGCGCTCATGGCGGCCATGGTGACCTGGTAGTTACGGCCGACGCTGCCCGAGACGAACCACAACGCCAGCACCACGAGCAGCCATGGGGTGCGGACGACGTACCGGAGACCTTCGAGCACGGCGCCCGGCTGCTGCTCGGCGGCGGCGAGCTGGTGGAACTCCTCGCGCCGCATGGCCGCCACCCCCGCGATCACCACGAAGAAGCTGGCCGCGTTGATGACGAACAGGCCGGCGTTCCCCGTCACCGGCAGCAGCGCGCCGGCCAGGCTCATGCCCAGGATGCGGCCGGCCGAGCTCAGCAGCGAGCCGAGCGCCATCGCGTTCGACAGGTCCGCGGGCGGCACGACCTGGGCCCCGAACCGGCCGAGCGCCGGTCCGCCCAGCGCGGTCACCACGCCGCCGGCCAGCGCCACCGCGTAGATCGGGGTCACGGAGTCCACGCCCGTCACGACGATGGCCGCGAGCACGGCCGCGAGCGCCGCCTGCGCGAGCTGCGCCGCGACCACGACGGGACGGCTCGGCAGCCGGTCCGCCAGTGCTCCGCCCCACATGCCCAGCAGCAACGTCGGCAGCGCCTGCATGACCAGGCTGAGCCCGACGCTGGCCGCCGAGCCCGTCATCTCGAGGATGAGCCAGTTGAGCCCGAGCACCTGCATCCACGTGCCGGTCACCGAGATGATGTCCGCTCCCGCCCAGAGCCGGAAATTGTGATGACGCAGGGCTCTGAACGTGGAGGAAGTCGAGAACAAAACGTGTCCTTGCCTTGGAGATTCGCCGGGGGATCCAACGTGCTCTCCCGGCGAAGGGATTCCGGTCCAGCCGGAATGTGAGGCAATACACGTTTAAAAAGGCATCAGACCAGTTCGACGGGATGGTCCCGGCTCACGAGCGCCGCGTAGTGGCCGCGCCGCGCCATCAGCTCGTCGTGGGTGCCGCGCTCGACGATCCTCCCGCGGTCGAGCACGACGATCTGATCCGCGTCGCGCACGGTGGACAGGCGGTGCGCGATGGTGATCGTGGTACGTCCCCGCGCCAGCGTGTCGAGCGCCTCCTGCACGGCCCGTTCGGTCTGCGTGTCCAGCGCGCTGGTGGCCTCGTCGAGGATCAGCACCGGAGGATCGCGCAGCAGCGTGCGGGCGATGGCCAGGCGTTGCTTCTCGCCGCCGGAGAAGCGGTAGCCGCGCTCGCCCACCAGCGTGTCGTAGCCGTCGGGCAGCGACGTGATGTGATCGTGGATGCGCGCGGCCCGCGCCGCCGCCTCCAGCTCCTCGTCCGTGGCCTCCGGCCGGGCGAAGCGCAGGTTGTCCGCGATCGAGGCATGGAACAGGTACGTCTCCTGCGAGACCACGCCGACCGTCGCGCTCAGCGTCTCGTACGTCAGCTCCCGCACGTCCACGCCGTCGATCGTCACCCGCCCGCTCGTGACGTCGTACAACCGGGGCGGCAGGTAGCTGAGCGTGGTCTTGCCCGCGCCCGTCTCGCCCACCACGGCCAGGCTCGTGCCGGCGGGAACGACGAGGTCCACGCCCGTGAGCGTGGGGGTCTCGCCGTAGGAGAAGCCGACGTCCTCGAAACGCACCTCGCCGCGTACGCGCTCGAGCGTGCGGGTGCCGGGGTGGATGTCCACCGGCAGGTCCAGGTACTCGAAGATGCGGCCGAACAGCGCCAGCGAGCTCTGCACCTCGACGCCCAGCCGCAGCAGCGACACCGCCGGCCGGAACAGGCTCGTCTGCAAGGTCGTGAACGCCACCAGCGTGCCGACCGAGATCGTGCCGGTGTAGCCGACGGCCCAGTAGATCATCGCGGGCATGGCCGCCATGACGATCTGGATGGACGCCTGACGCCAGCGCCCGGCCATGCTCATGCGCACGCCGAGATCGGCCAGCTCGTCCGAGGCCCGGCCGAAGCGCCCGGTCAGCCCGGCGGCCTGGCCCATCGTGCGGCCCAGCAGGATGCCGCTGATCGACAGTGACTCCTGCACCATCGAGGCGATCTTCGCCAGCTTGCGCTGCCGCTCGGCGGTGATGCGCTTGCGCTCCGCGCCCACCTTGCGACTGATCCACACGAACACCGGCAGCAGCAGGAGCGAGATCACGGTGAGCCGCCACTCGAGCGCGACCATGGCGGCGATGGTGGCGATCACGGTGGTGAGGTTCGAGACGAGGGAGGAGGCGGTCGAGGTGACGACCTGCTGCATGCCGCCGATGTCGTTGGCGATGCGGGACTGCACCTCACCGGTCTTGGTACGGGTGAAGAACGCCAGCGACATGCGCTGCAGGTGCGCGTACACCGAGATGCGCAGGTCGTGCATGACCCGCTGGCCGACCGTGGTGGAGATCAGCGTCTGCAGCACGTCGAAGACGCTGGTCGTGACCGCGACCGCGATCATGCCTATGGCGAGCAGCGCGAGCAGTCCGGCGTCCCTGGCCGGGATCGCCACGTCCAGCACCTCGCGCAGCAGGAACGGCTGCGCGAGCGACACGAGAGAGGCGAGCAGGATGAGTGAGCCCACCAGGGCCAGGCGGCCGCGGTAGGCGCGGAACAGCGTGATGATGCGCCGCAGCGGCGCCCGGGGTTCCTCCTCCAAGTGGGTGCTCCTTTCAGATGTCCACTCAAACAGAGGTTAACTCATATTTGTTCCGGCTAAACTTGCGGGCATGGAGGAGAAGGAGCTCGCCGAGCTCTTGCACCTGGTCAGCCGGCGGCTGCGGCATGGGTACGTGCGGCGGCTGGTGCCGCTCGGGCTCAGCCCGAGCCAGGCGCGAGCGCTACGCGTGCTCGCCGACGCCGAGCCCGAGCGGCCGCTGCGGATGGTGCGACTGGCCGAGGAGCTGCGGATCGTGCCGCGTTCCCTCACGCCGGTCGTGGACGCGCTGGAGGAGGCGGGGCTGGTGAGCCGGCAGGTCGATCCCGGCAATCGCCGCTCGACGCTGGTCGTCATCACCCCTGAGGGGCGCGCCGCCGCCGGGCTGGCGCGGGACGCGCGCAGGCAGGCCGGCGAGGAGCTGTTCGCGGTGTTGTCGGAGGAACAGCGCGAGCAGTTGAGTGAGCTGCTGACCGTGGTGGACGACCAGTTCAGGTAGGTCTCAACGTTCTACGCCGCCGACGACCGTGCCGACGCAGGGCGGCCCGGCCAGGAGCGCGGCGTACGGGTAGCGGCCGCGTGCGTCGAAGACGGCGAAGTCCGCGCGGGCGCCCGGGCCCAGCGATCCGATCCGGCCCGGCCCGCGATCCATGCCCAGCGCCCTGGCGCCGCCCATCGTGGCCGCCTCGACCAGCCGCCGATCCAGCCCTCGCGGCCGCAGTCCGAGCTCGCGTGCGTGCCGTCTGACGGCGCTCGCCAGCCCGAGCGGCCCTGGGGCGGACCCCGTGGGTGCCGGCTCGGATGCCGCCTCAGTGGCCGGCGTCCCGGAGCCGGTGGGCGAGCCGCCCGTGCCGAGGGCGAGCGGGTTGCCCTCGTCCAGCAGGGCCAGCACGTCGGTCACGGGGGGCGTACCCGACAGGCACAGGGCCACCACGGTCTCGCGCAGCCGGAGCAGCTTTCGCTCGCCGGGATCGAGCGGCCGCGTGCAGATGACGTGGCACAGCGGCCCCAGCACTCCTGCCTCGTCCAGCTCGGTGGGGGAGTGCCGGTCCAGGTCGGCCAGCAGCCGCAACCCGAACGTCCTGGCCAGCACGGCCACATCCTCCAGCACCTGCGGGTTCCTGGTGCGTGCCGCGATCCCCACCGCGCACGGCCGGTCGACCTCCCGGATGGCCGTGATGACGGCGTCGCGCTCGCGTTCTTCCCACTCCTCCTCGCTGGCGGCGCGCACCTCGACGTACGTGATGCCGGGCGCCACCGAGTGATCGGCCATGTCGCGCACCACGCTCGCCCGCGCGGTCACCCCGGGCACGGTCGAGGGCCCGGCCGAGCAGGCGTCGACCGGCCCCGCCACGATCATTCCCGGCCACCGGCGCTCCTCGCTGACGGGAAAACACGACAGCAGCTCGGCCCGCAAGCCCACCTGGAGCACCCGATCGCCTCTGATCACCACGGCGCCGTCGCGAAGGGGGTCGTCGCAGACGGGCAGGACGAGCGGCGCGGAGTGGAGTACGACCGGCGCGGGCCGAGCTCCGGCGCCCCGTCCTGTGATCGGCCGGGCAGGCCGACTTGCCGTAGGTCCAGCACGCGTCGCAGCAGAGGGCATCAGCACTCCCGTCGGATTTCCCCTTCAGGGCATTAAACGTGAGTGACGCCATGGAATCAATTAGGTCGAACCAGGCAAATCCCGAGGTAGGTAGCGTCCGGACAGCCGGGCCAGCTTCAGGCTCAGGTGCAGGGCGAGCCGCTCATTGCCGTCCTTCAGGTCCGTACGGGCGAGCTCCTCCACCCGCTGCAGCCGGTAGTACAACGACGTGCGGTGCAGCCGCAGCGCCCGGGACGTGGCGACCGCGCTCCCCGCCAGGTCCAGGTACGTCTCCAGCGTCTCCAGCAGCGGCAGGTACTGCGCGTCCGCGAACAGCCCTTCGAGCCCAGGATGCAGCTCCTGATCGGGCAGGTGGGTGAGCAGGCGGTACACGCCCAGCCGTGCCCACTCCGCGGTCCCGCCGAGCCCCGGCACGCGAGCGGCCACCTCCGCCGCGTGCCTGGCCTCCTGGTACGACCTCGCCGCCTCCGTCAGCGCGGTCTTGGCCCGCCCCACCCCGACCACCACGGGGACCGGCATGGCCGCGTGCAGCTCGTCCGGCGAGACCGGCGCCCCGGCGGTGAGCAGCACGGCGTGGTCGTAGCGGACCAGATGCAGCGGATGGTGCCCGCTCAGTCGCCGCCGCAGCGCCAGCAGTCCCTGCTCCAGCGCCAGCCGGAGCGGGTCGGACGGCTCCGCGGCCAGCGGCCTGGCCACCTGCACGGTCACCACCTCGGCCTGCGGGAACGCGCCTGCCTCGATCAGCTGCCTGGCCGCGTCCGGCTCGCCGAGCAGCAGCCCGGTGACCGCCTCCAGCTCCCGGTGTGAGGCGAGCCCGCTGGCCAGGCTCTCGTGGAACAACGCCAGTCCCAGCCCTGGGGCGGCGGCCGCGGCCTCGCTGACCTGCGCGTCCGACATGGCCGGCTCCGCGTCGATGAACCACAGGAAGCCGTGCAGCCCGTCGGCGTGCCGCACCGGTACGCACACGCGCGGCAGCAGCCCCAGGTGGGGCGCACCCGGGGTGCGGATGGGGCCGGGCGCCTCGTGCACGCCGGCCGCGCGTAACCACTGGCGTACGTCGGGGGTGGTGTGCCTGCGCAGGATCGAGTCGCGGCGGATGTCGTCCATGGCGCCGTTCTGCTCGCTGTAGGCCACGACGCGTTGCACGCGGTCCTCGAGCAACAAGGGGCGGCCGAGACGGGCGGCGAGCTCGTCAACGGCCCGCTGGAGATCCGCCACAACCACCCCCTCACGTGCATATTTCAACATTTGTAGGACATCGAGCTACAGGTCTTCCCTACAACTGTTCGGTGATCTCCGTCAATAACGTCTATACCGTCGATCCGTGAACGCCCCGAAGAAGCTGCTGAGGGGTTTACTGGCGGCCATCGTGCTGATCCCGGTGAGCCTGCTGGCGACCCCTGCTTCCGCAGCACCCCCCACCGATCCTGAGCACCCGTGGCGGCGCGACCACTGGCCGCAAACCCAGCCGTGGCAACGCGACACCCCCCTCGACGACGCCCAGACGTTACGCGGTCGTCCGCCGGCCGGCATCCAGCCCATCGACCCGCAGAACTGGGAGAATCCCGACCACATGACGTGGGCGGACTACAAGAAACCGCCCGGCACCTCCTGGAACGACCCCGCCGTGAAGGGGTCGAAGCGCACCTTCAAGGGCGCGCTCGTGCTGCTCGACTACCCCAACCAGCCGTTCGTCGTCACCCAGCCCAAGGGCTCGACGATCTACGCCAACCCGAGCGCCGAGGCCCACGACATCCCCCGTGACCAGGTCGCGAAGTTCTACCAGGACTTCCTCAACACCCCGAACGACCTCAACAAGGGGCACACCATCCACGAGTACTGGATGGAGGATTCGGGTGGCCGCATCGGCGTGGAGCTCACCGGGTTCGGCCCGTACACGATGCCGGGCAAGGACCACGAGTACGCCATGGAGTACCAGCGGGACGCCTGCCCGGCTGGTGACACCTGCACCAAGAACCTGCGTACCGACGGCAACGCCGCCTGGCTCGCGGCCGTGGGCCCGGACGTGGCCGCGCAGTTCGACTTCGTCTTCTACCTGAGCGCCGGCCAGGACGAATCGTCCACATGGCAGGAGTTCGGAATGATGAAGTTTCCCACCAAGGAGGACGTGACCGACGAGTGGGGCCCGCCCGACCCCAACCTGACCAACTGGTCCAGGACCCGCTACGTCGCGTGGACCTCCTGGCAGGCCGGCTCCAACTTCTGGCCCAACGCCCGCTTCGGCGTCGACTCGGTCCAGGCCGAGAGCTCCGGCATGGCGGTGTACGCCCATGAGCTGAGCCACATCATGGGCATCGCCGACAACTACAACAACCCATACGCCGTGCCGCCCAAACGGGCGTACACCGGCATCTGGGAGATGCTCAGCCGCGGCAGCTTCAACGGACCCGGCGGCCCGCACTCGCGCTGGCTGATCCCGCCCACGGGTGGCGCGTCCATGGGCGCCCAGCACATGCTGCGCAACAAGATCAAGCTGGAGATGGTGGACGAGCAGAACGTCCTGCGCCTGTCGCGGGAGGCGCTGGACGAGTCCGGCCTGGTCACCGCCAAGGTCCTCGCCCGGGCCGTGCAGCCGGGCCAGAACGAGCTGGCCGGGATCAACATCTCCTTCGACACCGGCGACAAGAGCAAGTGCGAAGAGGCCGACCCGCTCTGCGACGGCGGCGGCTACGAGAACTACACGGTCGAGGTCGTGGACCGCATGGGCACCGACTCCTTCACCCCCGACTCCGGCGTGCTCCTGGCCAAGACCAAGAACCAGGACAGTCCCCCGTTCGAGTGGGTGGTCGACGCAAACCCGCAGGACATCGGCATGACGGACTACGTGCTCCCCGACGGCACCAAGGTGCCGATCACGATCGGCGACTACCGGCAGCTGTCCGACGCCCTCTTCCACGCGGGCACCGACTCGGGCAGCGAGTACGAGTTCGTCGACGAGGCCAACCGCCTGCACTTCTACGTCACCGACCTGAAGCGGAACCGCGACGGCGAGCTGTCCTACACGGTCGCCGTGCGCTCCCTCGACGGCGCGGGACCGCAGCAGCGCGGCGTCAAGCTGCTCCCCGCGGCCGGCATCCCCGCCGGCAAGAACATCTCCTCCTGCAAGTTCCCGCTGTTCAACACCGGCAAGGCGGCCCCGGCGCAGGGGCAGCACCCGGAGGACGTCAGCGCCTACCTCGACTCCGACGTCTACCGGCTCAAGGCCGAGGTCCAAGGCAAGGGCTGGACCAGCCAGGTGCCGAACGCCCTCGCCTCCGTCGCGTCCGGCAAGCAGGCGCTCGTGACCGTGAACGCGGTCCGCGAGGCCGGCGGTGACCGGCTGGCCAGGGTCAAGCTCACCGCCACCTCGGAGAGCGATCCGACCAAGACCATGACCGCCACCTGCCACGTGATCGGTCTGTAGCGGAAAGCCTTGGGGTACGGCTGGCGCGGGCCGTACCCCATTCGGTTGAATCACCCCCGTAAAGGGGGTGTTCATTGACCGGGGACCTGCCCGACAAAACAGACAACCTTCCAGAGAAGCCGCAGAGACGCCGAAGAAAGGTGCCGTGGGCCGCGTCCGTCTCCGCGGGCCTGGCGGCGGCAGCGGCGAGCGTCCTGGCGGCGTCCGTCGAGTGGGAGCTCCCGCCGCTCGCCAAGGTCGGTGTGACCGTGACGGCGGCCGTCCTCGTCGGGCTCACCACATGGGCCACCACCGAGTCGCGGCCCAGGCGCCAGGAGGTCAACGGCGACGACGGCGGCGTCGCGCCCGACCAGTGGCCCCCCGTTCCCGAGCACTTCACCGGCCGCGCCGAAGCCCTGAGCGAGCTGCGTGCGGTCTTCGCCGCCCGGCGCAAGGCCACGGACCTCGCGCCGCCCCTCGTCGTCTCCGTGTACGGCCGCGGCGGCGTCGGCAAGTCGGCGCTCATGACCAGGTTCGGGCAGGAGGTCGCGGAGTGGTTCCCGGACGGCCGGCTCTACGCCGACCTGCGTGGCGGCGTCGACGCCCCGGTACGCCCCGACGAGGTCCTCATCGGCTTCCTCCGCGCCCTGGACGTGCGCCTGACCACCGACCCCGGAGGCCTGGAGGAGCTGCGCAAGCTCTGGCTGACCTGGACCAAGGGCCGCAAGATCCTCATCGGCCTGGACAACGCCCATGACGCCGCCCAGGTCAAACCCCTGATCCCGGCCGAGTCGGGGTGCGCGGTGCTGGTGACGTCCCGATCGCCGCTGTTCCTGAACGGCACGCACGACACGCGGCTCGGCGTGTTCAGCGAGGCGCACGGCGTGGAGTTGCTGGCCAGGCTCAGCGGCGGCGCCCGGATCGTCGACGACCTCGAATCCGCCAAAGAGATCGTCCGGCTCTGCGACTACCTGCCGCTGGCGATCAACATCTCGGGCGGCCGGCTCGCCACCCGTGAGCAGTGGACGTTACGCGAGATGGCCGGCCGGCTGGCCGACACCCGCCGCATCCTCGACCAGCTGGAGCTGGCCCCGACCGTCGACAAGAGCGTGCGCGCGTCGGTGCAGCTCAGCTACGACGACTGCACCGGCGCGCAGCGCCGCCTGCTGCGCCTGCTCAGCGCGCTGCCCGCGCCCGACGTGCCGGGCTGGGTGGCCGGCGAGCTGCTCGACGTCTCCGGCCTCGACGGCGCCGACCAGCTGGAGGCGCTCATCGACGCCCAGCTCGCCGAGTGCTCGGGCACCGACCAGACCGGCGCCATGCGTTACCGGCTGCACGACCTGGTCCGGGTGTTCGCCGCGGAGCTGGCCGGGCAGGACGAGGCCGAGCGGCGCAGGGCCGCGATCGAGCGGGTGCTCCACGGTTACCGCCGCCGCGCCGAGGAGGCCGCGCAGAACCGCTGGCCGCAGGATTGGAGCCGGGGCGGGCGCCGGGCCGGCGCCGACGGGCAGCTGCGGGCCGGTGACTGGCTCAACGCCGAGCGCCTCTCGTTGCTCGCCATGATCAACCTGGCCAGGCAGCTGGAGCTGTGGGAGCTGACGTGGGGCCTGGCCAGGGCGTTCTGCTCGCTGTGCCACTCGCTGCGTGCCTACTGGGCGGACTGGAAGGCCGTCGCGGAGATCGGCTGCGCGGCCGCCGAGCGGACCGGCGACCGCCGCTCCTTGGCCATCGCCCTGCTCGACAGCGCCTCCGTGCACGGCGGCCTCGGCCTGCGCGGGCGGGCCCTGGAGGAGGCCGAGCGGGCGCTGGAGATCTTCACCGAGCTGGGCGAGTCCTGGTGGGCGGCCAGGTGCATGCGCGGGATCGGGATGACGTTGTACAGCGACGGCCACCTGGACCGGGCGCAGGACTACCTGATCGGGGCGATCACCGCGTTCAGGGGCGAGGAGGACCTGTGGTGGATGGCCCGCACCCAGCGCAACCTGGCCGAGATGCGGATGGCCGAGCGGCGGCCCGAGGAGGCCAGGGACCTGCTCGAGGACGCGCTGGAGATCTTCAAACGCGAGGGCAACCGCTACTCCGAGGCCCAGACGCTGCGTGTCTACGGTGAGGTGCTGGCCGCGCAGGCCCGGGGCGAGCTGGCGGCGGGCGACCACCGGGCCGCCACCCACCTCTTCACCCGGGCGGGGTTCAGCCTGGACCGGGCGGCCGAGATGTTCCGGCAACGGGGCGAGTTGTGGGAGGAGGCCCGCTGCCTGCGGGCAGCCGGTGAGGTCGGCGACCCGGCCAACGGGCTGCGCGAGCTGGAGTACGTCCGGCGGGCCGAGGAGATCCTCGTCGCCCTGGGCGACTCGTGGGGGGTGGCCCGCACCGCCGTGTCGGCGGGCCGGGGGCTGGCCCGTCTTGGGCGGACCGAGGAGTCGGAGGCGGAGCTGCGCCGCGCCGTCCAGAGGTTCGAGGAGCTGGAGGACCGGTGGTGGATGGCTCGGAGCCTGCGTTATCTGGGTGAGGCGCACCTGGACGCGGGCGGGCGCCAGGCGGCCGTGGAGCCGCTGGAGCAGGCCAGGGACATCTACCGCAGCCTCGGCAACGAGGCCGGCATGCGCCGCACGCTCGAACTCCTCAGACGTGCGGCCCCATCGGCATGACCGGCCCCGTCTCCACCCTGTGCCGAAGTGCGGTGGGCCGTGAAGCCTCCGCTCCCCACCCTTCCCCGAAGGGACCTGTGCCGAAGTGCGGTGGGTCGTGGACGCCTCCGCTCCCACCCTTCCCCGAAGGACCTGTGCCGAAGTGCGGTGCGTGAGACGGAGACCGAGGCTAGGTGAGCGGGGTCCTGAGCAGCTCCCCGGCCGCCAGCCTGGCCTGGGAGATGCTCTCCTCGAACATCCTCCGCGCGTGCGCCGCCTGATCGGCCAGCTCCTTGATGTGCTGGCGCGCCAGCTGGTCGTGGACGGTCTCGGCGATCAGCTGCTGATACTCCGGGGTCTTGGCGGCCAGCGCCTCCAGCCGCTTGTGCGTGTGGTACACCTTGTCCGCCTTGATCACCTGCTTGGCGTACTTCTCCAGGTGCCGCACCCGCTGCGACAACGACGTCCAGGCCGCGTCCAGCGCACTCGTGTACGGCTTGAACGCGTCCTCCATCCCAGCAGGCAACTCCCGGGGGATGATCTTGCCGTGCTCGGCGTGCATGGACGACAACTTCCGCAGCCGCTGCGCGATCTGCCAGATCTCCTCCGGCAGCGTCACCTGGTTGTCGATGCTGTCGATCAGACCCGCGCGGTGCACCTTGGAGTTGAGTATCGCCTCGACCGCGTTCTGCGCTCGGCGCAGCAACATCTGGCAGGGATAGTCGAGGTCCTCGCCCAGGATGTAGTGCTCGGCGTACGTCTGCGCCAGCCGGAGTCTTCGTTTGGTCGTGCGATGGGAGCTGTCCAACGCCATCCACCGGAGCAGCACGATCATGCCGATGCCGAGACTCGCCACGAGGACTCCCGGCCAATCGGTCACCATGAAGATCAGCAAGAGGAAGCCGGGGAGCACGAACAGCAGGGCGGGGTTGTACGTGGTGTCCATTCGCTTGCCGGTTCGAGCCATGCGCAGGATGTGCGGGCTCGACCGCAGCTCTACCGAGATCTCCGGGGGCAGCGAGGGATCGATCACCAGCCGTGGAGGCAGAGCTCGTGGATCCATACGTTCATGCTGCGTTATGAACCTCGAATCTGCTCATATTTGGTGGACATATAGGGTCGAGATAATGAGCGAAATGATGAGGTGGATCGATCTAGAAGGCGCGGTCAACGCGCGTGACCTGGGCGGGCTTCCCACGCGTGACGGAGGCGTCACTCGGCGTGGGCGGATCCTCCGCGCCGACAATCTGCAGGGGCTCACGCCCCGGGACGTGGACCTCCTGGTGGGCGAGCTGAAGCTGCGGCACGTCGTGGACCTCCGCTCCAACGCGGAGGTCTCGCTGGAGGGCCCGGGCCCGCTGACTCTGGTGCCGGAGGTGCGGCATCACCATTTGACGTTGTTCGCCGAGGGCGGCAGGCACACCGACGTCGAGGCGGATACCGCTCCTGGCACCATCGACGGCGACCGGGTGCTGCCGTGGGCGGAGCGGGTGCTGGACGAGGAGCTGAGGGTGACCGGCTTCTACTTCGGCTACCTGCGTGATCGCCCGTCCGCGGTGGTGTCGGCCCTGCGCGCGATGGCGCTGGACGACGGGGCGGCGCTGGTGCACTGCGCGGCGGGCAAGGACCGCACGGGCGTGTTGTCGGCACTGGCGCTGGAGGTGGCCGGCGCCACCAGGGAGGCCATCGTGGAGGACTACGTCGCCACGGGCGAGCGGCTGGAGCTGGTTCTCGAGCGGCTGCGGGGCAGCGACACCTACCGCGGCGACCTGGACTCCAGGCCGGCGGACGACCACAAGCCCCGGGCGAAGTACATCGAGCAGTTCCTGGGTGTCCTGGACGACCGCTTCGGCGGCCCGATGGGCTGGCTGACCCAGCACGGCTGGACGACCACCGACACGGAGTCCCTCCGCTCCCGCCTGCGCGACTGACGTTCGGGACGGACGTCAGGTCGCCTGACGTCCGGGGCATCGCAGGTTCAGGGCAGGCGGACGACGATCCGCCGATCGGCCGACGACCGCGCCGCCTCGATGACGGAGAGCGCCTCGACGACGCTCTCCGGATCCACGGGCGGCGCGGCCCCGTCCCGCAAGGCCGCCACGACCCCGCGGTAGAAGTCCAGGTACGCCCCCGCCTCGGTGCGCACGACCCGGTGCTCGTCGTCCGTGCCGAGCACCCCCCACCGAGCCTCCTCGTCCTCCCCGAACCCCGGCGCGTCGGGCGAGACCCCGGCCCGCAGTCGCTCCTCCTGCACATCCAGCCCGTACTTCACATACGCCGCCTCGGACCCCAGCACCCGAAACCGCGGCCCGAGCCGCGCCGCCACGGAGCTGACCCACAGATGCGACCGCACCCCATCGGCATGCGTCAACGCGACGAACGTGTCGTCATCCGCGGCCACTCCTTCACGCCGGACGTCACTCTCGCAGTAGACCTCCCGCACCGGCCCCAGTAGCTGCACGGCCTGGTCGACGAGATGACTCCCGAGGTCGTAGAGCAGCCCACCGACCTCCTCGGGCCCGCCGGTCTCTCGCCATCCGCCCTTGGGCAGCGGCCGCCACCGCTCGAACCGCGACTCGAACCGCCGCACCTCCCCCAGCGCCCCCTCACCGGCCAACCGCCGCACGGTGAGAAAGTCGCCGTCCCACCGCCGGTTCTGGAAGACGGTGAGCATGACCCCACGCTCCTTGGCCAGCCGCACGAGGCCCCGCCCTTCCTCAGCGGTCCGCGCCAGCGGCTTGTCCACGACAACAGGCAACCCCCGGTCGATGGCCGCCGCGGCCAGGGAAACATGCGTCCTGTTGGGCGACGCGACCACGACAAGATCGCACCGCCCCCACAGTTCCTCGACCTCCGAAACCCCCGCAGCCCCGTACCGAGCACCGACCTCGGCCTGCCGCTCGGCATTCCGGGTCACCACAGCGGCCAACGACAACCCCGGCGTGGCATGGATCAAGGGCGCATGGAAGTAGGCCCCCGCAACGCCATATCCAACAAGCCCCACCCGGATCTCACTCATCGGCCCAGGCTATCGAAACCACCTAGCCGGCCCAGAACACGCTCCGTAACGGCGCCCCGCCCGTGAAGGGCTCAGAGGCCGTGTCCTGGAGGGCCTGCCGAAGCACGCCGTGTAGCGGCCCACCCGGCACCGCCGTACAGGAAAAAAGGTTTATGGGCTTTGAGGATCGTCCCGCTCGGCAAGAAACCGCTCGAACTGAGCAGCGAGCTCATCTCCTGTCGGCATCGGGGTCGACTCGGCGATGAGGTTTTCGCGCTCAGCGCCGCCGGCGAACGCGTCGTACTGCTGCTCCAGCCCCTTGATGGCGGTGGAGAGCTCGGCGGAGGCCTGGATCTGCTCCTCGATCTCCACGTTCGTCCGCTGGGCCGCTTCGTGGAGCGTTTCCATCGGGAACACCAACCCCGTCCCCCGCGTCACGGCCTCCAGCGCGGCCACCGAGGCGGTCGGGTACTCGGCCTGGGACAGGTAGTGCGGAACGTGCACGGCATACCCCAACGCGTCATGCCCCTCCGCCCCGAGCCGGAACTCGATCAGGGCGGCCACGCTCCCCGGCACCTGGACACGCCCGAACGCGCTCGTTTGCGAATTTATCAGCTCGGGCCTGCTCGCATGCATCGTCAGACCCAGCGGCCGGGTGTGCGGCACCGCCATGGGGATGCCGTGCATCGTCACCAGCTTGCTCACCCCCAGCCGCGCCACCAGCGCCCCCACAGCCTTGGTGAACAGCTCCCACTCCCGATCGGGCTCAGGCCCGCTCATCACCAGGAACTGCGTCCCCGTCGAGTCGCTCATGACATGAACGGCCAGCTCCGGGCTCTCGCACTCGACCCAGCGGTCGGTGTCGAAGGTCATGATGGGCCGGCGTGACCGGTAGTCGAGCAACCGGTCCACGTCGAACGTCGCCACGACCCGGTGCTCCAGCTCTGCCAGCAGGTGGCCCAGCGCGAGACGTCCGGCGCCGCCCGCGTCGACGAAGCCGTCGAAGTGGTACAGCAACACCGGATCATGCAGCTCGGGCGCGTCATCTGCGAGCTTGTAGAGATCCTTCGGGTCGAACACGTTGGACAGCCTTTCCGTAGGTACTCTTTCCCAGAACCTATGGCGAGCCAGAACGATTCCGCGCCCGTGGTGGGGCGGAACGCTTCCGTTGGGGGGAAACCCTATCGGGGCACAATGGAGTGCATGGACGGGGAGCCGGAGCTGGAAGAGTTCGCCGCCAGGATGTTCGACCTGGCCAGGGCGGGCGACACCGAGACCCTACGCGCGTACGTCGAGGCTGGGCTGCCGGTCAACCTGACCAACGGCAAAGGTGACACTTTGCTGATGCTGGCGGCTTATCACGGTCATGCGCCGACCGTGCGGATGCTCATCGAGCTGGGCGCCGATGTCGACCGGTCCAACGACCGCGGCCAGACGCCCCTGGCCGGAGCGGTCTTCAAGAAGGAGCTGGAGGTGGTCAGAGCGCTCGTCGACGCGGGCGCCGACCCCCATGCGGGCGTGCCCTCGGCTGTGGACACGGCCCGCATGTTCGGCATGGATGAGTTGTTCTAGTCGCCTGGGGGTTGTTCTAGTCGACTAACTCGCGCTGGAAGCCGGTGACCTGGCCCCGCAGCACCGGGTCGGCGAAGCGGCGCGTCTCCTTGGCCCAGTCGAGGTAGCCGCGCATCCAGTTCTCGAGCCCCGTGACGCAGCGCAGGGTGCCGTGCCGCCGGTTCTGGTCGGTGCCGAGCTCGTCGAAGACGCGCAGGAGGTCCACCTTGGCCGCCTCGAAGACGCCGACGCGCTCGGAGATCTTCTGGTCGACCATCTCGACGGCCTCCTGGAGGGGGCAGCTCAGGGCCTTCCAGTAGACGATGACGAGGTTGTGGAACTCGCCCTGCAGCAGCTCGCGCCGCAGTCCGATGAGATCGTTGGTGCAGACGACCACGTGCCCTGCCTCGTGGACGAGGGTGCGGTACGCGGCCGAGGCGCGGATCTCGTCCGGCACCTCGAACTGCTCGGCGAGCTCGATGAGGTCGAACGAGGGCGGGACGTAGGCGATGTTGAGCTTGTGCTCGACATAGCTGTCGGGGTCGGGGATCCGTCCTCTCGTGCGGTTGTCCACCTCCCACTGGGCGGTCTCGAAACAGTCCTGGAGGTGGGTGGCGAAGCGGTGCCACCACTGAGCGCCGGCGTGCAGACGCATGCGGTCGCGGATGTCGGCCAGGCCGTGGAGGATCGGTCCCGCGGTGGCGTCGAGCGGTGCGCCGTCCAGCACCGCGCGGAACTTGTCGGCCATGCGCCGCGCCAGGTCCGGGTCTGAGCCCACCTCGGCGAGCTCGAACTGGTCGTCGTAGACGTGGAACCAGCTGTTGAGGTCGGCCGCCAGCGCGAGCACCGGCACCGAGGCCTCCGGGTAGAGCCTGGCGACGAGCCGGGAGTAGGACTCCCCTGCGAAGCGCGAGGTCGCGGTCTCGTCTTCGATGAGCTTCAGCGTCCGCGCCCAGGCGATGGTGTGCTCGGCCACCACAGCCTCGAAGGGGTTGATCTTTGACGCGTACGGGATGGAAGGGTCAGGCAGGGATACAGGTGGGATTTCGGGCATGGGTGCGCAGCCTCCCCATGAAAAACCGTGGTAAATGCCCCTTCATTGGGACAGATGTTGTTCTCGTGGGGAGTACCCGGTGCGGAATTTGCCCAATCGTTTACGTATTTACGGGTTGGAAGCCGAAAGTATTGCGGTCGGGGAGTTAAGGGGTGTCGAACTCCTCCTGTGCAAGAGTGACCGCTTCGTCCAGGTCTAGTTTTGCACCCGCCTCAAACTCCAGTTTGTAGCCGTCCTCGCCGAGAGCCCTCTTGCACTCCAGGACGCATCGTTCGTGATCTGCCGTCAGGAAAGGAGCGCCCAGCATGGGCAGGCCGGAGGTACGCCAGTTCTGGTGCAGCGCCCCGAGCAGCCGGGAGGCGCGCTCGGTCTGGCCCAGAGACGAGTAGATCTTGGCGACGGTCTCGAGCACCATGAGCGTGCCGACGGTGTCGTGGAAGTGACGCTTGATCCGCAACCCCTCCAGGGCGGTGCGCAACGCCTCGTCCGCCCTGCCCATCGCCAGCATCGGCAGCGACAGCGCCCAGTGCGCGTACGAGCTCAGCCACAACTCGCCGCGCTCGCGGCAGACCTGGAGGCAGTCCTGCAGCAGCGACTCGGCCTCGTACAGCTCCTGTTGGGTGGTCAGGACGATGGACAGCTCCACGATGGCCGGGAGCAGCCCCGGGTTGAGCTCCTTGTTGTCGGTGTTGAACTCGATCGCCACGCCGAGCAGGGCGCTGGCCTTCTGGAGGTCGCCCTGCAACATCGCGGCCGTGCCCTGCATCTTCGAGGCCAGGATCACGGCCTTGGAGTCGCCCACCCGGACCGCTTCGGTGCTGCACTGCTCGGCCGCGACCTGTGCGCCCACGCTGTCGCCCTGGGCGCTCTTCACGTAGGACAGCACCCACAGCGCCTTGCATCGTTCCTTGCTCAGGTCGGGGTTGACCTCGAGCGCCCGCTCCAGATACAGGCGGCCTTCGCGGGCGAAGCCGCAGCACACCCACATGAACCACAACGACGACAGCAGGATCAGCGCCAGGATCTCCTTACCGGGCGTCTTGAGCGCATGCTCCAGCGCCACCCGCACGTTGTCGTGCTCCTGGCGCATGCGGACGAACCAGTAGATCTGCCGCGGTCCCGACCAGGCGTCCTCACTACGCTGGGCCAGGCT
This sequence comes from Nonomuraea turkmeniaca, assembly GCF_005889735.1. Lineage (GTDB taxonomy): Bacteria > Actinomycetota > Actinomycetes > Streptosporangiales > Streptosporangiaceae > Nonomuraea > Nonomuraea turkmeniaca. Next base: position 44,791 of record NZ_VCKY01000017.1, read on the forward strand.
CAGGTAGTACTCCAGATGGCGCTGGCGCATCTGCCCCTTCTGGCCGAGCTTGTCCAGCCACTCGTCGCCGTAGTCCGCCAAGGTGTCGATCAGCTTGTATCTGACCCCGGCGTGGTGGCTCCTGATCATCAGGATCGACTTCTCGACCAGGCCCGTGACCAGGTCGGTGATCTGCTCGGCCGGCAGCCGCGCGTCCGAGCAGACGAAGCGGGCGGCGTCGAGCTCGAAGTCGTTCGCGAACACCGACAACCGCGCCCACAGCAGCCGCTCGGCCGGCTCGCACAGCTCGTGGCTCCAGCCGATGGCCGCGCGCAACGTCTGGTGCCGCGGCAGCGCCGTGCGGCTGGCGCCGGCGAGCAGGCTGAACCGGTCGGCCAGCAGGCCCAGGATCTGCTCCACCGACAACGCCCGCAGCCGCACCGCGGCCAGCTCGATCGCCAGCGGGATGCCGTCGAGCCGCCGGCACAGCTCGGCCACCGCGTTGATGTTGTCCTCGTCCAGGCGGAAGTCGGGCACACTCGCCCCGGCCCGGGCCGCGAACAGCTGTACGGACTCATTGACGAAATAGGTCTCCGCCGGGTCCTCGCCGGGCACCTGCAGCGGCGGGACGGGAACGACATGCTCGTACGGCAGGTTCAGTGACTGCCGGCTGGTGGCCATGACCTTGAGGTTGGGCGCCGCCTCGAGCAGCTCCTGCACCAGCTCCGCGGCCCCCTGCACGACGCGGTCGCACGTGTCGATGATGAGCAGCATGTCCCGCTCGCCCACCCACTCCGACAGCGTCTCGGACTCCGCGCGGGTCGACTGGTCGGCGATGCGCAGCGCGGAGGCGATGGTGTGCTTGACCATGCCCGTGTCCTGCAGCCGGGCGAGATCGGCGAACCAGACGCCGTCGGGATAGTGGGAGCGCACCTGGTGAGCCATCCGCAGCACTGTGCGCGACTTGCCCACACCCCCGATGCCCGTGACGGTCACCAGGCGTGACTCGCCGAGGTGTCGTTTGAGGTTGGCCAGGAGACGCGTCCGGCCGATGAAGCTCGTGAGCTCCGCCGGCAGATTGCCTTCTCGAGGCCGGCCTGTCGGGGTGGCCATGAGCAGCCTTCCGGGGGGTAGGTGACACCTGCTCCCGCATCGTACCGCCGCGACCGCGACATGTCCCTGGACCTGCGGACACGCCGGGTGTTGGTTTGTCCGTCTGGGTAGCATGTCAGCCGTGGAAGATTTCTACCCCGAGCAGACGGCGGACGACAGGGACCTGGGCTGGGGCGACGACCTCCCGGACGAGGACCCGGACGACTTCTTCGTGGAGAACCGGCCGCCGCATTGGGACTGACACGTTGAGCGGACACGCGGTGCGCCCCGCCACGCCGGCCGACTACGACGCCATGGCGGCCGTGGTCGACGAGTGGTGGGGCCGTCCCGTCATGGGCTCACTGCCCCGGCTCTTCCTCGACCACTTCCATCGCACGAGCCTGGTCGCGGAGGGGCCCGAGGGCATGGCGGGCTTCCTCGTCGGGTTCCTCTCGCCGTCGGCCGCGGACGAGGCGTACATCCATTTCGTCGGTGTCTCTCCCGCCGCACGGGGCGGGGGAGTGGCGCGGGCGATGTACGAGCGGTTCTTCGCCTTGGCCCGCGCCCACAACCGGCATCTGGTCAAGGCCATCACCTCGCCGGTCAACGAGGCGTCCATCGCCTTCCACCGGCGTATGGGCTTCACGGTGAGTGACCCGGTCCCGGACTACAACGGCCCTGGCACGCGCCTGGTCACCTTCGCCCGCGCCATCTGACAACCGTTCGGCTCACGAGAACAGACGAACGGACCCGCCAGGCCCCAGCCATGGTCTTGGTGGATGTCGACGCCCGCATGCCGGTGGCGTACGTGATGAACCAGATGACCGACGAACGCGCCCTGGGCATCGTCCTGGCCGCCTACGACGGCCTCCCCACGTCATCGGGACAGCGGGCGGCTAGCTGACCACGTCCTTGCGGCGGAAGCGCCGGAAGGCCACCGCGATCAAGATGGCCGCGTACGTGATCGACACCGAAGCTCCCTTGGCCATGCCGCTCCAGTCCAGCTCCGGCGCCAGGGCATCGACCCAGGCGTTGTTCCAGAACGTGGGCAGGAACTCGCGCAGCACCCCGAGCGCCTCGACCGCCTGCAGGATGTTGCAGACGATCCAGAGCCCGACCGCCCCGCCGACCGCGCCCAGCGGTGAGTCGGTGACGGTCGAGATGAAGAACGCCAGCGCCGCGACGACGAGCTGGCTGACCAGGGCGTACCCGATCACGATGCCGAAGCGCGGCAGCACGTCGAACGCCGGGATCGTCTCACCCGTGCCGGGCACCTGGATGTCGTTCCACCCGAAAGCCAGCGTGCCCGCCAGCAGCGCCATCAGCGGCAGGCAGATCACCGCCGCCGCCGAGTAGCCCAGCGCCACGACCAGCTTCTGCCGCAGCAGCCGGTCCCGGGGGATCGGGGCGGCCAGCAGATAACGCAGCGACGACCAGTTGGCCTCGCTGGCCACGGTGTCGCCGCAGAACAGGGCGACCGCCACCACCAGCAGGAAGGTCGCCGACACCGACAGGGCGAACGCCGCGAAGTTCAGTCCGCTCTCGGTCGCCAGGTCGGAGATGCGCAGCGACGCCTGCTGCGGCCCGCTGGACTGCGGCCCGAACTGGAACGCGATCACCAGGATCCACGGCAGCGCCAGCAGCAGCCCGAACATGACCATCGTCCGCCGCCGCTTGAACTGCCTGATGATCTCCACCCGCAGCGGCAGCGTGCGGCGGGGCGCGTAGCCCGGCGCGGCGGTCATGACTTGTCTCCAATGAGGTCGAGGAACACGTCTTCCAGCCGCAGTCCGTGCCCGTTGCCCGTGGAGGCCCCAGCGGACTCCGACGTGAGCAGCCGCGACACCGGCCCGGCGGAGACCAGCCGGCCGCGATGCATCACCACGACGTGGCTGCAGGTCTGCTCCACCTCGGCGAGCATGTGACTGGAGACGATCACGGTACGGCCGTCGCGCGCGTAGCGCTTGAGCACCTCGCGCATCTCCCTGATCTGGGGTGGGTCGAGACCGTTCGTGGGCTCGTCGAGCACGAGCAGGTCCGGCAGCCCCAGCATGGCCTGCGCGATCGCCAGTCGCTGCCGCATGCCCTGGGAGTAGGTGCGTACGGCACGTTCCAGCGCCTTGCCCAGGCCCGCGATCTCCAGCGCCTCGTCGAAGTGGGCGTCGGCGGCCGGGCGGCCGGTGGCGGCCCAGTAGAGCTCGATGTTGTCCCGGCCGGACAGGTGCGGCAGGAAACCGGGGCCCTCGACGAAGGACCCGAGCCTGGAGAGCACCGGCGCCCCGGGCGTCACGCGGTCGCCGAAGATCCGGATCTCGCCGTCGTCCGGCCGGATGAGCCCCATCATCATCCGCATCGTGGTCGTCTTGCCTGCGCCGTTCGGCCCGAGCAGGCCCAGCACCTGGCCCTGCTCGACCCGGAACGACAGCCCGTCGACGGCCAGCTCCCCGTTCCGGTACGCCTTCGTCAGCCCCCTGATCTCCAGCGGCACCGGCTTGCCGCCCTGCTCGGGCGAGGCATCGTGAGCGCTCTGTACGGCTGCCGCCGCGTCGTGCGCCGCGCCGTTGCCCGCCACCGTGGGCACGGCCCGGCGCCGCACCCTGGAACCCGCCGGGGCGAGGGACGAGGTGCGGCCGGTCGCCAGCAGGGCGGCGGCGATCACCACGGCGGCCAGCGGCATCGCCCACACCCACCACGCGACCCCGGACGGCGGCGCCGCGAGCGTGCGCACCGTCGGGACGGCCAGGGTGGGGGAGGCGAGCGACACCTGGTACGTGGCCGGCTCGGCGGCGGTCGCGAACCCCATGTCCGTCGTGGTCACCACCAGACGCAGCCGGTGACCGACGGCGAAGCGGTGGTCCACGGCGGGCAGGGTGATCGTGGCCTCCACGCTGCCCGCGCCCTCCGGGATCGTCACCCGGATCGGCGCCACCAGCCCGGCTGGCAAGGCCGGCGGCTGCATGTTGTCGGCCACGTCGTAGAGCTTCGCGAACAGCGTCGCCTCGCCCGTGCCGGTCACCTTGATCTTGGCGGTGGTGCTGCCCGTGAGCTGGAGCGGGGCCGTCAAAGGCCGCGACTCGAACGCGGCGCTCTGGCCGGGCATGTCGATCGACACTCCGGCGGTGTTCTGGCCGCCCAGCAGGCCGCCGATGCCCGGCACCGTCGAGAGGGAGGCGGGGGCGCCGCCGGGCGGGTTGACGACGCTCTGCTCCGGACCGCTCAGCTGCACGGTCGTGGTGTCGGTGCCCGCGAGGCCGGGGTAGGAGGCGGCTTCGGGGTGCAGGCGGATGCGCTGGCGGGTGCCCGGGTCGCGCCCGCCGTCGCGCGTCACCGTGAACGCGCTGACCGGCGGTGCCGTCTGAGCCGCGCCGTCGCCCTTCAGGTAGCGGGCGAACCAGGCGGAGGACTGCTCGAAGAGCCAGTCGGCCTCGCCGTTGCCGCCGTCGTGCCCGCCGTCGAACCACGCCAGGCTGACCGGGGTGCCGGCGGCGGCGATCGCCTTGGCGTTGGCGTCGGCGTGGCTGAGCGGGAACAACGAGTCGCGCTGGCCCTGCAGGAGCAGGGTGGGCGCCTTGATCTGGCCGGCCACGGTGATCGGGCTCGATTTGCGCAGCAGGGCGACGGCCTCCGGCGTGGCCTTACCGTCCTCGGCGACCTGCTGGTAGATGTCGCAGATCGCGGGCAGGAACCTGCCGCAGCGCGCCTGCTGCGGCGTGAGCGGCTCGGCCGCCTGCTGCTGCCCCTGGCCCTGCAGCGCGAAGCTCTCCAGCGAGACGCCCTGACCGAAGAAGATGCCTGCCCACATGCGCTTGAACACGCCGCTCTCAGGCTGGCCCAATCCGGCGCCCGCCGTCTCCTGGCCGGCGGCGGTGGACGACGTGCCGCCCGCCCCTTCGCCGGTGGAGGCCGCGGTCGCGGTCTCGCCGCCCTGGTCAGAGGCGCCGGTCCCCTGGCTCGCCGTGGTGGGCGCCGACGGGGTCTGGGTGGCCGCGTTGGGGAAGAGCGCGTCGGCCAGGTCGGACCAGGTGATCTGCGGCACGATCGCGTCGACCCGCTGGTCGTGGGCCGCCGTCATCAGGGCGATGGAGCCGCCGTACGAGCCGCCCACGATGCCCACGCGCGGGTCGCCCGAGGCGTCCAGCAGGACCTCTGGACGCTTGGCCAGCCAGTCGATCAGCTGCTTGACGTCCTTGACCTCGTAGTCCGGCGAGTTGAGCGCGATCTCGCCGGTCGAGCGGCCGAAGCCGCGCGCCGACCAGGTCAGCACCGCGTAGCCGTCCTGTGCGACACGGATCGCCTGCTGCCTCACGCTCTGCTTGCTGCCGCCGAAACCGTGGCCGATCAGCACGGCAGGGGCCTTCCCGCCCCCTGGTGGCGGGAAGAACGTCGTATCGAGCTCCACCCGTTGGTCGTCGGATGGTCCATCGACGACGGTTATCTTCTGGTCCTGGGCCCGCACCTTCGGAGCCGACGGCCACACCAGCCACGTCGTCACCCCGATGAGTGCGAGTGCCGCCACCAGCGCGGCCACACGCTTCATGACGAGGAGCCTACTTTCCGCACCTGAGAGATCCCTGAGACGGCGGGCACCGCCGGATCGCCCGCGTGCTGCAAGATGCCGTTGAGCTGCGCAATCACGGAGATCAAAGAATCTCAGCCGAGGATGGCGTAGACCGTCGTGGCCTGGGCGGCCGCCTCCGCGCCGCCCTCGGCCGTGAGTGTGATCTCCGAGAAGGCCAGCGTGCGGCCCAGTTTCGTGATGCGGACGTCGATCAGCACGTCCTTGCCCACCACCGGCCGCTGGAACGTCGTGGACTGCTGAACCGTGGTCATCGGCACGAACCCGCCACGAGCCGCGGAGATGGCGAGCGCCGTGGCCGTGTCGGCGGCCGCCATCATCGCCTGACCGGACAACCCGCCACCCTCTCGGGCCAGGTCGTCGGACCATGGCAGCCGCACGACCGTATGGCGCTCGCCCACCTCCTCCACCCGGAGTCCGAGCCGCTGGATCCAGGGGGCGAAGTAGTCCTGGAGTATCGCCTCTACGTCTTCGGGAGTCACGCGCTCATCATGCACGCCCGACCGCCCGGGCGAGGCGCGTGGAAACGGTCCGACCGCTTGGACATCGCCCGCGCCCCGAACGACCACGTCAGCTTCGGCTTCGGTCCGCACTTCTGCCTGAGTGCCCACCTGGCTCGCGCCCAGTTCCGCGCGATCTTCAAGGAGCTGCTCTCCTGGGACGTCGAGCTCGCGGGCACGCCACGCCGCCTGACGTCCAACTTCCAGAACGGGCGCGAACACCTCCCCGTACGGCTGCGACCCCGGCAAAAAACCGGAGGCGCCCCGATCCACGCCTCCTCTACGATCACCCGCCATGGACTACCTGGAGACGAACAGGGCCAACTGGAACGCACGCGTCCCCCTCCACGTCAGCAGCGACTTCTACGACGTCGACGGCTTCAGGACGAGCGGCCGGAGCGTGGTGAGGCCGTTCGAGGTGGCGGAGATGGGCGAGGTGTCCGGCCGTAGCCTGGCGCATCTGCAGTGCCACATCGGCCTCGACACGCTCTCCTGGGCCAGGCTCGGCGCCGAAGTGACCGGGCTCGACTTCTCGGCCGCCGCGATCCGGCAGGCCAGGGAGATCGCGGCCGGCTGCGGCATCCGGGCCAGGTTCGTCACCGCCGACGTGTACGACGCGGCCGAGGCGCTCGGCGAGACGTACGACATCGTCTACACCGGCATCGGCGCCCTCGTGTGGCTGCCCGACCTCACCCGGTGGGCCGAAGCGGTCGCCGCGCTGCTCAACCCGGGCGGATTCCTTTACCTCGCCGAATTCCACCCGTTCGCCGACATCCTGGACGACAAGACCGGCACCACGGTCACCCACGACTACTTCGCCCGCGGCCCGCACGTCTGGGAGGAGCCGTACACCTACACCGGCGGCGAGCTGACCGAGCACCGCACCTCCGTGCAGTTCCAGCACGGCATCGGCGAGGTCGTCAGCGCGGTGGCGGGGGCCGGCCTGCGGGTGGAGTTCGTGCACGAGCACGACCACACGCTCTTCCGCCGCTTCGCCACCCTGTCCGACGACGGCACCGGCTACCGCCTGCCGGAAGGGGCGCCCAAGATCCCTCTGATGTACTCGTTGCGAGCGGCCGCCCCCGCATGACGCGGGGGCGCGTAGCGACCCCGGCGATGACCGTAAGATTCCTTCCCGTGAAGTCTCCAGCATCTTTCAAGAAGGCCGCGGACTGGGCCCTGCCGTACTGGACCAGAGGCCCGGCGGGGCGTGAGACGCCGCAGGATCTGTTCAGGGTGCTCTACCTCGGCTGGCTGGCGGCGTTCACGCTCAAGGTGCTCGGCTCGGCCTGGGACGTCTCGTGGCACTTCAAGTGGCTGCGCGACGACCTCGCCCCGCCGCACCTGCTCAACTCCGCCGGCACGGTCCTCGCCCTCGCGCTGACGATCATCCACGGCTACACCGGCTACGGCGTCGACAAGGCGGCGCTCAGGACGATCCAGTGGGGCACCGGGATCTTCCTCGTCGCGGTCCCGCTCGACCTGATCAACCACCGCGTCAACGGGCTCGACATCACTTCGTGGAGCCCGTCGCACATCATGTTGTATGTTGGAACGTTCTTCATGATCGCCGGCGTGATCCGCGGCTGGTTCATAGGGGCGCGGCCGGGCCGGGAACGCACGGTCGTGCTGGGCGCGTTCTTCGCGTTCTTCCTGGAGAACGTGCATTTCCCCGAGCAGCACCAGGAATACGGGATCCTGTCGATCGGCGCCTGGGACAACAAGGCCGTCTACGCCGAGCAGATCCTGCTCCAGTTCGCCGCCGACCAGATGGGGCGGCCGGTGGACCGGACGATGATGACCGGGTTCGCCCTGCCCGTCCCGGACTTCCTCTACCCGGTCTACGCGGTGGTGGCCGGGCTGTCGGTGCTGGTGGTGGCGCGGTTACTGATCGGCAGATTCGGCGCGGCCACCCTCGTCGCCGCCGGTTACGTGGGGTTCAGGACGCTGATCTGGCCGCTGCTGACGTTCACCGGGTTCCCGCCGTCGGCGGTGCCGTTCTTCCTGGTCGTGGCCGGGCTGCTGGTGGACGTCGCGTTCCTGGTGCGGATGCCGGCGGCGCGCGCCGTGCTGGGGGCCGCCGGCGCCACCGCCGCCGCCTACGGCACGCTGGTGGCGCAGAGCACGATCATGGGCCCGGTGTACGGCGCCATCAAGGGCCAGGAGGGGCTGCTGGGCGCGCCGCCCCTGGCCACGTCGTCCGCCCTCTGGGCAGGGCTGGGCCTGCTGGCCGTCTGGCTGGCCGTCGAGTGGCTCGCCGGGAAACGCGACCTTCAGCCGATCGAGGCCCGCGTGATCGCCACCGCCACCCCGTAGGCCAGGCCCATCACGGCCACCTCGGCCGCCGCCCACCCCACCAGGGCGGTGGCCCGCCCCTGGCGTACGGCGGGCAGCAGACGGAAGCGGATGTGCGCGGCCAGCGGCACCAGCGACGCCATCAGCAGCGTCTTGACCACGAGCAGCACCCCGTATGGGCTGGTCACGATCGCGCCGGGCAATGTCACGCCCGGCGTCAGCGCCATCGTGCCCAGCCCGGTGATCAGACCCGACAGGCCCACCATGAGCAGGCACACCGTCGCCATCCTGGAGAACTTCGGCAGGACCACGGCCAGGAGCTCCCTGTGCGGCGCCACGAACACGGCCGTCGCCACCAGCCCGCCCGTCCACGCCGCCGCGCCTATCACGTGGATCTCCATCGAGACCATGAGGGGGTCGTGCCAGACGGAGTTGACGGCGTGCCCGGTGACCGGGATCGGCAGCAGCCCGAACAACGCCACGATCACCCGCAGCTCGGCCGGCACCTTCTCGCCGAACCGCACCGCCATCAGCCCGATGCCGGCCGCCGCCAACGCGCACGCCGCGCTGAACAGCAGCCCCTGACCCGTGCCGACGTCGCTGACATACGCGGCGATCATCCCGAACGTCGGCACGCCGCCGGGGTTCAGCTCGGCCGCCTGGAACACGATCGTCAGCAACGCGCAGATCGCCCACGCCCAGGCGGCCGTCACGGCCAGCTGCCGCACCCTGATCAGCACCGGTTCCGTACGCTCGGGATCGTCGAACCCGAGCAGCTTGGGCAGCAGACTCAGCCCGACCACCGCCACCGCGGCCACGTCCAGCAGCACCCGCACGATCGGCAGCCCGGCGGACACGATGGGGCTCGGCATGGGGATGCCGGGCACCGGCTCCTGACCCGTGAACGAGCTCGCCGCCACGGCCGCGACCACCGCGCACACACCGAACGCGCCGGCCACGAGCCGCCCGCCGACGCGCTGCCGGGGGAGCGGCGGAGCGCTGACCGTCACGACCGCGTCCTTTCATCCCCGGGCACATGGACGTCGGCCGCCGCGCCGAGTCCGCCGGCCGGGGCGGAGCGGCGGAGGGCCACGGCCGTGCCGGCGGCCAGCACCAGCAGCGCGCCCACGATCCACACCACCGCCATCCCGGCCCCGCCGTTCGCCGCCGCCTCGGCGGCCTCCGCGCTGGAGCCTTGGGCGGTCTCCCCGGCGGCGGCTCCGGGGGCATCGGCACCCGGCCGACCGGCCGCGACCCCGGAGGCGTCTGCGGCCAGCCCGAAGGTGATCTTCCCGGTCACCGGATGTCCGTCGGCCGACAGGATGCGGTACCCCACCACGTACGACCCCCCGGCCCGCAACGGCTTGACCTTCACCGACACCCGCTCGGCGGCGACCACGGCCGCCCCGTCGGCCCACGACGACCCGTCCGCCCCCGTCACCCCCACCTGCGCGTACCCTTGCCGCACCGCCTGGTCGAACACCAGCGTCACCCGCTCGGGCGAGGCCGACAGCGTGGCCCCGTCCTTGGGATCGCTGCCGATCAGCACGTTGTGTGCCTGCGCCGCCGGCGGGAGGACCCCCACCGCGGCGCAAGCGAGCAGCAGGACCGTAAGTAGCCGCCTCAAAACCTCGAAGCCTTCCATCGAACGAACATCCGAACGTCAAGGACATAGGACATGTCCCGAACCCGTATATGGTCCCACTCATGAAGGACCTGTTCGGCGGCGCGGCGCCGTACTACGCCAGATACCGGCCGGACCACGGCGACCAGGCCATCGACCACCTGGCCACCACGTTCGGCCGGGGCAGCAGCGTGCTCGACCTCGGCTGCGGCCCGGGAACGGTGGCGATCCCGCTGGCCCGCCACGTCCGCGAGGTCACGGCCGTCGACCCGGACGAGGAGATGCTGGCGGAGGGCAGGCAGCTGGCCGCGAATGTCCCCAACATCCGCTGGTTGCGCGGCGACTCCACGATGCTGCGCACGTTCCCGCCGTTCGACCACGTCGTCATGGGGAGGTCGTTCCACTGGATGGACCGCCGCACGGTGCTGGCCGAGCTGGACGAGCTGCTCCCGCCCGACGGCGTCGTGGCGCTCATCGGCCCCGGCCGCCACGGCGCCGAGGAGCCGGGGGAATCAGCGATGCAGCGCGTACGCGAGGAGTTCGCCATGGGCCCGATGACGGCCACGAACTCCTTCCAGGCGACCGGCGAGCACCACCAGGACGTGCTGGCGACCTCGCCCTTCTCCGACCTGGACTCGACCCTGTACGAACGCCGTCTCACCTACGACTTGGACGCCGTCATCGGGCTGCAGCTGTCCTACTCCTACACCGCCCCGGCCCGCCTCGGCGACCGGCTGGAGGCGTTCGTCCAGGCGGCCAGGAGCGCGTTGCTGGCGAGCAACCCCTCGGGCAGGTGGGAGCACGTGACGGTGACCGAGGTCCTGATCGCCCGGCGCGCCCCCGCCTGAGGCCGGTCAGCGCGGTTCCGCCCAGATGCCCATGGCCCGCCAGATCCGCCGGGTGAGTGCGTTGACCAGCCCGAGCTCGGCACAGAGCTCCCGCGTCCTCCCGACCGAGTCGCGGATCTCGTTCTTCGCGGCCGTGTTCCGCAGGTAGACCTCGGACACCACGTTCGACGGAATCCTGAAGTGCTTGATCATCGCCAGTGGTGGTGCCAACATGATGCGCGCCATCACCCCGAGAATGATCGGCGCGGCGAACCCGAGCATGAGACGCCGGTGCACGGGCATCCTGGGCACCCGGTCACGCAGGTAGTGCCGGGCGAACGAGATGTGCCTGGCCTCCTCGGCGATGTGGATGCGCATGATCGTCTCTTCCAGCGGGTGGTGCGCCCGCTCGTCCTTCAGCACCTTGCGCTGCACGTGGTCGATCGGGTCCTCGCCGCCCAGCACGAACACGAAGAACAGCTCGGTCGAGATCAGCGGGATCCACGGCGCGACCTGGGCGACCGCCGACAGCGGCCCGGGCATGCCGCGGATCGGCATGCCGGTACGGTTCACGAACTCCTGGAACATCATCCCGTGATGTCCCTCTTCGATGGTCTCGTGGTAGACGTACCGGAACTCCGGCGAGCCGTTCGGCAGCCGGTAGGCGTAGTTGAGCAGGCCGCGCTTGAGCAGGTTCTCGAACTGCAGCCCGACCTTCATGGCGGTGGCCACTCGCCACAACCCGATCGCGGCGCGCACCTCGGGGGGACGGCTGCGGTACCAGGGATGGCCGCCCAGCTTGTCCACCTCGGGCAGTTCCCACCGCGGATCGGCCGGATCCACCAGGAACTCCGGGTCGTCCCACGGGATGTCCCGGTAGGGCTCCCAGTGTTTGTCGACCGACGCCTTCGAGAGGCGTTCGATGACCGCTTCGTAGGCGCTGCGGCCGGCGACCCGGTGGTCGCCTTCCCTGGCGTCGGTAGAGCTCGGTGCAGGTGTCATCGCGTGCACTCCTCTCCTCGCCAAGCAATTGTACGAAGCGTCCAATAACTCGGGAAGAGTGGTGTCACAGCTTTTCGGGCGACACCCCGAGCTCGTTCGCCACGGCCTCGCGGATGAGCACGTTGACGCGGCGCCGTGACAGCGCCCTGGGATGCACGTGCGTCTGGATCGCGAAACCGTCGATGATCGCGAGGATCCGCCAGGCCGCCCCGTCGGGGTCGGGGCAGTCGAATTCGCCGCACTCCACGCCGGCTTCGATGATCGCGCGCAGCAGCAGGCGACCCCGTGTGTCGATCCGCCGCGAGATCTCCTCCAGGTCCGGGCTGCGCATCGCCTCCGCCCACGCGTCGATCCACAACCGCCAGTCCTCCGTCGGAATGGCGGGGGAGGAGAGCCTGAGCAGGGTGGCCAGCCGTTCGCGCGGTGTGCCCGTGGAACGTTCGACGTCGTCGAGCGCGTTCATGCGGAGGCGGGCCGCGTACGTGAAGGCCTGTGCGAACAGGCGTTCCTTGTTCTCGAAATGGTAGAAGAGCAAGGCCTGGCTGACGCCGGCGGCTCTGGCGATGTCGATGGTTCTGGTATGGCCGAACCCTTGCTCCGCGATCACCTCGCAGGCCGTCTTGAGAAGATCCTCACGCCGTAATCGGCTGAAACCGGATGTCACTGCGAGCAACTCTTGCTTCTGATCATGCCGTTTGTGGGACAAACCGGACGTCAAGCGCCTCTGTTTCGGCCGGTCCACTCCTCCTTCGGTGATCATGGTATCGACTCGGTCGAAAACCCTTTCATTCCCGTTTCCGGGTCCGGTCAGTCCTTTCTGATCGGCATTCGCAGCACGAATCGGGCACCCGTGTCAGAGTCCTCGATCGTGAGCGTGCCACCGTGGGCTTCCGCGATCTCACGGGCGATGGGCAGCCCGAGCCCGGTGCCGCCGGCGTCGCGGCTGCGTGCCGCGTCCAGCCGGGCGAAGCGCCTGAAGACCACCTCGCGGAGCTCCGGGGCGATGCCCGCCCCGTCGTCGAGGACCTCCAGCACGGCCTCGCCGTCCCGCCGCACGGTCACGGTGATCGTGCTCTCGGCGTGCCGCTCGGCGTTGTCGAGCAGATTCGTCAGCAGGCGGGCCAGCCTGAGCCGGTCACCCAAGACGATCACGCCGGTCCGCAGCCTGGTGACGACCCGCTTCGAGCGCGGCCTCGCGGTCTCGGTGGCGCACAGCTCGGCCAGGTCCACGGGGGTGCGCGGTCCAGGGGAGCGGGCGTCGAGCCTGGCCAGCGTCAGCAGGTCGGTGACGATGTTCTGCAGCCGGTCGAGGCTGGTCAGCAACTTGGTGCCGGCCTCCCGCCAGTCGGTCTCGTCCGGGGACAGCAGGGCCTCCTCCAACTCGGCGCGCATCGCGGTGATCGGGCTGCGCAGGTCGTGCGAGGCCTCGGAGGTGAATCTGCGCTGCTGCTCCATCGAGTCCTCGAGCCGGGCGAGCGTGCGGTTCGCGGCCTCCGCGAGGGCCTTGATCTCCTCTGCGTTCTCGGGGACGGGCACACGCATGCTCAGATCGCCGGCGGTGATCTCGGAGAGCCGATCCGTGATCACGTTCACCGGCTGGAGCGTTCTGGCCACCACTCTGGACACGCCGAACCAGGCCAGCGTGACCAGTGCCACGGACATGCCGGTGAGGAAGGCGAGCACGGCCGGGTGGACGTACCAGGGCACCATGGAGCCGAAGGCGTAGACCAGCCAGTCGCCCTCCGGCTCGTACACCCGCAGGGCGATCAGGACCTGGCACTCCCTGGAGAACTGGGGCAGGTCGCAGATCATGCCCACCCGGTCGGTGTTGTCCGCGTCGGGGGCCATTGTGGTCAGGCGAGGGGCGCCGGAGAGGTTCGGCGTCGAGGCCACTACGCGGCCGTTGGCGTCGACCACCTGGAGTCCCTGCAGGTCCATGGAGAGGATGGTGGGGAGCTCGCCCGTCCTGATCAGGTGCACCGCGCGCAGGGCGGCGCTGATCACCTCGTTCCTGCGGATGTCGACGGCGCTGCTGTGCACCGCCCACAGCAGGAGCGCGCTCATCGCCAGGCACAGCAGCGCCATGGCGACGGCGGCGAACAACGCCAGCCGAGTGCGGATGGAACGGGCCAGCCGTGCGATCACACCTCTCCCTCCGTAATCAGATGATCACACTAGGTGGCTTTGCATCCAATTAGCGGAGATTCCGGGATAAATCAGCTTAAAAGACCAGCAGAGCAATGCTCTATGCGTGGTGCGGCCGTCTGATTAGAGTAAGTGGACACTGATACCAAGGAGTCGACGTGGACCTTGCTGAGTATCGGCGTGCCGCCAGAGCCTGGCTCCAGGAGAACACTCCGACGGGCGAGCCGCCCGAGGGGGACGGCATCACACGGGCCAAGGAATTCATGGCCAAGCTCTACGACGCCGGTTATTCGGGCATCATCTGGCCGAAACAATGGGGTGGTCAAGGACTGACGCTGGCGGAGGAGCGCGCGTTCGCCGCCGCGGCGCGGGACTTCGCCCTCCCCACATACGTCTTCTCGATCGGCCTCGGCATGACCGGCCCCACGCTGGTGGACCGCGGCACCGACGCACAACGCGAGCGTTTCCTCCGGCCGCTGCTGCGCGGCGAGGAGATCTGGTGCCAGCTGTTCTCCGAGCCGGGTGCGGGCAGCGACGTGGCCAGCCTGCAGACCAGGGCGGTCCACGACGGGGGCCAATGGGTCGTCAACGGCCAGAAGGTATGGACGTCGGTCGCCCACCATGCCGACTGGGGCCTGCTGCTGGCCCGCACCGACGTGGACGTGCCCAAACACCAAGGGCTCACCATGTTCGTGGTGGACATGCATCACCCGGGTGTGACGGTCAGGCCGCTCAAGGACATGTCGGGCAGGGCCAACTTCAACGAGATCTTCTTCGACAACGTGACGATCCCCGACGAACATCGCGTGGGCGAGGTCAACGACGGCTGGAGCGTGGCCGTCACGACGCTGCTGCACGAGCGGCTGTCGATCTCGGCCGGCGTCGGCATGGGCGGGCAGAAGGACCATCCGGCCTCGCTGGAGGCGCTGCGCCAGACCGTGGACACCAGCGACCCGCTGGTCCGCGACCAGCTTGTCGAGCTGCACATCCGCAGCCGCGCGCTCGCGCTGTTCAACCAGCGCCTGGCCCAGGAGACCGAGGCCGGGATCTTCCCCGGCGCCCGCGGCAGCGCGGCCAAGCTGCTGCTGGCCGAGCTGACGTTGTTCCAGGCGGACCTGGCCACCCAGCTGGTCGGGCCGGAGTCCGTGCTGGCCGATCACCCGCTGGCCCAGGCGATCTCCCTGGCTCCGGGCATGGCCCTGGGCGGCGGCACCAACGAGATCATGCGCAACATCGTGGGTGACCGGGTGCTCGGCCTGCCGCCAGAGCCCCGCGTGGACAAGACCGTGCCGTTCAAGGACCTGAAGGTGGGGACGCAGGCGTGAAGCTCACACTCAGCCAGGAACAGCAGCAGCTGCGCGAGTCCGTACGGTCCTTCCTGCACGCGGCCTCGCCGCTCCCGAAGGTCCGCCAGGGCTACGACCCTCAGGTGTACGCCCGGCTCAACGGCGAGCTCGGCCTGTCCGGGCTGATCGTCCCCGAGGAGTACGGCGGCGCGGGCGCCGGCCTGGCCGATCTGGCCGTCGCGCTCGAGGAGACGGGCGCGGCGCTGCTTCCGGGGCCGTTCCTCGCCACCACGTTCGCCGCGATTGCCCTGACCCAGATGCCGGACAAGGAGGGGCGAGCCGGCTCCGGAAGCGGCAGCTTGCGTAACCAAGACGGGGCCGAAGGGAGCGCGACCGTATACACAGAGCTGCTGACCGGCATCGCCGAGGGCAGGATCGCGGCCACGCTGTCCGGCGACGAGATCGGGTACGACGGCGCCTCGGTACGCGGGACGCTGGCTCAGGTCCTCAGCGGCATGGAGGCCGACGTGCTGGTGGCGCCCGCGCGGACGGCCGACGGCGTCATGATGGTCAGCGTCGAGCTGACCGCGCCCGGCGTCACCAGGACGGCCCTGGAGACCCTCGACCTCACCCGCGGCCAGGCCAAGGTGGTCCTGGACGGCGCGCCCTGCCGGGTGCTCGGCCCGCAGCCGGAGAGCGGCATCGGTGACCGGCTGTGCGTGGCGCTGGCGGCCGAGCAGCTCGGCGTGATGCGGGCGGCGCTGGACGCCATCGTCGCGTACGCCAAGATCCGCGTCGCCTTCGGCCGCTACATCGGCTCGTACCAGGGCGTCAAGCACAAGCTCGCCGATATGCACGGCAAGCTCGAACAGGCCGAGTCCATCGTCAGGTACGCCGCCTGGGCCGCCGACGAGTCGCCTGCCGAGCTGCCCGGCGCCGCCGCGCTCGCCCAGGCGTACGTGGGCCGCGCCTGCTTCGAGGTGGCCCGTGACCACCTGCTGCTGCACGGCGGCATCGGCTTCACCTGGGAACACGACGCGCACCTGTTCTACAAGCGGGCCAAGGCCGACGAGGTGCTGATAGGCCCGCCCCGCATCCACCGCGCCCGCCTGGCTGACTTGCTGGAGCTGTGATGGATCCGCAGCGAAGCGAGGACATTCATCGCAGCACTCCGAGCGGAGCTCGGCAGTCGAGCGCTGTGGATCTGAGTGAGACGCCTGGTTTCTATGCCATCGCCGCCGCCGACCCCGACCGCCTCGCCGTGATCGACACCGACGGCACGCACACCACGTACGGGCAGTTGCTCGCCCGGGTCAACCAGGTCTCCCACGGGCTCAGGGCCCAGGGGCTCGGCACCGGGGACGTCGTGGCGGGCGTGCTGCCCAATGGGCTCGACGCGGTGATCATGCTGATGGCGACCGGCCAGATCGGTCTCTACTACGTGCCGGTCAACTGGCATCTGACCCCGTCCGAGATCGCGTACATCATCCAGGACTGCGACGCCAAGGTCGTCGTGACCGAGGAGACCGGCACGGCAGGGCTGGCCGAAGGGCAGCCTGCGGACGCGCCCGATGACCGCACCATGGGCGCGGTCATGTGGTACACGTCGGGCACCACCGGCTTTCCCAAAGGCGTGCAGCGGCCGCTGCCGGGCGCCCCGCCGGAGGCGATCGTGCCGCTGTACACGTGGTTCCTCGGCGAGGTCGTGGACCTCAAGCCGGGGGACGAGGTCCACCTGGTGACCTCGCCGATGTACCACTCGTCGCCGTGCGCGCACACCCAGTTCGCACTGCATTTCGGGCACACCGTGGTGATCACGCCGCGGTTCGACCCGGTGCACATCCTGGAGCTGGTCGAGCGGCACCGGGTGTCCAACGCGATGATGGTGCCCACCATGTTCCACCGCATGCTGCAGCTGCCGGAGGACGTCAGGGGCACGTACGACGTGTCCAGCCTGCGCCAGGTGATCCACACGGCCGCGGCCTGCCCGGTCGCGGTCAAGCAGCGGATCATGGACTGGTGGGGGCCGGTGCTCTATGAGTATTACGGCTCGACCGAGTCGACCATCGCGTTCGCCGTCAAACCTCAGGAGTGGCTGGCCAAGCCGGGCACCGTGGGCCGGCCCGCGCCCACGTTCGAGGTGAAGATCTTCGACGAGGCGGGTGAGGAGCTGCCGCCCGGCGAGCCCGGCATGATCTACGTCAAGTCCAGCCTCGGCACGTTCGAGTACCGCAAGGACCCGGCGAAGACGGCCGCCAGCATGCGCGGGGAGTGGTACACGCCGGGCGACATCGGCTACCTGGACGAGGACGGCTTCCTGTTCCTCTGCGACCGGCGCACGGACCTGATCGTGTCCGGCGGGGTGAACATCTACCCCGCCGAGATCGAGGCGGCCCTGCTCGAGCACCCCGCGGTGGCTGACGTGGCCGTCATCGGGGTGCCCGACGAGGAGTGGGGCCACAACGTGGTCGCGCTCGTGCAGCCCGCCGAAGGCGTCGAGCCGGGGCCCGAGCTCACCGCCGAGCTGCTGGAGCACTGCGGGCCCCGCATCGCCAGGTTCAAGCATCCGAAGGTGGTCGAATACCGCTCGCAGCTGCCGCGCACGCCCACAGGCAAGCTGTCGCGCTCCAAGGTCCGTGCCGCCTACCTCGAGGAGAACACGAGCTCCTCGCTGTAGCGCCCGCCATCGCCCAGGTAGAAGCGGGTCGACAGGGTACGGTCGGCGGTGTCGAACACCGTGCTCCACAAGGTGCGGAACGGCACGGCGGGGTCCTCCGCCTGCTGGACCGCGCGCAGGCTCTCCCGCAGGTCCTGCGGTGACAGGGTGGCGCCCTTGCTGCGCTCGTACAACGTGCGCAGCCGGCCGAACGTGCCGAACGACGCCTCGCTGTCCGCGGGCAGGTTCATCGGGTCCAGGTTGCGGTGCAGCAGGTGGTTCGTGACGCACAGCGGGCCGTCGCCGAAGTCGACGATGTGCTCGCTGCCGTCCCTGCCGCGCTCCCACACGAACGCCTGCCCGTTGGCGTCGGCCACCAGGTAGTGCAGGGGCGTGCCGTAGTCGTAGTGCTTGGCGCCCAGCAGCGCCTGTTTGGCCTGGTCGACGTTCTCGCAGGTCTCGACCAGGAACCGGGGGAGCTGCACGCTGGCCAGACCGACCTGCGGCGAGACGTTCGCCGGGGGCGCCGCGGTCTCGAAGTCGGCGATCAGCAGCATGACCGCCAGGCCCGCCGAGTTGATGCCGTCCATGCAGCCGTCGAGCTCGTTCATGGTGATCACGGTCGTGGACAGCCCTTGGTCGGGCACCGTCGTGATCACGTAGGGGCGCGCGGCCATCGGCAGCTCGTTGGGCCGCGCGGTGCCGCCCATGATCTCGCTGATGGTCCAGGGGAAGAAGTCGTAGTTGCGGCCCACCCGGCCGTGGCCGTCCGAGGCGGCCGACGGCGGGATCCACAGGGCCGAGCAGCCCGAGCCTTCCGGGACGAAGCTCAGCCCGTCCAGGGCCACCTCGTCCTGGTGGGGGTCGAGGCCGAGGACCGCCGCCGCGCCGTCCATTCGGGCGTGCTGCTGCGGCCAGTGCCGTTCGAACCAGCTCCTGCGGGCCCGGCCCACGACCGGATCGACCGGCATAGGGGACCAGCCGAGCCTGCGGGCCTCCTCGGTGAGCGCCTGGCCGATCTCGAACTGGCTCCCGGTGAGCGTGAGGTGGTGAACGAGCTGGAAGTCGCCGGTGCCGCCGGCGACCCGCGTCATGTTCTTCATGCCTTTGAGCGTGCGGGTACCCGCTGACCGGCTCCTTACCGACCGCTGACCACCCGCCAGGCCGGCTCCTGACCATCCGCCAGGCCGGCTCCTGACCGCCTGCCCGGGTGGCTCCCTACCGGCCGATGACCGCCCGCCGGTAACGCTCGGACAACCGCAGCACCGTCTCGGCCAGCTCCGGCGGGTCGAGCACCTCGAAGTCCACGCCGATGAACCCGATCCACACGGCCATGCCGTTCAGGTCGTCGCCGCCCAGCTTGAGCAGGCAGGTCTCCGCGTCGACCGGCTCCACCTCCAGCCCCAGCGGCAGCGCGGTGACCTGCTCGGCCGGGGCGTGCAGCAACACCGTGCCGCGGTAGCGCCACATGGCCGTGTTGACGCCCTTCTCCACGTACGCCGCCACGTCGCCGTTCTCCGGCAGTTCGCGGGGGGTGAACCGGGGCCCGCCCGGCGTGCGCGGACGTACCCTGTCCACCCGGAACGTCCGCCAGTCGCGCCGCTCGACGTCGTACCCCACGAGGTACCAGCGGCCGCGCCGGTGCACCAGGCGGTGCGGCTCGACGTTCCTGACCGTGGTCTCGCCGTCGTGGCCCGTGTAGTCGAAGCGGAGCTGCTCGTGGTCGCGGGCCGCGTTCGCGATCGTGGTCAGCACCTCCGGAGGCACCGACGGGCCGTTGCCGGGGATCTGCACGGTGTACGCGTTCAGCGCGTTCACCCTGCGGCGCAGCCGGGACGGCAACACCTGCTCCAGCTTGGCCAGGGCGCGTACCGACGTCTCCTGGATGCCCTCGACGCCGCCGCCCGCCGCCCTGCCGAGCCCCACCGCGACCGCCACGGCCTCCTCGTCGTCGAGCAGCAGCGGCGGCAGCGCGGCTCCCGCGCCCAGCCGGTAGCCGCCCGCCACCCCGGGCGTGGCGTGCACGGGGTACCCCAGCGAGCGCAGGCGCTCGATGTCATTGCGGATCGTCCTCGTCGAGACACCGAGCCGGACCGACAACTCGGGGCCGGACCATTCGCGGTGCGCTTGAAGGAGCGAAAGCAGCTTGAGCAGGCGCGCGGAGGTTTCCAGCATGCTCACCAGTGTGCCGGTCAATGCGGCAAGTATGCTTCCGCATGAAGGATGATCTTGCCCAGGAAATGGCCCTTCTCGCTGTGGCGATGCGCGTCCGCGGCCTGCTCCAACGGGAACGCCTCCGCGACCGGCACCCGTACGCCGTCCGCGGCGGGAACGGCGTCTCGTCCGGTGGAGAACCGCACACCCAGCCTGCCGGCGCCGACCGGATCCGCGATCGTGATCACCTTGTCCGGGTCGCCGGTGAGCTTGACCGACAGCTCCAGCTCGCCCCTGCCGGAGGCGTCCAGCACCCGGTCGATCGGCTCGGTGAGACGATCCTCCAGGCCCTCGCCGTAGGCGACCGGGCGCACGCCGAGGCCGCGGAGGAAGTCGTGATGGCGCTCGCTCGCGGTGCCGACGACCTCGGCCCCGCGCGCGACGGCCAGCTGCGCGGCGGCCAGGCCGACACCGCCCGCGACCGCGTGGATCAGCAGCGTGTGACCGCTCTTCAGGCCGAGCGCGTCGAGCGTGCGGTGCGCGGTCTCGAGGGCGACCGGGAGCGCGGCGGCCTCCTCGTACGACAGGTCGTCCGGCTTGGCTCGCAGCGCGTCCGCGTCAGCGATCGCGTGCGTGGCCGCCGCGCCGGACGGGACCCGCCCGAACACCGCCTGACCCACCCGCCAGCCCTCGATGCCCTGACCGAGCGCGTCGATCGTGCCCGACAGCTCGATCCCGGTGTCCTGAGGGCCGTCGATCGGGGCGCCCATGAGGCCCTTGCGGATCTTCCAGTCGATGGCGTTCACCCCGGCCGCCCTGACCGCCACCCGGACCTGGCCCGGCCCCGGCTGGGGCATCGGGATCTCCTCCAGCGTCAGCACCTCCGGCCCGCCGTGCGCCCGGTAACGCACGGCCTGCGCGGTGACCAGCAGAATCGCCTTGCCGACCAGCTCGCGAGCCGCCAGGGCGGCGTGCGCCTCGCGGGCACGCTCCAGCGGCACGGCCAGCCCGACAACGGTGTCCAGCCGCCCCGCGGCCGCCTCCTCCATGGTCCGCCCGGCCAGCTTCCGGAACGCCTCCGGGGCGAACTGGACCTGCTCCATGCCGGCCGCCCGCACACCCCGCCGCTGTGCCTCAGCCGGATCCACCGCCGCGACCGAACCACTGGGCACGCCGTAGGCGAAGAACCTCTCGCCCGGCTGGACCAGCCGGAACGCGGCTGCGCCGACGTCCCCGCCGACACCGTCGAACACCACGTCGAACGCCCGGCCGCCCAGATCCGCGTAGTCGACCACCTCGTCCGCGCCCGCGTCGAGCGCGGCCGCCCGCTTGGCAGCGCCGTGCGCCGCGGCGGTGACCCGGGCCCCGGCGGCGCTCGCGAGCCGCACGAGCACCAGGCCCAGCGCGCCACCTGCCCCGGTGACCAGCACCCGCGTCCCGGACTCCGGCTCGCCCGCCCCGATCAGGCTCAGTGCCGCGGGCCCCACCTGCACGAGCGCCGCCGCCCGCCACGAGGCAAGCCCGCCGGGAAGGGGGACGACGGTCGCGAGGTCGGCGGCGACCTGCTCGGCGTACCCGCCGCTGGTCACCAGCGCGGCCACGCGCTGTCCCACCCATCCGGCGTCGACCCCGTCACCTACCGACACCACGCGCCCGGCCACGCCGGTGCCCGGCACGAAGGGCGGCTCATGGCCGAACCACTCGCGTCCCCAACCGCCGCGCAACTGCGCGTCGATGGACATGACGTCGACCGCCGACACACCGATCACGACCTGCCCAGGACCAGCGACCGGCTCCGGCGCCTCGCGAACCTGGAGCACCTCGGGCCCGCCGAACTTCGTCACCTCGACAACTCTCATGGGCCCGAGTCTGTAACCTCAACCAAAGTCGAGGTCAACCCCCCCACCCTCAACTGAGGTCGTACGCCGTCGCGTGCCGCGGCTCGTACAACCCGAGCCGCCCGCCACCAGGGAGCATGATCGCAGTCAGCAGCCCCCATCCCTGGTCGCTGACCGGATCGGCGAACTCCACCCCGCTGGCCCGCAACTCCTCCATCGTGCGCTCCAGGTCGTCGCACATGAGGTAGAGCTCGTGCGTCTCGGCCGCGTCCGTGGGATGCACGGCGACCTCGGCGGGCGGCAACTTGAAGATCAGCCACCCGCCGCCCGTGTCGACGTGGGGATAGCCGAGCACGTCACGGATGAACGCCCGATCGGCGTCCGCGTCCCGGCTGTAAACGATCAGATGCGCTCCATTGATCATCTTTCCACGATACGCCGCCCGTGCCTTGTGGTCCCGCAAGTGCAACGACACTGGCGGGGCGACATCCTTCGAGCCCGGATGGAGCTCCCATCAACGGCATTTGCCGCTTGCCAACTACATCGCGCAGCGCCGGGCGGCCACGCGTCCCTCGGTTCACCTGGAGCCTCCGAACGCGTCGTGGAAGTCACGACCCCGCCCAGGCCAGATCTGCTGGGCGGCCGTCCCCTTCGCCGATCGTTCGGATGACAAAGTCCGTCCTTGCCTCGGGATACGCACCCATGAGCGGGGGATGGAGGTCCTCAAAATCACCAGCCAGGACAAATCTCACCGGTACGAGTGCATCCAAATTCCAACTGCAAGCTGGGACAAGCGAGCGCGCAAAGAAAGCTGGCTCGACCTGGGTGAAACGTATTTCATTCGCGAACAAGCAGTTCATCGTATTGCAGGATCCTGCGACGCGACGACGTGGCATCACGTGAAGAGGCGGCATCGTACCGGCTGGGTTTACATTTCCAACAAGACCGACCATGAGTAACAGTGCGCGAAGCACATGTGATGGAGGTCGGCCCCCGAAAGGGCATGTTGGAGAGTGGCGAGTCGGCCTGTAGGCCGGGTTCTCATGGTGAAGGCGTGCTGACCTGCGCCAATCACGGCATGGTGTAGCTGGCCGGCGGAGATGCTTTGGCTGATTGCCAACGCACAGGTCGTTTGCGCTGCTCGCAGGGTCATTAACGGCCGCTCAAGGTCGCCCGAACATGGCGCGGTTGCTGCAGCAGTTGCTGCCCCCCGGCCCACCGCCGCGCCAAGGGCCAGATTCTCGGAATCATGGCATATCTGCGCAAATCGGAATTTTCTGGGGCTACACGTCAGGATAATCTCCATTTTAATGGCGGATATTCGGACATCAAGGACACACCCTCTTTCGCTCCTTGCTGATTATTTGCCCCGCTTATAAACGTGCGTGCGTCTTTCATGCTTGACGCTGGGGTATCTCCCTTATCGCACTATCGCAGCGGTGCGGGCGGATACGAAAAGAGAACAGCTCCGGCATCCGCGCTACCGCGACACCATTCATGAGCTCGATCTGACACAGGTCAACGAGCCTCAGGAAATTACCTGACGTTCTCGCTGGGAACGCTCACCACGGAAAGGAACGCCCTATGCCATTCATCATGCGCAAGCTGGCCGCAGGTACACTCGCCGCCGCCGCCGTCCTCACCGCAGCAGTCATGACGCCCGCGGTCGCGGCATCCTCTGCCCCCAACCCGGCCGAGGCATACATCTCGAGCATCACTGCGAACGGAAGCGGGTGCCCGGCCGGGACATGGGAGGCGGCGATCAGCCCCGACGGGAAGGCGTTCACCGTTACATTCAGCTCATACGAGACGCTCATCGAACCTGGTGATGATGCCTCGAATAAGGAATGCACGCTCTCGCTGAGCGTGCATACGCCGCCGGGGACCTCGCTTTCCACCGCCAAGCTCTCCTACCAGGGCTACGCGCTCATGGACCAAGCAGGGATGAGCGCGACGCAGAGCGCAAGCTACGACTTCCGCGGTGCTCCCGTCCCGGCTCAGTCGGTTCGCTCGCAGATCTTGGGGCCACACGACGACACGTACCTCTTCTCCGACCGGATCTTGCTTCACGACAACGTGGCGTCGGCGGAGGGGGCAACCCGCACGCTCAACGTGGAAACGGGCCTAGTCCTCACCAACAACCCCGCAGAGACCGGCAGCGGCTTCTTCAACACCAACAGTGTCGACGGGACGCTCCAGGGGGGACCGGGCTGCACCATCGACCGGCGCACCGCCACCTCGGGGCAGACCATCGTCGGCACCTCGGGCGCCGATGTCATCTGCGGGTCACCGTTCGCCGACGTCGTCGCCGCGCTGGGCGGCGACGACGTCATCCTCTCCTTCGCGGGCAACGACCGGATTGCCGCCGGTGCCGGCAACGACACCGTCTTCGGCGGCAACGGCGCCGACGACATCAGCGGCGACGCCGGCAACGACGCCCTCAACGGCGAAGACGGCAACGACCGGATCCTGGGCGGGTCGGGCACCGACACCGCTAACGGCGGGCCGGGCACCGATGCCTGCCTAGCCGAGACGACCACCTCCTGCTGAGTCAGGTCGACGCTTCGGTGATGTGGCTTCGGGACGAAGCAGTCGAGGTCGGAGCCGGGCGACCTGCTTTACCCACCTTGGCACCGGGCGACAGCCGGCCGCCCTTCACCATCGCCCGGGAGCCGATCCGGCGCAGCAGTGCCAATCGTGTGCGACCAGCGTGCGATCCGCCGCGGTCAGCCGCTGGTCTACTCCCGGACACGACCCTTCACGACCTGCGGCACGGGTTCGCCAGTACGGCGCTCGCTGAGGGCGTCCCGATCTCTGAAGTCTCCAGGTGGCTCGGACACGAGTCGATCACGACCACCGTGGACCTGTACGGCCACCTCGTTCCGGAGGCCTCCGCACGGGCCAGAGAAGCGCTCGACAAGGCGTTCCGCTCCTCGCCGGCAGTGCCCTGAGAGTGCCTTGATCTAGCTTGCTCCTCGTTGCGCCCCAGGTCAGAGAAGTAAATAGTGACGAGTCGGCCTGTAGGCCGGGTTCTGTCCTTCGTGAGAAGGGGCGACCATCCATCTAGGGCCGCCGTTGCCGGCGGCCTCGAGCGGTCTACCCGCGCGGCTCGGGCGGGCCGCCCTCGAACGTCGCGCGCGGAACGCTCCGGAGAACGTTCCTTCTTGACCTTGCTCCGGGTGGGGTTTACCTAGCCGCCCACGTCACCGTGGGCGCTGGTGGTCTCTTACACCACCGTTTCACCCTTACCTCCCGTGAACCGGGAGGCGGTCTGCTTTCTGTGGCACTGTCCCGCGGGTCACCCCGGGTCGGCGTTACCGACCACCCTGCCCTGTGGAGCCCGGACCTTCCTCGGCGAGCCCTCGCGGGCTCGACGCGGTCGCCCGGCCGACTCGTCTGAAGAACCTTATCAACTCCCCAGCCATCCCCAACCCAGCCGCAAGTCCGAGCCGCTGGAATGGGCACGTCATCGCCTGAGGGGGGCGATGCGCCGGCGGCCGTGCCGGGTGCTCCTGGCGGAACCCGGCACGGCCCCGACACCTCGGTCAGCGCAGGTGCGAGGTGTCGTTGAACGACTTCACCACGGCCGGGCCGTCCGCGTAGTACTCGATCAGCGACAGGCACGCCAGGTCGAGGTGCATGCGGTAAAGGGACTCGAGCGGGGCCATGAGGGCGAGTCTTAGAAGCATCTTGATGGGGGTCACGTGTGAGACCGCCAGCACGGTCTTGCCCTCGTACCGCTCCACCAGCCGTTCCCTTGCCGCCTCGATGCGGTGTGCGGTCGTGGCGAAGCTCTCGCCGCCGGGTGGGGCGGCGGCGGGGTCGGCGAGCCAGGCGGCGAGCTCGGCCGGCCATTTCCGCTGGACCTCGGTGAACGTGTGGCCCTCCCAGGCGCCGAAGTCGGCCTCCCTGAGGTCGTCGGCCACCTCGACGTCCAGGCCGGTCCGCTCGGCGACGGCGGCCGCGGTCTGGCGGGCGCGCCTGAGCGGGGAGGTGACGATCACCTCGGGCCGGTACGGCTCCCGCGACAGCCGATCGGCGGCGGCCGACGCCTGGGCCAGGCCGTTGGCTGTGAGCTCGGCGTCGCCCAGGCCGGAGAACCGGCGTTCCAGGGAGAGCTCCGTCTCGCCGTGCCTGAGGAGGAGCAGGGAGGTGGCCACGCGGGTGAGCGGGGCCCAGCCGGTGCCGGTACGGGTTCCTTTGACGCGTTGCTGGGCCGCGGCGACGGATGCGGTGGGGGCGGATATTTCGGAAATAGCGCCGGCGTCGAGGAGGTCTGTCTGCCGGGCGGCCGAGGCACGTGCCCGCTCCGGTGAGCGTGGGCCGCCCTCACGGCCGGCGCCGGTCCCGCCGCCCGTCAGGTCGGTGGTGCCGCCGGCCGCGTCCGTGGTGCCGCCGGCCGCGTCCGTGGTGCCGCCGGCCTTCCAGGTCAGGCCCTTGGCGGCGGCGTCCATGGCCTCGTTGGCCAGGCGGTCGGCGTGCTTGTTACGTTCGCGCGGGATCCAGGTCCACTCCGTCACCCGCAGCCGCCGGGCCAGCCCCGCCGCCTCCAGCGCGAGCGGGCGCAACCCCTCATGCTTGACCTTCCAGCGGCCCGCCATCTGCTCGATGACCAGCTTCGAGTCCATGCGCACCGCCACCGGCACACCCTCGCCGCCCAGCCGGAGCACGGCCTCGAGGCCGGCGATCAGCCCGCGGTATTCGGCGACGTTGTTGGTGGCGACGCCGATCGCCTCGGCCGTCTCCGCCAGCACCTGGTCGTCCGCGGCGTCCCTGACGACCGCGCCGTAGCCGGCCGGCCCGGGATTGCCGCGCGAGCCGCCGTCGGCCTCGATGACGTAATGCGTCACAGCCCGGACTCTGCCGTGCGCACGAGAATGCGGCGGCACTCGTCGCAGCGGAGCACCTCGTCGTGAGGGGCGGCCTTGATGCGGTTCATCTCGGCGATGGACAGGGCGACCTTGCAACCCTGGCAGCGGCCGCCGCGCAGCATGGCGGCGCCCACGCCGTACTGGGCCCTGAGCTTCTCGTAGAGCGCCAGCAGGTCGGCGGGGATGTCGCCGGCGAGGGCGGAGCGGCGGCCCTGGGCCTCGGATGCCTCCTTGTCGATCTCGGTGAGCGCGGCGTCGCGCCGGCCCTCCGCGGCGGACACGGTGGCGGCCACCTCGTCGCGCTGCGTCCCCAGGTCAGTCGCCTTGGTGTCCGCGGCCTCGCGGCGTTCCATGATCTCCAGGACGATCTCCTCCAGATCGCCCTGGCGCTTCTGCAGGGAGACGATCTCGGACTGGAGACTCGCCAGGTCGCGCGGCGAGGTCACGGCGCCGGAGTCCAGGCGCTTCTGGTCGCGATCGGAGCGCGTGCGCACGGCGTCCACGTCGCTCTCGGCCTTGGTCTGCTCGCGGGCCAGGTCGCTGGCCTCCGTCTCGGCCTCGATGACCTGGGTGGCGAGCCTGGCGTACTGCTTCGACCGCTCGTCGATCTCGGCCAGCTCGGGAAGGGTGCGGCGGCGGTGTGCCAGCCGATCAATCACGGAGTCCAGCTCTGCCAGGTCGAGCAGTCTCTTCTGTGCCTCAGGGGCTGCTTTCATGATCAATATCCTCTTGTCCAAGCATCGGTGACCGTGGCGGAGACACGCGTTTCAACGGTAACGCCACTGGCGTGCAGGATGGACGCCGCGCTGTCGAGCCACGGCCACTCGGTCGCCCAGTGCGCGGCGTCGATCAGCGCGGGCCCGCCCGCCTCGATGAACTCGCTCGACGGGTGATGGCGCAGGTCCGCCGTGAGGAAGACGTCGACGCCCGCGGCGGCGGCCGTGCCGAGGAGCGAGTCGCCCGCCCCGCCGCTGACCGCCACACTCCGCACCGGCCTGGACAGCTCGCCTGCCACGCGGATCCCCCACGAGGTCCGCGGCAGCCCCTGAGCGGCCTGGGCCGCGAACTCGCCCAGTGTCGTCGGCTCCGGCACCTCACCGATCCGCCCCAGACCGCGCCACGGATCGTCGGGGAAGGGCTGGAGCGGCACCAGGTCGCCGGTCAGCCCGACGGCCCTGGCCAGCGCGTCCGACACGCCGGGGTTGGCGACGTCGGCGTTGGTGTGCGCGGTGTAGAGGGCGACGTCGTTCTTGATGAGCGTGTGGACGAGGCGGCCCTTGGGGGTGGTCGCGGCCACGCTCGTGGTGCCGCGCAGGTAGAGGGGATGGTGGGTGACGATCAGGTCAGCACCCCACTCCAGGGCCTCGCCGGCCACGGCCGCGACCGGATCGACCGCGAACAGCACCCGGCGCACCTCCTGAGCCGGGTCCCCGCAGACCAGCCCCACCGCGTCCCACGACTCGGCCCGGGCCGGCGGGTAGGCCGCCTCGAGCACCTCGATCACGTCCGTCAACGTCACAGCAGCCACCTGCGAAGACTATCGGCACGCGGGAGAGGTTCGTGGGGCTCGGGAAGGGGTGTCGCCGGTACGGCCTTCGGCGTACTGTAAGTGGATCCTGACACGCGGAGGGCGGCATGGCACCGAACGTCGCGATCATCGGAGCGGGATTCGGCGGACTGTGCATGGCGATCCAGCTCGAACGGGCCGGGATCCGCTCGTACACCGTCTTCGAGAAGGCGGGGGACCTCGGCGGCACGTGGCGCGACAACAGGTATCCGGGGGCGGGGTGCGACATCCCCTCGCACTTGTACTCCTACTCGTTCGAGAAGTACACGAGCTGGACCCGCCGCTACCCGGAACAGCCGGAAATCCTTGGATATTTAGAGCATTGCGCCGATAAATACGACGTCAGGCGGAAAATCAGGTTAGGTACGGAAGTCCGCCGAGCCGTCTTCGACGGCATTACCTGGCAGCTCATCACCGGCGACGAGGAGCGTACGGAAACGTTCGACGTGGTCGTCATGGGCGTTGGGCAGCTCAACCGATCCCGCCTGCCGGACATCCCGGGATTGTCGGACTTTGCCGGCGTGTCCTTCCACTCCGCCCGCTGGAACCACGACCACGACCTCACCGGCAGGCGCGTCGCCGTGATCGGCAACGGATCGTCGGCCGCCCAGTTCATCCCGCGCATCGCCGAGCAGGTCGAGCGGCTGCATGTCTTCCAGCGCACCCCCAACTGGGTGATCCCCAAGCCGGACGCGACCTTCGGACCGCTGACGAGGCTGGCGTTCCACTTCGTCCCCGGCCTCCACCGGGCCTACCGTGAGTGGATCTACCGGTACGCCGAGGCCACCCTCTACCCGGCGCTGGCCCAGGGCTGGAGCGCCGGGCTGCTGCGGAAGCGAGCGCTGAAGCACCTGCAGGACCAGGTGCCCGACCCGGACCTGCGGTCCAAGCTGACGCCCGACTACCCGCCCGGCTGCAAGCGGGTCGTCATCGACAGCAGCTTCTATCCGGCGTTGACCAGGGACAACGTCGAGGTCGTCACCGACAAGATCGTCCGGATCGCGCCGGAGGGCGTCGAGACGACGGAGGGGGTACGCGAAGTCGACACGATCGTGTACGCGACCGGCTTCAAGAGCACCGAGTTCCTGGCCCCGATGGAGATCATCGGGCGCGGCGGAAGGTCGCTGCGGGAGCAGTGGGCCGGCGGGGCGGAAGCGTACCTGGGCATCTCCGTGCCCAACTTCCCCAACATGTTCCTGCTGTACGGCCCGAACACGAACCTCGGCCACAACTCCATCGTCTTCATGATCGAATGCCAGGTGAAGCACATCATGTCGTGCCTGCCGCATCTCGCGGCGCGCGGCCCGATGGAGGTGCGGCCCGCGGCGATGGCGGCGTGGAGCGGGCAGCTGGACGCGGCGCTGAGCCGGATGGTGTGGGGCGGGGGCTGCCAGAGCTGGTACAAGACGCCGGAGGGCCGCGTCACCAACAACTGGCCCGGGCCGACGACGCTCTACCGCCGGCTGACGGCCAAGCCACCGCTCCCGGCTTACCAACCGGCCCCCGCGAACTAGGAGTTGCGCGAGCGTCCGCGATAACGTCCAAGCATGACGCTTGCCCTCCACCAGCGTGCCGTCGTGGCCGACACGCACAACGATCTGCTGATGGCCGTCTCCGCCCGCCCGCCCCAGCAGTGGTCCACGTTCTTCCGCGAACGATGGCTGCCCCAGCTCCTCGAGGGCGGCGTCGATCTGCAGGTCCTGCCGGTCTTCATCGACGACCAATACCGGCCGGAGGGCGCGCTGCGGCAGACGCTGCGGATGATCGAGTGCGCGTACGTGCTCGCCGAGGGCAGCCCCGACCACGTCCGCATCTGCCTCGACGCCGCCGACATCGACAGGACGCTCGCCGACGGCAAGATCGCGCTGCTGCTGGCGCTGGAGAGCATGCCGGGCCTGGACGCGAACGTCGAGCTGATCTCGACCATGCACCGCCTCGGCGTACGGGTGGCCTCCATCGCGCACTTCGGCCGCACGCCGCTCGCCGACGGCAGCGGCGAGGACGCCACAGGCAGCGGGCTGACCACGCACGGCGTCGCCGCCCTGGCGGAGATGGAGCGGCTCGGCATCGTCTTCGACGTCTCCCACCTGGGCGCCTCCGGTGTCGCGCACGTCCTGGAGCTGGCCACCAAGCCCGTGATGGCCACCCACTCCGCCGCCCGCGCGCTGCGCGACCACCACCGCAACCTCACCGACGAGCAGTTGCGCGGGGTGGCCGCCACCGGAGGCGTGGTGTGCGTCAACTTCTTCGCCCCCTTCCTGGCCGACCGGGAGGAGGACATGACGCTCGACCGTCTGCTCGACCACATCGAGCACGTCGCCGCGGTGGCCGGCATCGATCACGTGGGCCTCGGCCCGGACTTCATCCGCGAGGTCATGGTGGACCTGACGCCCCCGTGCTGTGAGGACGTGTTCGCCAGAGGCGTGAACCCGAAGTCCGCGGTGCCCGGCCTGGAAGGGCCGTCCGGCCTGCCCATGGTCACCGAGGGCCTGCTCGCGCGCGGTCTGCCGGAGAAGGACGTCATGAAGATCATCGGTGCGAACGTGCACCGGTTCTTCGGCGAGCGGCTGGCCTGATCGACGGCGGCGGCGCCGCCGATCAGGCCGCGAGCCGGCCGTCGATCAGGCCGCGAGACCTAGACGAGCGGGCCGAGGGTCCGTTCCATCACGCAGCTGTTGGGGAACTCCCTCTGGTACTCGATCGGCTCGCCGCGCCAGATCCCGGACACCTCCACCTCGACCGGCAGATAGATCAGCGTGCAGGGACCGGGATTGACGTCCAGGTCCTCGATGTGCCCGTCGACCGAGCGCAACACGTCACACGCCGGTGCCGGGCGCGGGTGGCTCCCTCGGTCCGGGTCGCACGTGAGCCGCATCGTGTACGCGCCGCCGCCGGCATCGGGAGTGACGGTGATCCGCAACTTCGCGCCCGCGACGGCGGCGCCGGCGGGAAGCGAGCAGAACGGCGCGCTCAGGATCGCGGCGGCGCAGATCCCGAGCGCGGCCGTCCGGCGGGCGGCGGCTGGCCCGAAGTTCATGGAAACCTCCCTGGTCGACGGGGATGCGTTGTCTCGACTACAGAGGGTAATTGGATCACGACTGAGGGTGGATGGCCATCTCATCGCGGCGACACGGCCACAATGGGGGCATGACCAGGCAGAGTGAGGAAGCGGCGGCCAAGGCCGGCGTGGTGGTCAGGGAGTTGCGGGAGATCGACGAGTTCCGCGAGGTCTACCGGCTCTTCGACCAGATATGGCACCCG
Organism: Nonomuraea turkmeniaca; assembly: GCF_005889735.1. Lineage (GTDB taxonomy): Bacteria > Actinomycetota > Actinomycetes > Streptosporangiales > Streptosporangiaceae > Nonomuraea > Nonomuraea turkmeniaca. Next base: position 76,464 of record NZ_VCKY01000017.1, read on the forward strand.
GATCCGCACAACGCGCCGATCTCCGTGGAGCTGATGATCGGTTTCGCGCACACCGGCAACTACGTCGCCGGCGCCTTCGAGGCAAGCACGCTCGTCGGCGCGTCCGTCGGGTTCCGGGCCGAGGGCGGGGCGTTGCACTCGCACGTGACCGGTGCCGTCATGGGCCGGGGCGTCGGGTACGCGCTGAAGCTGCACCAGCGGGACTGGTGCCAGGAGCGCGGTCTGGAGCGGATCACGTGGACGTTCGATCCGCTCGTACGGAGGAACGCCCGGTTCAACCTGGTCAAGCTGGGCGCCATGCCGGAGGAGTACCTGGAGGACTTCTACGGGGCGATGGCGGATGCGATCAACGAGGGGGACGTGTCCGACCGGCTGCTCGCGGTGTGGCAGGTGGCGCCGGAAGACCGGGGCCAGGAGGTCTCGCACGTCGAGGCGCTGCCTGCCCTGCTGGCCTCGGAGGGCGAGCGGCCCGTCATCAGAGGGGTGCAGGGGGACAGGGTGCTGGTGGGGACACCGCGTGACATCGAGGCGTTGCGGCGGACGGATCCAGCGGCCGCGAAGGAGTGGCGGACGGCGGTGCGGACCGTGCTCGGCGGCCTGCTGGGCGGGGGAGGACGAGTGATCGGATTCACCGACCGCGGAGAATACGTGGTGGAGGTCGACTAGCTATTCCACCAGTGTTTCGGGTCTCTGTAATGTTACGGATAGGTAAGCCGAACAAGGAGGACCCGCATGGCGGAGTTCACCCCCACCGTTCCTGCCCGTGTGCTGCCACCCGTGACGGTACGCGACCTGCCCGACCCGCCCGCGTCGAAGTGGCGCATCATCGGCCCCGGCCTGGTAGGAGCCGGGGTAGGCCTAGCGTCGGGCGAATTCATTCTCTGGCCGTACATCGCCTCCCAAGTCGGTCTCGTCTTCGTCTGGGGAGCCGCGATCGGAATCATCACCCAGTGGTTCCTCAACATGGAGATCGAGCGCTACACGCTGGCCACCGGCGAGACAGCGCTGACCGGTTTCAGCCGGATGTGGCGTCACTGGGGACTGGTCTTCGTGCTGATGACGCTGGGGTCGAACCTCTGGCCGGGCTGGGTGACCAGCTCGGCGACCATGGTGACGTACCTGACGGGGTCGGACGCGAGTGCCGTGCGGTGGATCGCGATCGGCATGCTCATCGTGATCGCGCTCGGGCTTACGCTGGCGCCGGTGATCTACACGGCGCTGGAACGAGTGATCTTCGTGAAGATCGCCCTCGTGGCGACGCTGATCGTGGTCGCGATCGTGTTCGCGATCAACGCCGAGAGCTGGGTCGCGCTCGGCAGGGGGTTCACCGTCGACGCCAGGTTCCCGGTGCCGCCGCTGGAGTTCGCGGTGCTGATGGGCGCCATCGCGTATGCCGGCGCGGGCGGCGGCCAGAACCTGTGCCAGAGCAACTGGATCCGCGACAAGGGCTTCGGCATGGGCGCGTACGTGCCGCGCCTGGTCAGCCCCGTGACCGGTCATGAGGAGGCGGCCGCGTCGACCGGGTACCAGTTCGCGCCGACCAAGGAGAACCTCGCGAGGTGGCGGCAGTGGTGGCGGTTCGCGAACGTCGAGCAGGCGTGGACGTTCGCGATGGTGTCGTTCGTGACGATCGCGCTCATGTCGATGCTGGCGTACTCCACCGTCTTCGGCAAGGAAGGGCTGGCCAACAGCATCGCCTTCCTGAAGGTCGAGGGCGAGACGCTGCAGAGCGTCGTCGGTCCCTGGTTCGGAATGCTGTTCTGGTTGATCGGGGCGCTGGCCCTGTTCGCCTCGGCCATGGGCATCGTCGACTACACCTCGCGGCTGGCCTCCGACACGATCAAGACGGTCTACCTGCGTGACAAGCCGGCGTCCCTCAACAAGATCTACTTCTACACCGTCTGGGCGATGGTGCTGGTCGGGATCGGGATCCTGCTGCTGGGCTTCGACCAGCCGCTGATCCTGCTGGTGTTCTCGGCGTCCTTCGCGGCCGTGATGATGTTCGTGTACTCGATCCTGCTGATCATCCTGAACCGGAAGGCGCTGCCCGACGCCATCAAGGTGCGCTCGTTCCGGCTGGGGGCGCTGATCTGGTCCGTGGCCTTCTTCGGCACGCTGACCGTGATCGTCGTCATCCAGCAGGCGCAGCGGCTGCTCGGCGGATCGTGACGGTCCTCTGAGGCGGCGGCGCGGCCGGGCACGAAGGGCGGCCCTCTTCAAAGGGGGCCGCCCTTTCCATGATGACGGCTACGACCGGGACATGGCCTTGGTGACGAGCTTGCTCACCCGCTCCACCGTCTTGACGCCCGACCCCATCGAGCCGTGCCGCTCGGAGAGCACCGCGATCAGGTACGTGTGCCCGCGACTCTTCACCCGCCCCATGCTGTTGACCGTCCACCGCCCGCCGTGCCGCTCGCGCGGCAGCCAGCCGTTCTTGAGCGCCACATCGGCCCCTTTACCCCCCGACGCGCTGACCCCCCACGACTGCTCGGAAGCCACGTCGGCCATGAGGCCCAGCACGTACCGGCGGTGCTTCGCGGAAAGCGGGCTCTTGGACGAGGTGAGCGCGGTCAGCAGGCGGACCTGGTCGGCGGCGCTGGTGGTGGTCGCGCCCCACGCCCCGCCCGGCCCCGGGCGCGTCTCCCGCAGCCCGAACTTCTTGTTGGCGGCGGCCAGCCCGGACGCGCCGCCGATCGCCGACCACAGCGCCGAGGCGGCGGCGTTGTCGCTGGCCTTGATGGCCCGCGCGGCCGCGCGCCGCTCCCAGGCGCTCAGGCCGCGGCGCTGGCGCTGGGCTCTGAGCAGCAGCGCCATCACGATGTCCACCTTGACGATGCTGGCCGTGGCCGTCCTGAGCCCGCGGTTGAAGGAGTAGGACCGCCCGGTGGACAGATCGTGTGCCGTCACCGCGAAACGGCCTGGGAGGTCCTGCAGCGAGCGG
>NZ_VCKY01000180.1 GCF_005889735.1 Nonomuraea turkmeniaca
GGGAAGGGCGGGTGGCATGCGCCGCGCGGGTCTGGCTGCGTTTCGTTGGCCGAGTCAAGCTCGGCGTGCTGGGATGGAGGTTCTCGCTTCGCTGCGGATCCCGCCCAGCCGCGTGGCGATCGGCATCGCGGCGTTCGCCGTCGTCCTGGAGCTCGCCGACATCTGGGTGACGGCGCAGCTGCCGCCGTCGGCGTACACGCCACTGCCGTTCGCGCCCGAGGACATGGCGGGCACCGCCTTCCCGGTGTTCGGAGCGATCCTCGTCCACAGCAGGCCGCGCCAGGTCATCGGGTGGTTGTTGTGCGTCGGCGGGCTGAGCGCGGCGGCCAACATCCTGTCGGCCAACGTCTTCACGCTCCTGTACGGCAGCGCCGTCCACGGGCGGGTGATCGTCAACCTGACCTGGAACGTTCTCGAGCTGACCCTGGGCGTGCTGCTCCCGCTGCTCTACCCGGCGGGAACGCTGCCGTCCAGGCGGTGGCGCTGGGTCGTCGGGCTGGCCGTCGCGGGCATGGCCCTCGACTGGGTGGCGGTCGCGGCCGGCCAGCGGCAGCTCAGGGACGTCGCGCACTGGGTGGTGGCGACCGCGATGGCGGCGGCGTTCACCTCGCTCGTCGTGCGGTTCAAGCGCGGCGACGCGATCGAGCGGCGGCAGCTGCTGTGGCTGCTGGTGACGCTGCCCGGTCTGCTGATCCCGCTGATCCTGGGCGGCACGGTGTGGTGGGTGGCGACGCTGGCGATCCCGCTGATCCCGGCGGCGATCGCGGTGGCGGTGCTGCGCTACCGGCTGTTCGGCATCGACACGCTGATCAGCCGGGCGCTGGTGGGCACCGGCCTGGCGATCGTGACCATGGGCGTGTACGTGGCGGTGAGCGCGGCGGGCAGCATGTTCCTGTCGGAGGTGGACCCGGTCGCGGGCATCGCGGCGGCGGTGTTCGCGGGCGCGTTCTTCCAGCCGATGCGGCGCGGGCTGCAACGCGGCGTGGACCGGCTGCTCTACGGCAGCACCGGTGTGCCGAGCGCGCTGGCCAGGCGGCTGCGGCACCGGCTCCAGCACGCCGACCCGGTGCACGGGCTGCTGGCCACGCTCGACGTGCTGCGCGAAGGGCTGTCGGTGACGGGCGTGGCGGTGGAGGTGGACGGCACCACGACCACGTCGGGGGCGGTGGCCGGCTCCGGCGACGCTCCGCGGCCCGCCAAGACCATCGCGCTGGTGTGGCACGGGGAGCCCGTGGGGCTGCTGCTGATCGGGCCGACCGACCGGCGCAGGTTCCCGGCCGCCCACGACGAGCGGGTGATCGCGACGCTGACGCCGTACATCGCCGACGCCGCGCACGCCGTACGCCTGACGGGGGCGCTGCAGCGCTCCCGCGAGCGCATCCTGACCGCCCGCGAGGAGGAGCGGCGGCGGCTCCGCCGCGACCTGCACGACGGGCTCGGGCAGTCGCTCACCGGCATGGCCATGTCGATCAACGCCGCTCGCCTGACCGTGCGGGCCGCACCGGAGGACGCCGACCGGCTGCTCGCCGATCTGCGCGCCGGCATGGACGCGGTGAGCGGCGACATCAGGCGGCTCGTGTACGGCCTGCGCCCGCCCGCGCTCGACGAGCTGGGGCTGGCGGGCGCGGTGGAAGAGCTGGCGGAGACGCCGATCGAGACGTCGGGCGACCTGGCGAGCCTGCCGGCGGCGGTCGAGGTGGCCGCCTACCGCATCGTCCAGGAGGCGCTCACGAACGTCCGCAAGCACGCCCGCGCCACCAGGATCACGATCAGTCTGCGGCGCGACGACCGGCTGCGGGTGACCGTGACCGACGACGGCGTGGGGCTGTCCCCGGACGCCCGGCCGGGCGTCGGCCTGGGCTCCATGCGGGAGCGGGCCGCCGAGCTGGGAGGCACGTGCGTGATACGGGAGGCCGAAGGCGGAGGCACCGTCGTCCACGCCGAGCTCCCACTGTGACAATTCGCCATATACCCAGACCGAATCTCCCTCTACAGTTACGCCTGACATGCTCACCTTCACTGCTCTCGGACCGTTCCAGGCCTGGGCCGGCGGCGCCCCCCTCGACCTCGGCGGCCAGCGGCAGCGCGCGGTGCTCGCGCGCCTGCTCGTGGCCGGTGGCCGCGCCGTTCCCGTGAACACCCTCATCGACGAGCTCTGGCCGGGCGGCCCGCCCGCGCAGGCCCTGTCCACCATCCAGGGGTACGTCTCGCGCCTGCGTCGCGCGCTCGAGCCCGACCGCGCGCCGCGCGAGGAGGCCGGCGTGCTCGTCTCCGCGCCGCCCGGCTACGCCCTGCGGGCCGAGACCGAGCAGGTGGACGCCTGGCACTTCGAGAGGCTGGTGAAGTCGGACGGTGCGCCGGCGCAGGTGTGGGCGGCCATGGACACCGCGCTGGAGTTGTGGCGGGGTCCCGCGCTGGCCGAGTTCAGCGAGCTGAGCTGGGCGGCGACGGAGGCGGGACGGCTGGAGGAGCTGCGCCTGATCGCCGTCGAGCGGCGGGCCGACGCCGGGCTCGCGCTGGGCCGGGCGACGTCGCTGGTGGCCGACCTGGAGGCGCACGCGTCGGCGTACCCGCTGCGTGAGGAGGCCTGGCGGCTGGTGGCCGTGGCGCTCTACCGGATGGGCCGCCAGGGCGACGCGCTGGCGGCGCTGCGCCGGGCGCGCGCGGTGTGGCGGGACGAGCTGGGCCTCGACCTGTCGGCCGGGCTCCAGCGTCTGGAGGGCGACATGCTCGCCCAGCGCCTGGACGAGCCCGCTCCCCCGGAGGCGCCCGCGGGGGCTTCCGCAGATGATCTGCGGGTGCTGGTGGCCGACGACCAGGCCCTCGTACGGGCGGGGCTGCGCGCCATGCTGACCGCCGAGCCGGGGGTGGCGCTGGCCGGCGAGGCGACCAACGGCGAGGAGGCGATCGCGGCCGTCCGCGAGACCCGGCCCGACGTGGTGCTGCTCGACATCCAGATGCCGCATCTGGACGGCCTGGCCGCCGCGCGCCGGATCCTGGCCGGGGAGCGGCCGCCGAAGGTCGTCATGATGACCACGTTCGGCAGCGACGAGAACCTCTATGCGGCCCTGCGCGCCGGGGTGAGCGGATTTCTGCTGAAGACGGCGGCGCCGGAGCAGTTCGTGGCGGCGATCAGGGCCGCTGCGGCCGGGGACGCGCTCATCGACCCGGCGCTCACCACGCGGCTGATCTCCGCGTTCGCCGGACGCGTCGACCCGGCCTCTCCCCCGGCGCTGGCCGGGCTCTCCGACGCCCTGCTCGACGTGCTGAAACTCGTCGCCAGGGGGCTGACGAACCGCCAGATTGGCCAGACGCTGTCGCTGCCGGAGGAGGAGACCGCCCTCATGGTGAAGTCGTTGCTGGAGCACCTCGGGTTGTTCGACCGCGCGCAGCTGGTGATGGCCGCGTACGAGTCCGGGCTGGTCACGCCAGGTGATAAGGCTCACTTTTCGTCGCTTTGACGATAAAAATCGGGGCATATTAGGCTTGAGCGCGTGGCCCAACTGCGCATAGCCCTGGCACAGACCAACCCGACCGTAGGCGACCTGGCCGCCAACGCGGACCAGCTGATCGCGTGGACCCGCGACGCCGCCGAACGCGGGGCGCACCTGGTCGTCTTCACCGAGATGTTCCTCACCGGATACCCCGTGGAGGACCTGGTGCTGCGCACGTCCTTCGTGGACGCCAGCATCCGGACTCTGGAGGAGGTGGCACGCAGGCTGGAACGCGAGGGCCTGGGCGACCTCCCCGTGGTGGCCGGCTACGTCGACCGGGCCGGCCTGGCGCCCCGGGTGGGGCAGCCGAAGGGCGCCCCGCTGGACGCCGCCGCGCTGCTCTACAAGGGCGAGGTGGTCACCCGTACGGCCAAGCACCACCTGCCCAACTACGGCGTGTTCGACGAATACCGCTATTTCGTCCGCGGCGACCGGCTGCCGATCTTCCGGCTGCACGGGGTCGACGTGGCGATCGCCGTCTGCGAGGACCTCTGGCAGGAGGGCGGTCCCGTGTCGGTCGTCGGGCAGGCCGGGGCCGGGCTGCTGATCGCGCCGAACGCCTCGCCGTACGAGAAGGAGAAGGACGACGTACGCCTGGAGCTGTGCGCGCGCCGCGCCCGTGAGGCCGGGTGCGGGCTCGTCTACGTGAACCAGGTCGGCGGGCAGGACGAGCTGGTCTTCGACGGTGACTCGATCGTGGTGGACGGCTCGGGCGAGCTCGTGGCGCGGGCGGGCCAGTTCCGGGAGGAGCTGCTGGTCGTGGACCTGGACGACCTGCCGGTCTCGGACACGGCGCCCGGCACGTACCCGTACGACGCGGGCGACGGCTCCACGATCACGGTCGAGCGCCTGGTGCTGTCGGAGGAGCCCGTCGCGCCTTACGCCCCCGAGCCGGCGCGCGTCGCCGAGCGGCTGGACCTGCACGCGGAGGTCTATGCGGCGCTGGTGCTCGCGGTCAGGGACTACGTGCGCAAGAACGGATTCCGGTCGATCATCCTGGCGCTGTCGGGCGGGATCGACTCGGCGTTGACCGCGACCATCGCGTCCGACGCGATCGGGCCTGAACGGGTGCACGTGGTGCTCATGCCGTCGCGGTACTCCTCCGACCACTCGGTGACCGACGCCGAGGAGCTGGTGCGCCGCCAGGGCGTCAATGCGCAGATGGTGCCCATCGCGAACGTCGTCGACGCCTTCGAGAAGGAGATCGAGCTGTCCGGCCTGGCCGCCGAGAACCTCCAGGCCCGGGTACGCGGCATGATCCTCATGGGCCTGTCCAACCAGCACGGCCACCTGGTGCTGACCACCGGCAACAAGAGCGAGCTCGCGACCGGCTACTCCACCCTCTATGGCGACTCGGCCGGCGGCTTCGCCCCGATCAAGGACGTGCCGAAGACGATGGTGTGGGAGCTGTCCCGCTGGCGCAACACGCACACGGACCCGCAGTTCCTGCTGACGGCCGAGCGCCCGATCCCGGAGAACTCGATCACCAAGGAGCCGAGCGCGGAGCTGCGCCCGGGTCAGCGGGACACGGACTCGCTGCCGCCGTACGAGGTGCTGGACCGGCTGCTCGACGACTACGTGGAGAAGGACATGGGCTCGCAGGAGCTCATCGCGGCCGGGCACGACCCCGAGTTGGTGACGCGCATGATCAGGCTGGTGGACCTGGCGGAGTACAAGCGCCGCCAGTACCCGCCGGGCCCGAAGATCACCCCGAAGAACTTCGGCCGGGATCGCCGCCTCCCGATCACCAACCGCTGGCGGGAGAGCACCACCCCGTAATTGCGGTACCGCGCGGCTACGTTGGCTGCCATGGCTGAATGCGTACTTGTGGCAGGCGCGTAGCTCGGGGCTTGGGCGTGGGACGAGGTGGTGCCGGAGCTGCGGGCGGCCGGGCGCCCGTCGACGCTGTCCGGGCTCGCCTGCAGGCGGGGTGTGCCCTGCTCGACGGCGAACGCGGGAGACCTCTTGGCGAAAGCGTAACCAGTAGGTTACGCTTTCCGCGTGGACGAGGTGGCGGGGGCGATCGCGGATCCGGTGCGGCGGGAGATCCTGGTGCTGCTCCGGGATGGACGCCTGCCGGCCGGCGAGGTCGCCGAGCGTTTCCCGATCAGCCGCCCCGCCGTGAGCCGCCATCTGCGCGTGCTCAGGCAGAGCGGGCTGGTACGCGTGGAGCTCGTGGGCCGGCAGCGCTTCTACACGCTCGATCCCGAGCGGTTCACCGAGCTCGTCGCGTGGCTGGCCCAGTTCGTCCGGCCCGCCGGATGGGAGCACCGCCTCGACGCACTGGAGACCGAGGTCTACCGCACACGCCGCGAACGCCGCACGGGCGGCGCCGCGGACGGCAGAAAGGCGACCATGGCATGAATCGATTCCCCACCGGCCGGCTGTTCCGCACGGAGGCCGGCAGCGATCTCGTCCTCACCCGCACCTTCCGCGCGCCCGCCGAGGACGTGTGGGCGAGCCTCACCGAGCCGGAACGCACGGCACGCTGGTTCGGCCCTTGGGAGGGCCAGGCCGGCCCCGGCCGCACGATCAAGGTCCAGCAGGCGTACGAGGAGCAGCAGCCCTGGTTCGAGATGCGCATCGAGGCGTGCGAGCCGCCGCGGCGGCTGGAGGTGTCCGCCGTGGACGAGGCCGGGTCCTGGCATCTGGAACTGCTGCTGTCCGAGCGGGACGGCACGACGGAGCTGCGGTTCGTCCAGCGCCTGGCCGACGAGGAGGGCATTGGCGAGATCGGGCCCGGCTGGGAGTACTACCTGGACATGCTCGTGGCCTCCCGCGACGGCTCCGCCCAGCCTGACTTCGACGACTACTACCCGTCGATGAAGCCGTACTTCGAGCAGCTCAGGGACACGGACGCGTAGCGCGAATTGTCGGTGGCGGCTGGCACAGTAACGCCGTGGCTCAACCGCTGAAAGACATGATCAACGCCCGGTCCGTGTCGGTGCTGGCCGACGGGCTGGCCGCCGCGTGGGCGCCGTTTCCCCGGGACCGGTTCGTGGGGCGGGCCATGGACGGGCTCGACGGGCTGGAGCTGAAGGACCGGGTCAGGCACGTCACCGTGGCGCTGGCCGGCGCGCTCCCGGCGGCCTACCCGCAGGCCGCCGAGCTCGTGCGCGCGTGCGCGTCGCGGCTGGACATGTGGAGCGGCTGGCCGGCCACCGATCACACGGCCGTGCAAGGGCTCGATCACCTGGACACGGCGATGGAGACGCTGGCGGCGCTCACGCCGTACTCGACGGGCGAGTTCGCGGTACGCCCCTACCTGGAGCGTTACCGCGACGACGCCCTCAAGATCATGTACGGGTGGGCGGAGTCTCCCGACGAGCATCTGCGGCGGCTGGCCTCGGAAGGGGCACGCCCACGGCTGCCGTGGGCCACGCGGGTGGGGTGGCTGATGACCCCCGGGCCGACGTTGCCCCTGCTCGACCGGTTGCGCGATGACCCGAGCGAATACGTCCGCCGCTCGGTCGCCAACCACGTCAACGACCTGGCCAAGGACCATCCCGAGGTGGCCTTGGAGCTGATGGCCCGCTGGCGGTCCGGCGGCGGCTCGCACGTGGAGAAAGTGTTGCGGCACGCGGCGCGCGGCCTGCTGCGGGCCGGGCATCCCGAGGCGCTCGCGCTCATGGGCGCGACTCCGGGGAGCGGCGCGGTGGACGTGCTGGCCTTGGAGGCGGACACGGTGGCCGTCGGCGCGAAGCTGGCCTTCTCGGTCTCGGTCACGGCGGACGGGCCTGGGCCGCTGCTGCTCAAGTACGCGATCCGGCGACCGGGCTCACGTCGGGTGTTCCATTTGGGTCAGCGTGCTGCGGACGGGGCCGGGGCGACGTTCACCCTACGCAAGAGCCACTCCTTCCGGCCGGTGACCACCCGCGACGAGCCGCCCGGGCCCAGGGAGCTCGACGTGATCGTCAACGGCCGGGTCGCCGCGACCACCACCTTCACCCTGATCCCCGCACCCTGACCCCCGCACCGATCCCCGCGACCTGCCCCAGCACCCAGCACCCAGCACCCTGACCACTGGCCCGAGGCTCGTGGCGCGAACGCCTCTGCTCACGCTCCGGCAGTCGCCGCCGCCGGCCTCCGCGTGACCGCGTCCTGAGCACCTGCTACCGGCCGCGCCATGGACTCGGCACGGGTCGCGGAGGTGCTCGCGGCCACGCGGGTGACCTGGCCACGCGGGTGTCTCGACCACACGTGGTGGCGTTGCCCACGACGGCGTCCTGGCCACACGGGAGACGCGGTCATACGAGCGGCCTAGGCACACGCAATGGCCTGCGCACACGCAATGGCCTGCATACGCAATGGCCTGCGCATGCGGAACGGCCTGCGCATGCGGGAGTGGCCTGGGCATGCGGGATGACCTGGTTCGTGGAGGGTTAGCGGTCGGGGTGGCCGCTGTGGAGGATCTCGTGGTCCCAGCCGTCGCGGCGCTGGGTGTGCAGGCGCCAGTAGTGCTCGGCGATGTCGTCCGGGTCGAAGGCCGTGCCCGGGGCGACGGGGCCCGCCACGGTGACCGAGGCCACGTGGACGCCGGACGGTCCGTACTCCTGGTCGAGCAGCGCCACCAGCGTCCGCACGCCGCTCTTGCCGAGCGACAGGCTGACGTACTCACGCTTGGGCTCGGGCATGCCGCCGGTGATGATGAACGTGCCGCCGCCGCGGCGCGCCATCGCGGGGGCGATGTGGGCGGCCGCGATGAGCGCGCCCACCACGTTGACCGCCCAGGCGTCCAGGTGGGCCCGCACGGTGACCTCGCCGGGCGCGTCGGGCCGGATGATCGCGGCGTTGTACACGACGACGTCCGGCGTGCCCAGGTCGGCGGCCGCCGCGTCGAGGGCGGCCCGCAGGGCTGTCTCGTCGGCGCTGTCGGCCCGGTACGCACGCACCCCCGCCCCGCCCGCCGGTCCGTCGAGGCCCAAGGTGCCGCCCGTACGCGAGACGAGGGCCACTGGCAGGCCCTCGCGTGCGAACCGGCGCGCGACCGACCGGCCGATCCCCGGCCCCGCTCCGACAATCACCGCTCCCGGCATCATCGGCTCCTTCCCCTTGTTGGCAGATGTGGAGACGCTAAAGCGTCACATCCATGTGAGGGTCAAGCGAGGAGCGAGGAGCGCATGCGGATCGGTGACCTGGCCCACGAGACCGGGGTGAGCAGGCGGCTGCTGCGCTACTACGAGGAGCAGGGGCTGTTGCGGCCCGTGCGGCTGCCCAACGGCTATCGGGAGTACCACCAGTCGGACGTCGCCACCGTCCGCCACATCCGCGACCTGCTGGCCGCCGGGCTGCCCACCGCGGTCATCGCCCGGCTGCTGGACTGCGTTCACGACGACGAGGGCGGGCGGATGGTGCCGGTGGCCTGCCCGGGGATGATCACGCACTTGCGGCGGGAGCGGCAGCGCATCACCGAGACGATCGAGCGCCTCCAGACGTCCCAGCGGCACTTGGACACCATGCTCGCCGCCGTCCGAAACCCGACCCAACCCCCGGCCCGCACAACCGCCGAGAGGCGGAGGCGGGCGCCCATCGTGGGGCAGAATCGAGCCTTGTGAGCGAGATATCTCAACCGACGTCAGAACCGGCAACGGAGGACCGCGACCTGGGCCGGGCGCGCGACGGGGACGACGACGCCTTCGCCCGCCTCATCGCGCCCCTGCGCAGCGAGCTGCACGCGCATTGTTACCGCATGCTCGGCTCGGCCCACGACGCCGAGGACGCCCTGCAGGATGCGCTGGTGCGGGCCTGGCGCGGGCTGGCGCGGTTCGAGGGACGGAGCTCGCTGCGCTCGTGGTTGTACACGGTGGCCACCCGTACCTGCCTGGACGTGGTCGAAGCGCGCGGCAGACGGGCGCTGCCGGTGGATCTCGGCCCGGCCAGTGAGCGCGCCGTGGTCGAGGGCACGGTCCCCCGGACGGACGTGGCCTGGCTGGGGCCGTACCCGGACAACGGGCCGTGCCCCGAGGCAGGACCGGACGCCCGCTATGAGCGGCGGGAGGCCGTCGAGCTGGCGTTCGTCGCGGCCCTGCAGCACCTGCCGGGTAACCAGCGGGCGGCGCTGCTGCTGTTCGAGGTCCTGGGATTCTCCGCCGCCGAGATCGCCGCCATGATGCGCACCACGACGACGTCGGTCAACAGCGCCCTGGCGCGGGCCCGCAGGCTCGTCGCCGAGCGGGTGCCCGCCCCCTCCCAGCAGCAGACGCTGCGGGCTCTCGGGGACGCGCGCGTGCGGGACATCGTCTCCGGGTACGCCGCCGCGCTGGAACGCGGCGACGCCGACGCCCTGGTCGCGCTGCTCACCGAGGACGTGACCTGGTCGATGCCGCCGATTCCGCACTGGTACCGGGGTCTGGAGGCCGTCACCGACTTCGCGGTACGGGTGCCGCTGACCTCATGCGGCTCCTGGCGGCACCTCCCGGCGCACGCCAACGGCCAGCCGGCCGCCGCCTCCTACCTCTGGGACGAGGCGGCCGGCGCGCACCTGGCCTGGTCGATCAACGTGCTCACGCTGCGCGGGGAGCGGGTCAGCGAGATCACCTCGTTCATCGGCCGCGAGCACTTCCCGCTGCTCGGGCTGCCGTCGTCGCTACCGTGACGAGGGCCGCAGGTCGGTCCTGGCCGCGCCGGTGGCCTGGTCCAGCGGGAACGACAGGTGCTGGTGCACCATCATCCAGGCCCCGTCGCGCCGCTCGAACACCCGCGTGCCCCGCGACCAGCTCTCGGACGCCTGCCCGTCCTGGCCCACGACGCGGACGCGGTTGAGCCCCCAGGCCACCGCGAGGTCCTCGCGTACCAGGATCTTCAGGTCGGGCACGTCCAGGCTCACGTCGCCGGGGGCGTCGAGGCCGCGGGCGCAGACCTCGCGCACGGCGTCGACGCCGGTGTACTCCAGGGGCGTCTGGTGCTCGTACGAGACCACGTCGTCGGCGATGGCGGCCATCATGCCGTCCAGGTCCTTGGCGGCGGTCTCGGCGTACCAGCGCTCGTGCACCCGGCGCACCTCCTCCTCGCCCGCGCTCTCGTCCCCAAGCGGGAACGAGTGGTGCTCGTGGGCGACGACCCAGCGGCCCTGCTCCTTGCGCAGGCCGAGCGTCAGCCGCAGCCGGTACCGCGGGTTCGCGGCGAGTTCGCCGGGGGTGCCGCAGCGCAGCAGGGCGTGGGCGAAGGCGACGTCGGAGCCGGCGGTGACGTCCAGGGTCTCGATCTCGAACGACGCGCCCTGCGCCTGCCACTGGAAGAAGCCCGGCCACGTCTCCCGGTACGCCTCGATGCCGTGCACGCCCTCGTAGGGCGGCGGCACGTCGTACATCACGATGTCGGCGGCATGATCGGCGAGGACGCGCTGGAGGTCGCCGGCGTGCACCGCCTCAGCCCAGCGCTCGATCAGCTCGCGGATCCGCTTCTCGTCGGTGGTCATGGGGTGGAGTCCTTCCCGGTCGGTTGGTCGTCAGGACTACAACCCGGGCCGGGGCGCGAAATCATCGCGGCAGTTCCGGCGGAAGGTCGAAGTCCCCGAAATCGGCCCCCTGGAAGGAGACGACCTCGGCGATCCGGGTGCCGCGCACGACGATCAGGTCCAGGCCTGCCGGGACGTACATGGCCCGCCGCTCGTCCCACATGTACGTGCCGAACCCGAGCTGCCCGTTGGCCCGCGCCGGCAGGAAACGCCAGCGGCTGGTCAGCGGCCCCTCGGCCAGGAATCCGCGGATGCCGTCGTGGCCCTGGTACCAGGCGGTCAGCGGCGGCATCGAGTACTTCGCGTCCTCGGTCAGCATCGCCACGATGGCGTCGACGTCACCGGCCTCCCAGGCGGCGGCGTACCGGCGGGCCAGGTCCCGCTGCCCCGGCTCGCCCAGCGCGTCCAGCGTCTGCCGCTGGCTCGGCTCGGGCAGCAGCTCGGCGAGGACCTTGCGGGCGCGCTGCAGGGCGCTGTTGACCGCCGCGACGGTGGTGTCCAGTTGGTCGGCGGCCTCGGCGGCGGCGTACCCGAGCACGTCCCGCAGCAGCAGGACGGCCCGCTGCCGGGCCGACAGGTGCTGCAGGGCGGCCACGAAGGCCAGCTCTATGCTCTCCCGCGCCACCACGCGCGCCTCGGGGCCCAGCTCCGCCGTCCAGCCCATCAGCCGGTCGGGGTACGGCTCCAGCCACGCCACCTCGGCCACCGGCGCGGCCTCGGGGCTCAGGTCGGTGGGCAGCTCGCGCCGTCCCCGCCGGTCGATCAGCGTCAGTGCCCGGTTGGTCGCGATCTTGTAGAGCCACGCCCTGATCGTCCCGCGGTCCTCGAACCGCGCCATGGTGCGCCAGGCCCGGTCCAGCGTGTCCTGGACGGCGTCCTCGGCGTCGTGAACGGAGCCCAGCATCCGATAGCAGTGCGCGCGCAGCTCCTCCCGCAGCGGCCCGACCAGGCGGCCGAACGCGTCGCGGTCGCCCGCCCGCGCCGCGGCCAGCAGCTCCGCCGTGTCCGCCATCCTGCTGTCCCCCTCGCCGCCTGCTCCGAGGCCAAGCTACCCGAGAAGATCGTGGCGATGACCGAGATGACACGGTGTGTGTCAGGTGGCGGTGGTATCGCGGCCTGCACGAAGTCCCCGTCGCGCACGTCCGCGTGGCGGGAGCTACTCCCCTCCGCCGTGACCCTCCAGCGCCCGCCGCCGGATCAACGCCTCGATGCCGTCGAGCAGCAGGTCGAGCCCGAAGACGAAGTCGCCGTCGTCCATCCAGCCCTCCGCGCCGCGCATGGCGCCCGAGCGCATCGCGGCCGACAGGGCCGGGTAGGTCTCGGGGTCGAGCACGCCGGCCAGCACCTCGCCGTAGTCGGCGGCGCCCTTGATCCCGGCCTCCTCCATCCGCGGGTCGCCACCGGCGACGGCGTGGACGAGGGCGGCGTCGGTGAGCGCGTAGCCGGTCAGCGCGCTCGCCACGTTGATCTTCTCGCCGTCGTCGAGACCCGTGCCGTCGAGCGAGGCGAGGGCGCGGTCCAGCCACAGCAGCCGCCGCGGGCCCATCGGGGGCACGGACCCGGCGACCGACAACAACCATGGGCGGTCGAGCAGGATGTCGCGGTGCGTCCGGGTCCACACGGCCAGGTATTCGCGCCAGGTCCTGCCCTCGGGCTCGGGCGGCAGCGGCGCGGCGGCGTCGGCCATGGCCGTGAGCAGGTCTTCCTTGCTCTCGACGTACCGGTAGAGCGCCGTCGCCGCCACCCCCACCCGTGCGGCCACGGCGGCCATCGAGACCCCGGCCAGCCCCTCGGCGTCGGCGATCTCGATGGCGGCGGCGGTGATGGCCGCCAGGTTCAGCCGCGGCCGCGGTCCCCGGCGCGTCACCGGCTCGCGCCCCCACATACGTTCCACCACGGACGGCAGCGCCCGCTCCTGCGCCATGCGAACTCCTCCTTGACCCGCTCCTAGGATTGTGCATTACCTTAAAACTATGAACGTCATACACAGTACGCCATTCACAGATGCCGTCAGCGCCCGGGGGCTGACGAAGTCCTTCGGCGCCACCCGGGTGCTGACCGGGATCGACCTGGCCGTGCCCACCGGCACGCTGGTCGCTCTGCTCGGCCCCAACGGGTCGGGCAAGACGACCACCGTGCGCATCCTGACCACGCTGCTGGCGCCCGACGCGGGGACCGCCACGGTGGGCGGCCACGACGTCATACGCGAGGGGGTCGCGGTGCGCCGGGTGATCGGGCTGACCTCCCAGCAGGCCACGGTGGACGGCCTGCTGACCGGACGGGAGAACCTGGAGTTGTTCGCCGGCCTCTACCATCTGGGCGGGCGGCAGGCGCGGCGGCGGGCCGAGGAGCTGCTGGAGCGGTTCGACCTGGCAGCGGCCGCGAACCGGCGGGTGGGGACGTACTCCGGCGGGATGCGGCGGCGGCTGGACCTCGCGGCGAGCATGGTGTCGGCGCCGCGGATCCTGTTCCTCGACGAGCCCACCACCGGGCTCGACCCGCGCAGCCGCGCCGAGTTGTGGTCGGTGATCCGCGAGCTGCTGGCCTCCGGGACCACGATCCTGCTCACCACGCAGTACCTGGAGGAGGCCGACCAGCTCGCCGACCGGGTCGTGGTGATCAACGGCGGGCGGGTCGTGGCCGACGACTCCCCCGCCGCGCTGAAACGCCAGGTCGGCGCCGAACGCCTGGTCCTGCGACTGTCCCGGGCGGAGGACGCGCCGCGGGCCGGGGCGGCGCTCGGGACGCCCGTCGACGCGGACGCCGCCCAGCTCACGCTGGCCGTCCAGGGCCCCGACCACCTGCGCCACACACTCGACGCGCTGCACCGGGCCGGCGTCGCGGTCGAGCACGTGGCGCTGCGCACGCCCACGCTCGACGACGTCTTCTTCGAGCTGACGGCGGCCGCGGCATGAGCGGGGTCCTGACCTCCGCAGGCGATCTGCGCCGCCTCGTCGTCCGCGACCTGCGCCGCGAGCTGCGCGTCCTCGACAGCCTCATCATCAACATCGCCATGCCCGTGATCATCATGGTGTTGTTCGTGTACGTCTTCGGCGGGGCGATCACCACCGGCTCCAGCGGGCTGGCCTACATCGAGTTCGTGGCGCCGGCCGTGCTGCTCATGTCAGGCGGGTACGGGGCCGCGCTGACGGCCGTGAACATCGCCGACGACATGACCGGCGGCATGATCGACCGCTTCCGCACCCTCCCGATCGGCGGCTGGGTGGTCCCGGCGGGCCATGTGGTCGCCTCCGTCGTCCGCAACGTGGCGGCCTGCGGGTTCGCCCTGGCCGCGGCCGTCATCCTCGGTTACCGCCCGGACGCCACGCTCGCCGGCTGGGCTCTGGTGCTGGGGCTGGTGGCGGCGTACGTGCTGGCGATGTCGTCGCTGGCCGTGCTCTGGGGGCTGCTGGTGAGGTCGACCCAGGCGGCGGGGGCGTTCAGCTTCGTCGTGTTGTTCCTGCCGTACCTGTCGGACGGGGTCGTGCCGGCCGAGACCATGCCCGGTGTGCTGCGGGACTTCGCCTACAACCAGCCGATCACGCCGATCGTGGCGACGTTGCGGGCGCTGCTCCTGGGCGAGCCCGTGGGGTCG
Source organism: Nonomuraea turkmeniaca (assembly GCF_005889735.1). Lineage (GTDB taxonomy): Bacteria > Actinomycetota > Actinomycetes > Streptosporangiales > Streptosporangiaceae > Nonomuraea > Nonomuraea turkmeniaca. The sequence goes on from NZ_VCKY01000180.1 coordinate 14,546, forward strand.
TCCGGGGTGGTGGCGGTGGTCTGGCTCGCGGGCGTGGTGCTGGTGAGCGTGCCGGTCGCGGCGGTGCTGTTCCGCCGCCGGACGTCCGCCTAGCCGCGCGTCCGGGACGAGAGGTTCACGCCGGCACCTGGGCCTCGGCGGTGCTCTCCTCCGCACTGCGGCCGTCCCGGAGCATGAGCACCAGGACCGCGCACACCACCCAGATCCCGGTGACCAGCCCGCGCACCCATCCTGGCCCCAGCGGGACGAACGGGATCAAGTACACCAGCCGATCGAAGGCATCCGCCGCCGCCAGCACGCCCACGACGACGGTGAACCACCCGAACACCGGCCGCCGGGCCCGCAGCGCCGCCCCCAGGCACAACCACCACGCCGCCATGAGCAGCAACGCCACCCCCGTCTGTTCGGGGCTGTCGACGGCCGCCGCCACCACGTCGAGCAGCAGCCCGGCGATCCCGGCGGCGGTCCCCGCCACGATCAGCCGGTGCCTGCGCAGGGTGGGTGCCGCCGCCGCGTTCCCTGGCGGGTCGTCCTCCTCGCCGAACCGTACGTCCGCCTCCAGCCGCCGGCCCGCACCGGCCGTGACCCCGAACGCGGCGCGGAAGCCGACCCGGAACGTGCCGGGCGGCGACCCGCCGCCGACGAGGCGGGCGGCGCGGCGGGAGCGCCACCAGAAGAGCCACGCCAGCAGTGCCAGCACCACCGAGCCGCCCAGCGCCAGCAGAGCCTCGACCTTGCCCAGCCCGGACGCGCCGAACCAGTCGCACCCGGCGGGCAGGCGGGCCTCTGAGGCGCTGAAGTCGGCGCACATGTACAGCTTGATCAGCTTCACGGGCTCAGCAAGGACCCGGCGCGTCCCGCCCGACAGCTCGGGCGCCCGGTCGGCGCACACCGGCAGCACGGCGGGCGTGGACGTGCCCGTGTCGCCCTGCCAGCAGTTGCCGGCGCCCTGCCCGTCCCACCACACGTCCAGCCCGTTCGGCCGCCGCTCCCCCGCCGGGGTGACGCCGAAGACGTTGCGTTCGTACCGGTTGAAGTCGGAGGTGTCGGCCTGCTTGGCCAGGTCGCTCTCGCCCCGGATGAACGCCGGCACGCCGAACAGCTGGAACGCCGCCCGCCGGTGCCCCCAGACGCGGTTGCCCGCGAAGACGTTGTAGTTGCCGCCCGCGACCAGAACGCCCGTGCCCGACGGGACCCCCACCTGAGGGCAGACCACCCCCTGCTCGTAGCCCCGCTGGGCCGGAGGCTTGGCGCAGGTGCCGTCGCGCGTGTACCGGTAGTAGTCGCGGTTGTTGTCGTGGATCTGGTTGTTCTCGAACTTGGCATGGTTCTGGGGCAGGCCGGGATGGGAGGGCCAGAGGCTGTCCATCGTGGCGCCGACCATGTTGTCGTGGAATTCGTTGTCGTGCACCCACACCGAGTCGCCGGCGGTGCCGGAGTAGCCGAGCGCGTTGTGGTGACTCCGGCAGCGGCGGATCTCGATGGCGTACCGGGGCACGTCGTGGCCGCGGCCGTCGTTGATGTTGGCGGCGCTGCCCGGATACAGGCCGCCGTCGCCGTTGCCGTACGACTCGCAGTCGGTGTAGAGGCCGTGGTCGCTCGCGAAGGTGAGGAAGCCGTACTCGTCGTTCCAGCGGGTGAGGACCTGGTCGATGACGAATCCGTCGGTTTCGAGCACGTACAGGGAGTTGAACGTGGTGCGCTGGGCGGTGAAGTTCTTGAAGTAGACGCCGTTGGCGCGGTCGGCCCGGATGGCGTTCAGCTTGCGGTACTCGGCGTCGATGACGACGTCCAGCGGGCCGGCGCCGGTGCCCTCGATCTGCAGGTCCTCCTTGCCGAGGACGGCGACGAGGTTCTGGTTGTGGGGGCATTGCCGCTGCTGGTCGAAGCCGAGGATCTGGTATCCCCCGTGGTGCGCCCAGCGGGCGGGGAGCCGGGCGCAATCGCCGGTCGGGGCGGCTTGGCTGGGTTCCTCGCGGTAGAGGCCGGGGAGGATGGCGATGGTCATGCCGGGGCGGTCGATCTGGTCGACGGCCTCCTGCAGGTGTCGCACCCCGCTTTCCTGACATCTCGCGAAAAGATCACGGTTGCGCTCTTGGAGCTGCGGCGTAAATTTCGCGATTCGCCGCTCGAACTCGGCCTTGTCGGTTTTGCAGACCAGCAGGTCCGGCTCGCCGGTCCGCAGTCGCGGCACCGTGCCCGTGCCGTCGGGGAACCGCACTGGCCGCTCTTCATGCGCGAAGGCGGCACCGGCGGGCAACAACAGACCTAAGGCGAGCGCGACGACCGCCGCAATCCTCCGCAGGGGTCCCATGACCGCGACGTTAGAACGATGCTCACGTTCTGCCCAGGCCTAGTCGTACGCGCGTTCAGGGCGCCAGGCCCGCCAGGGCCGCATCGACGACACGTTCGGCTAGATCGGCCGGAAGGTCCCCGGCCGGGCCCCACTTGGTGTGCCACAACATGGCGCCGGAGAGGACGGCCATGCCCATGTCGACGTCCAGGCCGGCCCGGAGCTCCCCGGAGGCGACGCCGCGCTCGATCACGCTCCGCAGCGCCTCCCTGCGCGGCTCGACGGCGCGCTTGAGGAAGCGCTCCAGCAGTTGCGGGTAACGATCGGCCTCGCTCATCGCGATGTTCATCACGCACCGGCTGCGCCGGTCCCCCGACTCCTGCACCATCGCGTCGAGCAGGCTGATCAGATCCTCACGCACCGACGTGCCGGCGAGCAGCGGCAACGGCGCCTTGAGCGTGGAGAGCGCGTCGACGACCAGGTCCTCCTTGTTGGACCAGCGCCGGTAGATCGTCGTCTTGCCGACTCCCGCCTTCGACGCGATCGCCTCGATCGACAGCTCGGAGATGCCCATGCCCTCGCTGATCAAGTCGAGGGTGGCGTCAATGATCGCCTTCTCGGCCTTCTCGCTTCGCGGCCGCCCAGCCGGACGGGCGGCCCCTGTTTCCTGGATCGTCATCGCGGTCTCACCGTACATCCACAGCGTGCCTTCGCCATCTCCCGGCCAAGAGAACGACCGTGGGACGGTGCGGCGCGTCGGCCTTCCGATCTTGCCACTGGCTCCTCCTCTTGCGGGAGATGGGCTGGAATCCCCGCCTTCGATCAGACGGGGAGGATCTCAAACGGCGGCGGGCTCCTTCAGCGGCTCCGCCTGCTGCGCGGGACGGGGCTTGCCCGGCATCCACCTGGCCACGACCACGACGCCGAGCAGCGCGATCGCCGCCGACACCAGGGCCGTGACCTGCATGCCGTCGATGAAGGCGGTGAACGCGGGCTGGATCAGCGCCTGGCCCTGCTCGCCGAGCCCCTCGGCGACGCCCAGCGTGGCCATGATGGACTCACCGGCGGAGTGGCGCACGTCGGCGGGAAGCGCCGCCAGCGTGGGCGCCATCTCGGCTCGGTAGCTGGACGACAGCACCGAGCCGAGCACGGCCACGCCGAGCGCGCCGGCGACCTGGCGGACGGTGTTGCTCATGGCCGAGCCGACGCCGGCCTTCTCCCGGGGAAGCGACTCCATGATGGCGGTGGTGGCGGGCGGCATGATGTTGGCCATCGCGGCGCCCTGGACGAAGAAGATGACCTCGATGAGCACGATCGACGTGTTCTGGTCCATGAACGCGTAGCTGGCCAGCGCCGCGGTCACCACGATCATGCTGACCGTGGCCGACAGCTTGGCCCCGAACCGCTCGTTCACCCGCTGGCTGAGCGGCGCGAAGATCAGCTGCGCGGCGGCGAACGGGATCATCAGCGCGCCCGCCTGCAGCGCCGTGAAGCCCCGCACGGCCTGCAGATAGAACGTCAGGAAGAACATCCCGCCCATCATCGCGAAGAACACGATGCCCATCATGCCGATGGCCGAGCTGAACTTGACGTTGGAGAAGTTGCGCACGTCGAAGACCGGGTGGTCGATGCGCCGCTCCCACCACACGAACAGGCCCAGGACCGCCACGCCGATCAGCGTGGGCGCGATCACCTCGGCGCTGGCCACGGTGCCCAGGAAGCCGCCGCGGATGATGCCGAACACGAGGGCCACGAGGCCGATGATCGACAGCACCACGCCGACCGGGTCGAGCTTGGACGGCTTCGGGTCCTGCGACTCGGGCACGATGTTGGCGATGAGGAACAACCCGATGATCACGATCGGCACGTTGATCAGGAAGACCGAGCCCCACCAGAAGTTCTCGATCAACAGGCCGCCCGTGATCGGACCGATCGCCACCGCGAGCCCCACGCCGCTGGCCCAGATGCCGATCGCCCTGCCGCGCTCGCTGGCCGGGAAGACATTGGAGATGATGGCCAGGGTCGCCGGCATGATCGCCGCACCACCGATGCCCATCGCCGCCCTGGCCAGGATCAACTGCAGGGGATCCTGCGAGTAGGCGCTGGCGAGCGAGGCCAGGCCGAACAACGCCATGCCGATGAACAACATCCGCTTGCGTCCTGTTCGGTCACCGATCACACCGAACGTGAACAACAATCCGGCGAACACCAGCGTGTAGGAGTTGATCGCCCATTCCAGCTCGCTCTGCGTCGCGCCGAGCCCTTCAACCGGGTCGGCGATCGTCTTCATCGCCACGTTGAGGATCGTGTTGTCGAGTACGACCGCCAGCAGGCTGAACACCAGCACGCCGAGGATCGCCCATCGGCGTGGATGTCCTGTGTTCGAGTCCATGGGAGGCATCCTTAATTTCGATACGTCTGAGTTTCGCAACGACACCGTATCGCAAGCTATTCCGATACGCAACGGTGTCGTTTCGTAAACTGCAGGCGAACTCCAGGCATCGCCTCCACTCCTGGTGCGGCACCGACGCCCCTGTGCCCGGTGCCGCGACCAGCGTGCCGGATCAGGCCACCGTGGAAGGAGCCGGAGCCGGGGGCGCGAGCTTCTCGACACCCGGCATCGGGGAAACCTGCGCCGGGCGGCGGCGCCAGAACGGGACGGCGGCCAGCACCATGGCCACCCCCACCAGGCCGGCCACGGCGAACGCCCAGGCCGGACCGAAGCCATCGATGACGGCCCCGGCGATGGGAGCCGAGGCCGCGCCGCCGATCAGCAGCGCGGTGCCGTGGAAGCCCATCGCCTCGCCCCTGGCCCGCGCGGGCACCCACCCGCTGACGGCGTCGACGGTGGACGAAAGGGACGGGGCGCAGAGCAGCCCGGCCGGCAGCAGGGCGACGATCAGCCAGCGCCAGTCGCCACCGGCCAAGCCCACCGGAACGGTCAGCAGGCCCATGCCCCCGATGAGCACCAAGGGCGGGAGGCCACGCGACAGACCCCCGTACACGAGCCCGCCGATCAGCGAGTAGGCGCACCAGATGCCCACGGCGACGCCGACCCACGCGGTCTGGTGAGTCTTTGTCATGGTCGCGACCAGGGCGAGCTCACTCGCGGTGAGCACGAACGTGGCCGCCGCGACGGTGCCGAGCAGCGCCCCGAACGCCGGCGTGAGCCACTGGCGTCTGGGCAGCCTGCCCGCGTGATCCTCCCGGCCTTTCTCCTCGTCGGCCGACCGGGTGGGCGGGTTGAGCACGATCAGGCCCAGCCCCGCGGCCGTCATGCCCATCCCGACGACCGCCATCGTCACGCCGCTGCCCAGCGTGGTGATGCCGGCCACCGCCAGCGCCGGCCCGGTCATGTAGGACACTTCCACCAGGATCGAGTCGAGCGCGAACCCGGTGCGCCGCTGCGGAACGGGCACCATCGCGGCCAGGCACTGTCTGATCACGCTGAACACCGGCAGTGCCAGCAGCCCCGCCAGCGCCGCCGCCACGAGCAGGGCGGGGAACGGCAAGGACCACGCGCACGCCCAGAACGCCGCCTGCACCACGGTGGTGACGGTGAGCACGGGACGCAGCCCGTGCTTGTCGACGAGCCTTCCCGACAGCGGCGAGCCGACCGCCATGCCGATCGTGCTCGCCAGGGTGATCAGCCCCGCCTTGGCGTAGCCGAGCTCGAGCACCACGGCCACGTGCAGGGTCAGCGCCATGCCCGTGGCAGTGGCCGGAACTCGCGCCAGCAGCCCCACCAGCAGCAGCGTGGGGACGCCCCGGATCCTGAGCAGCCGTCGGTAAGGGTCGAGAGCCATGTCGTTGATTACCTCCGCGTTGATTGTGGCAAGAGGCACCGACAGTTTCGCCACTGGTTTTCCGCGCGTGCCATCATCAGTAGGAGTCCGGGGACGCCACAGGGGCGCCTCGAGACGTTTTTCCGGAGGGTTTACACATGTCCTCTTCAACCACTTCGCTGTACGGCGGCGTCTCCGGGCGCCGTGTCACCGTCCGCGACCTCACCGCCGCCAAGGAGCGCGGAGAGCGATGGCCCATGGTCACCGCCTACGACGCGATGACGGCGAGGGTGTTCGACACGGCCGGCATCCCGGTCCTGCTGGTGGGCGACTCGGCGGCCATGGTCGTGTACGGGTACGACTCCACGCTGCCCGTCACGGTCGACGACCTGCTGCCGTTGACGGCGGCCGTCGTGCGCGGCTCGTCACGCGCGCTCGTGGTCGCGGACCTGCCGTTCGGGTCCTACCAGTCCTCACCCGGGCAGGCGCTGGAGTCGGCGGCCCGCTTCATGAAGGAGGCGGGCGCGCACGCGGTCAAGCTCGAGGGCGGCCGCCGGATCCTGCCGCAGGTGGAGGCGCTGGTGTCGGCCGGCGTACCGGTGATGGCGCATCTCGGGCTGACCCCGCAGTCGGTCAACGTCCTGGGCGGGTACCGCGTCCAGGGGCGGGGGCAGTCGGGCGACGAGCTCATGGCGGACGCCAAGGATCTGGAGCGGGCCGGGGCCTTCTCGGTGGTGCTGGAATGTGTGCCGGCCGCGTTGGCTCAGCGGGTCACGACGTCGCTGGCGATCCCGACGATCGGCATCGGGGCCGGGGCGGCGACGGACGCGCAGGTCCTGGTGTGGCAGGACCTGATGGGGCTGACGCCGCGCCCGGCCAAGTTCGTCAAGCGGTACGCGGACCTGGCCGCCGACATGGACCGCGCCGTCCGGGCCTTCGCCGACGAGGTCGCCTCCGGCGCCTTCCCGGCCCCGGAACACTCCTATAGCTGACGCCGCCGCTCCCCACCCCGGCTCGTAGTCTCAC